>DATMAW010000020.1:0-2571 GCA_035559715.1 Gemmatimonadales bacterium | reverse complement strand
GGTGACGTTGTCCGAGACCTGCCGCTCTGCCGCGCCGGGCCGGCCGTGGAGGTGCCGGTGTACCCGCTGGGGGCGCTCACGGCCCGATGCACTCGCGGTAACGGGTTGATGGACACCGAAGACCTGAACGGCGACAACCGGCTGGATGAGACGGTCGGTACGACGAGTGAAGACGTGTTTCGCTACGTCCTGCCCCTGGGCGACGATCGCTCCGTGGCTCGCGTCGGTGGCGCGCGCGTGGATCCCACTGGGCGTCGCCTGGTGTGGCGACTCCACCGGATTCCGTTCCGCGAAGACACGCTCATGATCGGCTCTCCGGACATCCGGCACGTGCGTGCGCTGCGCCTGACGGTGGTGGCTCCCGACCGCCCGGTGGACGAAGAGGTGTTCGTGGCGTTGGCTCGGCTTAGGCTCGTCGGTGCGCCGTGGCTCAAACGGGCGGCCACGCCGCTGGCCGGCATGGGGGGGGCCGTGGCCCAAAGTCACGGCGAGGTCGTTGCCTCCGTCATTGGCACGGACAACCGCGACCTCGGCTACACGTCTCCGCCGGGTGTGGTGGACGAGGCTGCGGAGCGAGGGGTGGGGCTGCAGTTCACCACGCAGCAGATCAACGAGCGGTCGCTGCGATTGTTGGCGCGCGACCTGCGCCTCGATGAGCGTGCGGAGGCGTTCACGCGGTTCACGGCTGAGGCGGACCGAAACTTTCTCAAGTATCGGGAGCTGCGGCTATGGGCGCAGGGAAGAGGACCTGGGTGGGACGAAGGAGACCTGGAGCTGCACGTCAAGGTCGGAAGCGACGAGCACAACTTCTACGTCTATCGCACGCGACGGTCGGAGGGTCGGTGGGAGCCCGAGGTCGTGGTGGACCTGTCGCGATGGATCGCGCTCCGCGGCGCGATCGAAGCCGACTGGCTCTCCGGTGAACCGCCGTCGGGAGCGGCAGCCTGCGGGGGCGATAGCACGGCCTACGTGGCCTGCGACGGGCCGTACATGGTTCATGTCCGGGACCCGGGCATCACGCCGCCGAATCTGGCCCGCGTGTCAGAGATTGCCGTCGGGGTGTACCGCGCGGCCGAGACGATCACGCTGGACCGGGTGGAGGTGTGGGTGGATGACATCCGTCTCGTGGGCGCGGTGCGGGAAGCGGGCACGGCAGCCGCATTGGAAGCGCGGCTCGTCGCCGGGGACGTGGCCGACGTCGGCATCCACCTGTCGCAGCGCGGCGATCGGTTTCGTCAGCTTGGCGAACAGCCGTCGTACGTGACCGATCGAACCGCTCGCCTCACCACGGCGGTGCGGCTCGACGCCTTGTTGCCGGCGTCACTGGGAATCGCAGCGCCGTTACGGCTCGAATTCTCGCAGGCTGCCAGCGATCCCTTCTACCTGCGGCAGACCGACGTTCCCACGGCGTCGCTGATTGCGCCGCGCCGCCCCGGCGCCGGGCTGGCCTCGTACCGTCTGGAGATTCGGCGCACTGAGACGGGGGGCCCCGGCGCCAGGCGGGTGTTGCTCGACCCGCTTTCCATCGTCGTCTCGCGCGAGAGAGGCCGCACGCGGGCCGAGTTGAGCCGCGCCACCGCCACGAACTCCCAGGTGCGGGTGGACTACGACTACCGCCCGGCCGCGGAACGACGCGGGGGCGTCCGCTGGACTCCCGAGCACGTGTACGCGCGCAGCCATTTTGTTCGGCGCGACGAGGACCGGTACACCTTCCGGGTGCCGATTCCCCGCACCGGCGACTCGACGGCTGCGCTCGCCAGCCCGGCGCGGCTATGGCGCAATCAGGCCGGCCTTGACTGGCGGCCCATTCAGCCACTTGCCGTGCGCATGCAGTACGCCAGTGTCCGGGATCTGCGTGATTACGGCGACACGACGGCAACCGGTCGCCTCCTGGGGGCCGAGCGAGGCCGGTTCCTCGGGGCGTCCGCCGGCTTCGAGCGTGAGCGCGCGTGGACTACGGGCCTGTCGTTCACGCCGACCATCGGGTCATGGCTCGCCCCACGACTGAACGTGGGAAGCACCTTTGGATTCACGCGCGATCCCAACGCGCGAGATGCGTCCCTGGTGCCCGACTCGATGGGCGTCCTCCACCTGCCGCTCGCCGCCGCGAACACCCAGCGGCGGGAGCTTGGAATGCGGCTGGATCCGGGCCGCCTGTGGCCGGACGCTCGTGGCGGAGCGCTCGGTGCGGTAGCACGCGCGATTCAGGCCAGCGACGTGGCCTACGTTCGCGAGCGCCGCTCGAGCTTCGACCGCGTGCCGAGGATGCCAGGGTTCTCCTATCAGTTCGGTCTCGCCGCGTTCGCCGACCTGCGCACGCTATTCGGCGCCCTTGCCGCCGCCGCCGGCGAGACGGAGACGTGGAGCGCGGCCTCCGGCCTGACGCTGCCGCTGGGAGCACGCGTGCGCTTCACGTTTCGCGACATGGATGGCGCCACGTGGATCCGGCGGGGGACCGCGCAGTTCCGCGTTCGCCAAACCAATCGCGAGTGGCCGTCGCTGGCCGCGGCCTGGACCTACCGGTTCGCCTCCAGACCCCTGGGTCCGTTGCAGGCGGTGGACGCCCGCCTG
>DATMAW010000019.1:0-2953 GCA_035559715.1 Gemmatimonadales bacterium | reverse complement strand
GGCGGGGAACCGCCGCGTCAGCGCGTCGAGCACTGGGTGCAGGCGACGCCACTCCTCCTCCGCCGGGACGCGCGCCGCGCCGGGCCGCGTGGACTCCGCCCCGACGTCGAGCATGCCGGCCCCTTCCGACACCAATTGCTCCGCGCGACGCACCGCGGCGTCCACCGACAGAAAACGCCCACCGTCGCTGAATGAATCAGGAGTGACGTTCAGGATCCCGACGATGAGCGGCGGATCGAGCGAGAGGCGTCCGCGCGCCGTTACCCACGCGCGGGAATGCGCGGCACCGGCCATCGGAGCGGTCTGGCGAGCCGGAGCGGGGCCGCCGGCGGGGTCCCGGCCCCGCGTCACGCCCCTGCCGGCTCGGCGCCCGGGGTTCCCAGGACGGGCCCCGTCTCGGACGCCCGGGCCTTGGCCGGCTGCGGACGCGCGGGCTCGAGCGACATGGGCGCCGCGGACGGACGCGCGGGAAGGTCCTTCCCCGCGGCGATGAGTTCCACTTCTTCCCGGTCCAGCGTCTCGCGCTCCAGCAACGCCTCCGCCATGCGGTGCAGCGTCGCCATGTCGGCCTCCAGCAGCCGCCGCGCCCGCTCGTAGGCGGCCTCGAGAATGCGCTTGAGCTCCGCATCCACCAACTGCGCGGTGCGTTCCGACACCTCACGCCGCTGCGCGATCTCGCGACCCAGGAAGATCTGCTGTTCCCGATCGCCGATGGCGATCGGCCCCACCACGTCGCTCATGCCAAACTGCATCACCATGCGCCGGGCCATCTCGGTCGCCTGCTCGATGTCCTGGGCCGCACCCGTCGTCACCTTCTCGGGGCCAAACACCAATTCCTCGGCCACCCGCCCGCCGTACGCCATGGCCAGCCGGCCCAGGATGTATTCCTTGGTGTAGTTGTGCCGGTCTTCCTCGGGCAGCGAAAACGTGATGCCCAGCGCCCGACCGCGCGGCACGATGCTCACCTTGTGCACGGGGTCCAGCCCGGGCACCCGCAGGCTCACCAGCGCGTGACCCGCCTCGTGATAGGCCGTGAGACGCCGCTCCTCCTCCGACAAGACCAGGCTCTTTCGTTCAACGCCAAGCATGACCTTGTCCTTGGCATCTTCGAAGTCCTGCATCGTGACGTTGGCCCGATTGCGCCGGGCGGCGAGCAGCGCGGCCTCGTTGACGATGTTGGCGAGGTCCGCGCCGGCCAGGCCCGGGGTGGCCCGCGCAATCACGTCGAGGCGAACGTCGTCGGCCAGGGGGATCTTGCGGGCGTGCACCCGGAGAATCATCTCGCGCCCGCGCACGTCCGGCATGTCCACCACGATCTGGCGATCGAACCGGCCGGGCCGAAGCAGCGCGGGGTCCAGCACGTCGGGCCGGTTCGTGGCGGCGATCAGGATCACGCCCTCGTTGGACTCGAACCCATCCATCTCCACCAGCAGCTGGTTGAGCGTCTGCTCCCGCTCGTCATGGCCGCCACCCAGCCCCGCCCCGCGGTGCCGGCCCACGGCGTCGATCTCATCGATGAAGATGATGCAGGGCGCGTGCGACTTTCCGGTCTCGAACAGATCGCGCACCCGCGACGCGCCGACACCGACGAACATCTCCACGAAATCCGAGCCCGACATGGAGAAGAACGGTCGCCCGGCCTCTCCCGCCACGGCGCGCGCCAACAGCGTCTTGCCCGTCCCGGGCGGTCCGACCAGCAAGACGCCCTTGGGGAGGCGCCCGCCCAACCGCTGGAATCGTTGCGGGTCTTTCAGGAACTCGATGATCTCCTGCAACTCGACCTTAGCCTCGTCACACCCCGCCACGTCCGCAAACGTGACCTTGGGCGTGTCCGCGGTGAGCTGCTTGGCGCGGGATTTCCCGAACGCGAACGCCCGATTGCCGCCCTGCTGCACCTGCCGCCAGAAGAACAGCCACAGGCCAATGAGGATCATCCACGGCAGGAGCTGCAGGAGTACGGCCCCAAGAGACGGCCGCGGCTCTTTGGCCTCGATCGGGACGTTCTTCGCCTCCAGGCGCGCGACGAACGTTTCCGAATGCTGGACCGGCAGCATCACGCTGAATTGTCGGACCTCCCGGCCGTCCACGCGGACCGGCTGCTTGAACTCGCCCTGCACGAATTGCCCGCCCGTGATCGCCACGGAGGCCACGTTGTCCCGATCCAGTTCGCGGCTGAACGTGGAGTACTTGATGTCCACGAGCTCCGCCCGCGCCTGGTTTACCATGCGGTAGAACGCAATGGACAGCAACACGATGAGCAGCCAGAACACGACGTTCTTGCTCATCGCCCCGACGGTGAACTTCTTGGGAGGAATGCGGTCGCTCATGGTCTGGTTGACGCCGCGTCGCGGGAGCGCGCCGCCGGAGTCATCTCAATTCTACCCAGGATCACCCGGGAGGCCAACGCCCGACGTCAGACGGCGCGCTTCGAGCCGCACCGCGAGGGCGCCGACCGAGGGGACGCAGCAATCGCTGCGGCACACTCCGGGAAGCCAGAGCGGGCTTCCGGCCCGGCACAGGACCGGATACGATGGCCGGTCGCTCCGCGGGATGCGGGCCTCCATGAGCAGGCGGGCGAGCGGCCGATGCCCGTGGAACCCGAGGGGCCGAAGACGCTCGCCGGTGCGTGGCGCGCGCACTTCGCCGGGCCCGGGGGTTACCCACGTGACGAACGAGACACGATCCGTCGTCCCCGCGATGCCCGCCCTCCATTCAATCAGCCAGTCACCCCAATTCGCGGTGCCCTGGGGGGCGTCTCCCCAGACGGCGAGTGGCGGGGGTGGGGCCGCCGGCAGATGGCGCAGGATGAGGCGGTCAAACGCCGTTTCCGCGATCCCACCGCTGCCCAGCATCACGCGCGCCCCACTCGCGGCCCCGGGGGCAAACGCCGCAAGGTGCTGCGCCCTGCGGGCGCTGAGCGTGAATCCGGCTTCTCGAGCCGCCGCCGTCAGCA
>DATMAW010000018.1:0-3631 GCA_035559715.1 Gemmatimonadales bacterium | reverse complement strand
GCCTGTGATGCGCGTGCTTGCACCGGCGTGGTGCGCCACCCATGTTAGGGCACCTCGCGTGCCTTAGGAGTCGGCCCTCATGAAGTCCCGTACTCGCTCGGCCCTGCGACTCGTTGGGCTCGCCTGTCTCGCAGGGGTGGTCTACAGTTGCTCGGACTCACAATCGCCGTTTTTGCGCGACACCGGCGGGCCAACATTTGCCGTGGTGGACGGCGCCAACAACGGCGGCAATCCAGACGTGTTCTTCCACCCGCCACTGGTGACGGAACCAAGTGGGTCGACCAACTACGGCGACCGGCCCGCGAACCCGAACCTCCAGGTCTTCGCGCGCGTGTGCCAGCTGAACGCAACTGAGGCAGTTCCCTTCCCGGACCCGCTGCAGTGCGTGGCGACCCTGGGCGATATCGCGATGGCCTTCAGCCTGACCAATCAGCTGTATCAGGCCAATCTGAAGGATGGCGGCTTCACGCTGAACAATGACGTGATGTACCGCATCGACGTCATCGTTGGAACCAAATCGCTTGCCTTCCGCGACATTGACCCGGACGAGAACCCATCGGTATCGAGCTGTAGCGGTAACGTCCCGTACTGCCAGTTCAACAACGGTGGCAGCGGCAGCCTGCCCATCAAAGTGCGCATCGAGAGCGGTGCCCTGTGCCCGGCCACGCTGGAGGACCCCACGGTTCCCTGCGCGTCCGCCTCACTCCCCGTGGGTGGCACAGTTGCGCTTGAGGACGGCGGAGAGGTCATCAGCGAGGTGGAAGTAGCCCAGGAGTCTCCGGCGCCACCGTCGGCAATGCAGAGTAGCTCGAGCGGCGGCATCGTCACCACGGTCACGCTGTCGCCCTGTCATCCGGCGACCGCCATCTCCGGCCTCGTTGACCTGCCCACGTTCGGCGAGTGCGTGGACGTTGTGAGCGATCCACCGTTTACGACCCTTAGCGGTGTGGTCGGCGTGGCCACGCTGTGTCAGGCGCTCGAAACAGGCCTGAGCGCCGCGCAGGCGATGCGCGTCTCGATTCTCAATCTGCGAGCGGACGGGTTCGTCTATGCCCTGCCGGATGCGGAGGGCGAGGATTGCGTGCCCAGCAGCCCGACGCAGCAGGGCATGGGACCCCGCGCGTTCGATCAGTTCATTCGCGTGGCGAAACGCAGCTGGGAAACGCTCCAGGAACGCGTGCTCGCCCTGCTCATGCCGCAACCGGCCATGGCGTGCGACGTGGGCTGCGGCGGATGGGACGTCGAGAGCCCGGTTCAGGCCGCGCTGCCGGCCAAGATGGGCTACGACGCATCGAATCCCACGGGGTACCTTGGATCGGGGCCCGGTGGTCGGACGGTTTCCGCGGCGCTGAACGTCACCGACGCAGGCGGCGACGCGGTTGCCGGCGTCACGCTGTCCGCGAGCGCCAACGGCGGCAGCGTCAGCCCTGCCACCGCCCAGACGGGGACCAGTGGGAATCTCACGTTCAGCTGGACGCTGCCCAACGTGCCCGGCACGTACACACTCACCGTGGCCGGCCGAGGCGTCGCGGATCCCACCTGCGGCGCGGACTGCGGGCCGGAGGGGGTGTACGCCCCGAGGCACTCGGATGGCCCGACGGCGGATGCCATTCAGCTCGGCGTGGGTGAACTCAAGTTCACCGCCGTCGTCTGCGAGCCGGGTTTCGGCACGCCGCAGGCGATTGATGGCACCATCTCGAACGGCGAGTGGGGCTGCGCCCTGCAGCGCAGCGACGTCCGGGTGAATCTGTCCGGCGGCTCGAGCACGTTCGCCACACTGCGTTGGATGAACGACGAAACGAACTTCTATCTGGCGCTGGAAGTGCCCGGCACCGCCCGCGAGAACTCGCTCCGCATCGAGTGGAGCAATGACGCGAATCTCTCCGGCGGGCGCGCGCTTGGCGACGACGTGTGGGAGTTCTCGCCGTCCGCCGGCAAGTTCGACAAGTTCGTGGACACGGGTTGCGTGGGTTCCGGGCAGTCGAGCTGTGGGTTCAACGACGCCGTGGGCGGTGGGGGGAACCAGACGACCGCGGCGTTTAACAACACCGCCGGAGGGAAGACGGTCTACGAGATGAAGCATCCCTTGAACACCGGTGACGTCTGCACGGTGACCGGTAACAAGGCCTGTGGCAGCACCATTGGCTACAGCATTGACCTGCCCGCTCAGATCGGGCAGACCAAGGGCTTCTTCCTGACGCTCCGGCTCGGCAGCGGTGCGCAGGGGAACACGCAGTGGCCGGGGTTCTTGAACTACCTCCCGATCACGATCAAAGCCCCGCCGCCGGCACCATGATGCTACAGACGGCATGAAGTGACGAAGATCTCGGGCTCCCGCGCCAATCGCCGGGAGCCCGCTTTCTATATGGCCCACCAACGGCAAGGAACCGTCATGTCCCGCCGGACGCTCGTCGCGCTCGCGATGCTCACGGCACTCGCGTCGTGTGCCGGCCCGGATCGCGTGGTGGACCCGCCCTCCCTGGCCATCTCCGATGGCGCAACCGGCGGGAACGCCCACTTCTATTTCCTGCCGCCGCTCGTTCCACGCCCATCCCCCACGGGCGTGTTCGATCCCACGCTGGAGCCCATCGTGCGGATCACGGCGAACGGCTCGCCACTCATGGACCTCCCGGCGACACCCAGCGCCGCGGATGAACACTACCACGTGAACTGGCACACCAACGGCGCCGGACTCAATCCTCGCGTTACCTACCGCCTCACCGTGCTGGCCGAAGGCGTGGCCCTGGGATTCGCGGACGTGATCGTGCTGCCGAACGGCAAGGGCCTGAAGAACATCAACACGGGCGAATACGTCGGACTGGCGGACGGTCGCACGCTTCCCATCAAGTTCCGCATCGAAAAGGGCGCAATTCCCGAGGGCGCCCTGCTCTGGAGCTTCGTGAGCGGCGGGACGACCTCCTCTCCCGCGCGCGGCCCTGACGGCTCGATCTACGCGGGATCTGTTGACGGCCGCCTCTACGCGCTCGCGCCTGACGGCACCGTGCGGTGGAGCTACGTGTTTCCGTCTCCAGTGTTCGCCACGCCCACGATCGGCGCCGACGGCACCATCTACACGGCGAGCGACGATGCCTACTTCTACGCCCTGAACCCGAACGGCACGCTGAAGTGGCGTTTCCTGCTTGGCACGGGCGTACGATCGTCACCGGCGCTGGCGGCGGACGGCGCGATCTACGTCGGCGCGGGGCGTTTTCTCTGGGCGCTGAACCCTGACGGCACCCTGCGCTGGCGCTACGCCACGGGCGGCAACAACGCGTCGCCCGCCGTGGGCGCGGACGGCACCGTGTACGCCGGCGCCTGGGACCGTTACGTCTACGCCATCAACCCGAATGGCACGCTCAAGTGGCGCCACCTCACGGGCGGCACGGTGTTCCTGTCATCGCCGGCGCTCGGTGCCGACGGAGCCGTGTACATCGGGTCCGAGGATTGGTCCGTGTACGCGCTCAACGCGGACGGCACGCTGCGCTGGCGCTACTTCACCAACGCGGGCGTGTTCTCGTCCCCCGCCCTTGGAGCGGACGGCACCGTGTACGTGGGATCGGCCGACGGCTGGCTCTACGCGCTGCGCCCCGATGGAACGTTGCGGTGGCGGTTCCAGACAGGCGGGGAGGTG
>DATMAW010000017.1:0-10741 GCA_035559715.1 Gemmatimonadales bacterium | reverse complement strand
GGCGGGGTCGACCCGGCCGGTTCCTTCGTCGTGGCCCTCACCGTGGGGGATGTGGCCACCGGCTGGGCCGGGTGCCGGGCGGCGCTCACCCGCCACCCGGTCCAGCTGGTGCGGAAGGTTGCCGCCAAGGAGCGGAGCGGGACCAAGGTCCGCAAGCGCGATGATCAGGCGGCCACCCCCGAGCCGCGCGTGCTCGCCGCGGGGTGCTGGATGGGCCCACTTGGGCGCAGCTGGAGCGCACGGATCCCAGGCGCTCAACCCGCTGAAGCTGCGGGCGTGGATCGCCGAGGCGGTGCGGGAGGTGGTCGCCACGGCCGGACCGCGCAGCCGTCAGCGAGGCGACGCCGAAGTCCGCCCGCTCCTCCGCGTTGGGGGACGGCGGTGGCCCCCGGCCGCGGACCGCGGCCGGACCATCCGGGCCCGCCGCGCCCCCGGTCCGACCCGCCAGCGGCCAACCCGTTCGGTAACCGGGGCTTATGAGGCATCACGAGCGCACGCTCGTCATCGTCCGGCGGGGGGAGCCGCCCAGCATCGCCGCGAAGTCGATCGTGACCTCCTCCGGCTCGCTCGGCCAGGTGCGGCGGGTCTTCAATGCGCTGCTCGACTATCTCGATGAGCGCGAGCGGCCGATGCCGTACCTGGCCGAGGCCCTCCCCTACACTCAGCGGCGACAGCTGGCGCGTCTTTCCGGATGGTCGTACGGAGACCACCTACCGGCTGCGCCCGAATCTGGTCTGGCATGACGGTCAGCTGCTCACGGCGAGGGACTTCGCTTTCGCTGCGCGCGTCTATCTTCGACCGGAGTTCGGAGCCGGCTCCTCAGCCGCGCTCGGTTCCATGGCAGAGGTCACGGCCACTGACGAAAGAACGTCGTGACCTAGTGGAAGCGCCTGTTTGCGGAGGCCGCCGCACTGGACCTCGAATTCCAAGCACTCCCCCGGCATCTCCTCGAGGTGCAGTTCCAGCAGCTCGATCCCCACGTCTTGGCCGGCCTACCGTTCTGGACCGGCGAGTACGTCGGCCTTGGCCCGTATCGGATCGAGCGCTGGGAGCCGGGGGCCTTCGTGGAGGCCGTGACCTTCGACCAGCAAGCTCTCTGCCGCCCGAAGATCGACCGCATGAGGCTGGTCTTCATCGCGGATCCGAGCACGGCGCTCGCGAATCTGCTCAGCGGCTAGGCGCACGACGTGAGCGAGTCGATCTTTTATACCGAGGAAGGGCTGACGCCCGAGCAGCAATGGGCGCCGAGCAATGGAGGCACGGTCCTGTACTCGCCGTTGACCTTCCGGGCGACTCGCATCCAGTTGCGCCCGGAAGCCGTCAACCCGCGAGCGCTCCTAGATCTGCGCGTGCGGCGCGCCCTCGCCCACAGCATGGATAGCGCCGGAACGTTCGAGGCGATCACCGGCGGACGGGGCCTGCTCACGGTTTCCCTGACGCCACTTATGAAGGACGACTTCCTGCAGGTCGACGAGGCCATCGCGAAGTACCCGTACGACGCCCGGGGCGTGGCGCGGCTTCTGGAAGAGGGAGGGATGGTCAAAGGGGCTGACGGCCTGTACGCGCACGCCAACGGCGAGCCCTTCCGGGTCGAGGTGGCCGTGGATGGGGGCGTGGTCCTCGAGCGCGAGAACACGATCCTTGTCGACAGCATGTGGCGCGTTGGGGTGGACGCCGTCCAGAAGATCATCCCCGTTGCCCAGATCAGCGACAACCAGGCCCGAGCGCTCCTTCCGGCGCTCTCTACGGGCGGCCTCTCCTCGCCGCGGTTCGACAAGTTCACCATTGCCGCGATCGCGGGGCCCGAGAACCGGCGGGCGGGGACCAACCGCAGTGGCTGGCACCATGCCGAGTTCGATCGGTTCTGGCAAGCCTACGGTACGACGCTCGATCGGAGCGTGCGGATCCGTGTCATCGTCCAGATGGAGAGGATCTACACTGAGAAGGTGCCGGCGGTCAGCCACGACTTCACCCCGACTGCGACCGCCCACATCGCGCTGCTCGAGGGCCCCGTGGCGGCGCAGACGCCCGTGCCGGACGTGGCGTGCACCGCATCCGGGGAATGGCGCTGGCGCGCGTAGCGCGGTGTCACGAGATCTCCCACTCGTGGATGTTCCAGTGGGCCAGTCCCTCGGGGACCTGCCCAGTTGGGCCCTTGACGATGGAGAGGTGCACGATTGTCCCAAGGTCACGGAAGAGCGGGTAATTCGCGACCTCCTCACTCATGAGACGGAACATCGTAACGGCGTGCTGATTTCGCGCTGCCCGATCGAGCGTGCTGCTATACGCGCCCAGCAGGCGATCGTATTCGTGGTTCGACCAGCCGCCCCGGTTCTGGCCACCCCAGCGCGTCGAGGGCGAGCCGATCTGGTCTGAGCTGAACGTCTCGAGTGCCGACGTGGTCGCTGGACTCACCCCGTGGCCAAGCAGGCCGGGGAAGGTAGAGCGGACCTGGTTGTCGCGGGCCTGCGCCCCGGGAATGACGTAGGGCTGAACCTCCACACCGGCCTGACGCCAGGTGTCAGTCATGATCGCGAGCTGCCGCTCAAGCTGGGTGCTGTAGGTGACCCAGTAGGGCAGACTGAATCGCTCGCCGGCCTCGTTCGCGAACAGCCCCTCACGGTCGCGCCGGAAGCCAGCTTCGATCATCAGCGCCTCGAGCCGCCGCGGGTCATAGAGGTACTTCACGAGGGCGCGGTCGACCTCGGGATAGATCGGCGCCTCCGGCGCCACGAAGCTGTGGACGATCGGCCCCTTGCCGGAGAAGAGCGCCTCGTTGAGTCCCTCCCGGTCAATGCCGTGGGCCAGCGCGCGCCGCACGCGGAGGTCGGCCAGGGCGCGGTGGCCGTACTCCGGGCGATGCTGGATCGCGACGTTCATGGTCGAGGTGGCCTGGTAGATCACGACCCCGCGGCGGTTGCTCGCCCACTCGCGCTCCAGGAGCAGCCCCTGCTCGAACGGGAGGAGCTGGATCATCGAGAGATGCACGCTCTCGGCGAGCAGGTTGGTGAACGCGACGTTGTCGTCCATGATAAAGCGGATCATGACCCGGTCGATTTTCGGCCTGCCCAGCGGATGGGCGTCGAACGCGATGCCCTCCATGTGGGCGCCGGCCTCCCAGGCCGTCAGGCGGAACGGGCCGTTGCCGACGAACTCGGTGGTCCAGTACCGGCGGGCGAGAAACAGATCGCGCGTCGTGGGATCCTGCTCGTAGGCGGCAAACTCGCTCTCGAGGAGATGCCGGGGCAGCGGTCCGAATTCCGTCGAGGTGAGCTGCGCCGCCTCCGGGTACGAGCGGCTCCAGGTGATGACGAGCGTCGTCGGGTCGCGGGCGACAACCTGTGCCATCAGATCCTGCGGCTTCGCGCTGAAGACGCCGAGCGGCGAGGTGTACACGCGAAAGGCGAACGTGAAGTCCTCGGCGGTGAGCGGCGTGCCGTCGTGCCAAGCGAGGCCGGGGCGGAGCCGCCAGGTAGTCTCCATCCGCCCGTCGGGAAAGACGTGCCAAGTGTCGCTGTTAAGCTGGGGGAGCGCTTCGGCAATGTACGGCCGGACCTCGCCCCGGGCGTCGACGAGCGACAGCCCGGCGCTAAAGATGCGCGTCGTGCGCTCGGGGTTGGTCGGGCCGAGCATTTTCGGGGAGAGCGTGCTCACCTCCGTGTTGACTGCCATGACGAGGGTACGTGACGCCGCAGCTGGGCGCTCGCCCCCCTCGCTATCAGCGGGCTGCGTGCGCGGCGGCGCGGCCGGTGCGCATGCCGCGAGCGCCCAAACCATGGCCAGCAGCACGATGCCGAACACACGATGGGAACGTCTGCTCACTACACACACTCCAGAGCTTTGTCCGCGCATGCACCGTAGGGGATCATATTGCGGGCGGGTGCCCGCGGTCGCAATAGTATCGCTCCGCGCCAGGGTGGAGGAGATCGTCGAACAGGGCAGCAGCGGTGTTGCTGCAGAGGCCCGCGAGCATCACCGGCAGGTCCGTGTCCCAGACGAGGTGATCACCGGTCTCTTCGAGCGCCTGGCACAGCAGGTACACGGTCTGCTCGGGCCGGCTCTTCCGCGTAAGGATCGGCCAGCCGCTGTAGTTTGGCGTCATGATCCGGTCGGTGACCTCGGGGAGCGTCGTGCAGATCGGGACGACGGGCCAGCCGATCGATACCAGCCTCGCACGGACCGCATCACCAACATCGACAAGGCGCATGCCGTGCGCCACGGCCGCGTTCGCGTGGCTGACGAAGCTCATACGAAGCTTCAGGATCCTAAGCTGGCTGGGCACGTGCCCGGCGAACGCGTCGGCCTCGACGAAGGCGCCGGGCTCCCAGCGCGTCAGTCTGGACGGTTCGGCGCCACGTACTGCACCGTTCAGTAGGGGAGCTGCACGAAGGGTTCCCGTGCTTGCTGGTGTGCCTCCTACAGCAGATGGCGAGGCAGCGGCGCGAAGCTCGGCCGCAGGCCCGCGCCGCCGAGCCCTTCGAGCGCGCCCGCACCGGGGAACGGATCGCTCCACGAGATAACGACGGTTTGCACGTCCGGCTCCTGAACGTAGCTCATGCGCGGATGAGGTGGCGTCGTTGCCGTCCCGAACTCCAGCGTGGTGTAGACCTGCCACGCGAAGAAGTCGTCGGCCTTGAGGGAAGTGCTGTCGTGCCAGCTCAGGCCCGGGCGCAGACGATAGGTCGTCTCAATGCGGCCGTCGGGCAGGACCCGCCAGCTCTCGGTGTTGAGCCGTGGGAGCCTCTCTACGAGGTAGGGCACCGCGACCTCCTCACCGTTCAGGATGACTAGGCCAGCATCGAAGGGATGCTGGGTCGCGGTCGAGCCGATTCCCGCGGTGAGCAGAACCGTGGCCGAGGGCGAGCTCGGCTCCTGGCGGGGGATCGCGACCAGCATGCGGCCGGAAGCCGGAGAGTCGGCGACGTCCGGCGACCCAGCCGTCGCCGACTGCGCGGCCGGTTGTGTACACGCGACGACCAGCAGGGCCCAGAGCAGCGTCAGATACCGAACCGCGACCGTCATGAAGCCAGCGCCAACGTCCGGAACCGCATCAATCGCCGGTCGTGACCCCCGCCGTTGGCGGGAGCTCGCGCACCTGCGCTGCGCCCTGGCTGGGCCGGTGCCCGCGCGACATCGACGAAACCCAGTTCCCGCCGGTGATCTCGAGCACCTCGGCCAGCTCGTCGTCCGTCGGCGGGGCATTCCGCCGGAGGAAGATGGGGTCGACTTCGTTGACGCGCGGGTCGCGAATCTGGCCTGGCGGCGTACCCCCGGCCTCGACGTCGCGGATCGCCCGGATCAGCATACGCCGCCAGGCGGCGATCGCCATGTCCGCGTTTCCCAGCAGCTCCTTCGTCCGGTCTTGGATCGCCGGCTGGGTCTCGTTCGCCAGCGCGTCCTGGACGACGAACACGTTGCCCATGCCCGTGAACGTGGTGGTCTTCTGCTCCTCGCGATCCTGGAGGTAGCGGTTGCGCTGGTTGCGGATGAAGTGGTAGTCCGGGGTCATCATGGCCCAGGAGCGCTGATAGACGTGCTCTGGCGGGATCGGCCCCGACCGCTTGAAGGCGAGCGAGAAAAGCCAGCAGTGCTCGTCGTCGATCGGCACTCGCCAGTAAATCTGATAGCCATCACCGGACGCCTGGGGGCCGCCGTTCGTGAGACAGAGGCTGGGGAAGGTGTACTCTGGTCCCCCGCGGCCGTTGGGGTACCAGACCCAGACTGAGAAGTCGTGCTCCTCCGTCCGCACCGGGCCGTAGTACTCGTTCTTCGGGGGGTCACGGAAGCTCGCATCCTCGCCCGGCTTGAGCGCCTTAGGGTGTGTCGCGAGCGCACGCTCTCCCTGCTCGGTGCGTAAGAAGCGGTGGAGGAAGCGCACGTGGGTTGCATCCTGGCTGCCCTCGAGCCCCTGGAGCCAGTTGCACTCGTGAAAATGCTTCGTCGCCAGTCGGTGCGAGGCCGGGACGGCGAAAACCTCGTAGTTGGGCAGCAGCGGGGGCTCGCCCTCCCCCATGTAGGTGAAGATGACCCCGCCCACCTCCTGGCACGGATAGGCCGTGTGCCGGACGTAATCCCGCAGCCGGCTGCCCGGGGGCTCGGCCGGGGTCTCCAGGCACTTGCCGTGCACGTCGTAGAGCCAGCCGTGGTAGACGCAACGCAGGCCGCCGTCTTCCAACCGGCCGTAGGAGAGGTCGGTGCCTCGGTGGGAGCAATGGAGGTCGAGCAATCCAACTCGGCCCTGCTCGTCGCGGAAAAGGACCAGGTCCTCGCCGAACAGCCGAAGCGGGATAGGGGGTCCGCCCTCGGGCAGCTCCTCGCTCAAGGCCGCCGGCTGCCAGTAGCTCCGAAGGAGCTTTCCGCACGGCGTTCCTGGGCCAGTCCGGGTGACCAGGTCGTTCTCTTCTTTGGTCAGCACCATGATTGCTCCTTTCGTATGTCAGCACAGCTGCTACCCGTGGATGATCCAGTTGCTCGTCTCGCTCTGTGCCCCCCGCAGCCGAGGCACGTACGCGGTGACCGTGATGAAATTCGAGTGCGGAAAGATCGGCAGGTGCCCGCTCGGTAGCCGCATCTTCTGGATGAAGGCTTGGTCCTGCTCGGTCCGGTTCAGCGTCCCGTTGTACCACTCCCAGAGGAGCTCATACTCGGAGTTCGTCCCACCGCTGCGGTTGCTGCCGCTCCACCGATTCGCGGGCGTCGCGAACTCCTCGCTCGCGAGCGCCTGTCCGGATGACGTCTTGCTCACCTCGATGCTGTGCTCGAGGACACCGGCAAAGGTGGCGCGCACCTGCTGGTCCCACTCCAACGCGCCGGACATGACCATCGGCTGGGCGGCAATCCCCGTCCGTGGCCACGCGTTCAGTATGATCGCGTGGAGTTGCTCGCGCTCCGCGCTGGCAAGGACGACGTTATCCGCGGTGAGCGACTGCCCAACGTGCCAGGCCAAGTTCGGCTGCAGCCGCCACGTGGTCTCCATCCGCCCGTCCGGAAACACGCGCCGGGAGTCGCTGTCGAGTTGCGGCATCTCCTCCACCAGGTTTGGCCGGACGGTGGTCTGGGCGTCCACGATCGTCAAGCCGGTGTTGAAGAGCCGCGTGGTTCGGGCGGGACTCGTCGGGCCGACGGCTCTCGTCGCGAGGTTGATCACCTCTGTGTTGATCACCATGTGGAGCGCCGTCGGCACCCGCAGCGGCTCGAGCGCGCTGGCGCCGGTACCCAGCTGCGACTTGGGCGCAGCGCACCCCACGAGCGAGAACACGAGGATCACGAGCACGTGTCCGCGGGGACCGGCAATCACGACGCCTACCGAAGCCCCACGGCGTGGATCGCCACGAAGTTGGTGTCCACGAGGTCGGGGGTGTTCGCGTCGGTACCGATCGTGTCCTGGCCCTGGGCGACCTTGGCGATCTCCCGCAGGATCATGCGGTCGAACATGGCAACGCCGTCGTCCCGCGTGCCGAGGTGCGACGACGCGCGTGGGGCGATCGAGACCCAGGGTCTCGGTCGCCGTCAGGCCGTGGTGGAGCAGCCGGTCCATGCGGTACCGAGCCTCGAGATACGGCGCGAGCGGCGGGGACTTGGCATCGGAGAGGTCAGCGTAGTAGCGGCTCGGAACTCGGGGCGGGTCGCCCGCTTCGCAGTTCGCTTTCACGGTCGCGACGAACCGCCGGGTGTACGTGTCGTCCGCCGGCGCCTTAATCGAGAGCATGTTCATCCGCCAGTGCATGTTCGAGAAGACCAGCAGATCCTCTGCGACGTATCGTCGGAGAGGCCAATGGTGCGCACGGTGCCGGCGAGCGCCGCTCGGTATTGCAGTTCGACCAGGTCATTGATGAGCCGCCAGGTCGTGCTCGTCGCCGTGTGCTGCCCGCCTCCCTCCGTTCGATGCATGACGTAGGTGTCCTGGTGGAGGACGAAGATGTACGAGCCGTCCGTGTTGTTCTCCATCACCCGGACCCAGTTGGCGTAGAAGTCGTTCTCCAGCCGTTCCGGGTCGATGGTGCTCCATGATGTGCCGCTTGCGGATCGCCGGGGCCGGCAGCGGACCGAGATAGGCTCAGTACCGGCCAAAGTGTGGCTGCGCGGGATAGGCGCGCAGCTTGACGGTGAGGTGGAACTTGCTGCCGGCCGGCTCGGCCGCACACCCGAGGCAGTCGCCCGCCGTGTCATAAAGCTAGCCGCGGTAGGCGCAGGCGATCCCGCGTTCCTCGACTCGGCCGTAGAGCAAGGAGGCCCCCGGTGGGCGCAGTGGTCTTGGATGATGACTACGTTCGTGCTCTTGTCCAAGAACAGCACGAGATCCTCGCCGAGCAGGCGCACACACTTCGTCGGTCGCTTCTCCGTCACCCCGTCGATACCTGCTGCCGGGAACCAGGCGCGGCGCAGCATCTCCCCCTCAGACGTCCCCGGTCCGACGCGAGGCGTGCAATCGTTCTCTCCCTTGGTTAGCACCGTCCGCGCTCCGGCCGTGGCGGTTTCCTGGATATACCCTGTTTCCCGCACCCGGTCGAGCCAGCGCAAGCGGGTGGAACACAATGTCAATGGGCCGAGACACGCGGAGCGGTCTGAGCCTTTTTGCCAACCGCCTACTCGTGCGTATTCCGTTCTTCTTAGGGGATGGTCGCCTCGAATCGCTCGATGAGCGCGCCGATCGCCAGAGCGCTCAGCTTCTGGCGGCTGGAACGTCCCACTGCTCAACGTTCCAGGTGGCACCGCTGCGCGGGTTGGTGTCGCCCTTCACCCCGGTGACGCCCTCGCGAAAGATCGTTGCGACCACCAGGAAGAACATCGGCACCACCGGCACGTCCTCGCTCTGGAGCCGAACCATGTCGCGCCACAGTTGGCGCTGCCGCGCCGGGTCGATCTCGCCGTAGAGGGCGTCAATGATGGCGTCGTGCTGCGGATTCTGATAGCAGCCTGAGTTGAACCCAGTCCAGCGATTGGCTTCGGAGGGGCAGCGCGGCCCGTGCAGGCGGGCCAGGTTATGCTCCCACGAGAGCGGGATGTTGGAGACCTGGATTGCCGGGAACTGCACCACTCGGCGGGCGTCCCGCGCATCGGCGGGCGAGAGCACGTGCTCCTCGATGGCGAGGCCCAGCGACCGGAAGTACGGGGCTGTGATGGTGGCGGTGCGCTGGAGGGCCGGGGAGGTCTCTAGCACCAGCTCCACCCGCTCGCCGTTCGCATGCATGATGCTGCCATCTGGGCCGGGGCGCCACCCAACCTCGGCGAGGAGCGCCAGCGACCGGCGCGGGTCGTAGTCGTACCGAGCGACGACGTCTTGCACCCACTCCCAGCGCGGGTCGTCCGGCGTGATGAAGGTATGAGCGATCGGGGACTGCCCTGCCAATATGGCATCAATGACCGCCTGGCGGTCAATGGCGTGGACCAGGGCGCGGCGGACCCGCACGTCCAGCACCTCGCGCGGGCGGGGGTCGCGGAACTGGAAGGGGATCATGCGCCAGTGGGTGGGTTGGTTGATCACCAGCGGCCGGCGTCCGGCTCGCTCCCACTCCTCCTTCACGAGCATCGCCTGCTCGAACTCAAGAGCGCGGTTGATCACCCCGTCGACCGTGCCCGCTAGCAGGTTGGCCACGATCGTTGGCTGGTGAGGCATGAAGCGAACGTCGATGGTGTCGATCCGGGCCCGGCCGGCGAAGTAACCATCGTAGGCCCGGAGCACGATATGACTGCCGGGCTCCCAGGCGCCGAGTTGGTAAGGGCCGAGTCCGACGAACTCTCGGGTCCAGTAGGCCAAGTCGGGAACCCGGGTTGGCTCCGCTCGGTAGGTCGCTTCCACGAGATGCGGCGGGACGGCGGGGAACGCGGAGAGCGTTAGTGCATGCGCAAATGGGTACGTGCGGCCCCACTCGAGGACCAGAGTGTGGTCGTCCCGCACCTCGAGGTGGTCCAGTAGCCCCCGTACGCTGCCGGTGGCGGAGATCGGAAGCTCGCGGTCGTTGACCAGTTCCCAGCCGAGGGCGAAGGCGCGTGCGGTGAGCGGGGTACCGTCGTGCCAGGTGACGTGCGGCCGCAGGCGGTAGGTGGTCTGCATAGTGCCGTCCGGCCGGACGATCCAGGTGCCCCGCTCCCGTGATGGCACCTCGGTTGCCAGCACCGGGTGCAGGATCCCGCGATCGTCGTAGCTCGCGAGTCCACGGTGGACGGCTTGGGCCAGATCAGCGGTGCCCACGCTGCCAAAGCCCGTGCTGCCGAAGTCGAAGAGGAAATGGGTCGGCTCACCGGCCACAGCGATGGTCAGGCTCTTGGTCGGAACTGACCTGCCGGGTTGCTCGCCGGCCGGGCGTTCGCCCACCACGGCGGGCCCCGCCGGCATGCAACCCGCAACCGCGACCATGAGGGCGAGGAGCACGACCGCCGCAGACCTGGTGTCCATAAGCCCAGTTTGATGCCCGGTTAGGAGGTCGTCAAGTGCCCGAAGTGCCTCAGTGACTGTCACGATTTCGTCGGTCGGATCTGGTGGGCACGAGGGTCAATTGCGGATTCTCGGCTCTTCGAACAGACGCGGCAAGGCACGCACCCACGGACGGCTCGCGTGTGGCCCCCAGCGCGAGGCGAACGGGGCCTGGAAAGGTGGCGCGCAGCCCTCGCGCGACCGGCGGAGCGGTGCTGGCAGCGGAGGCGGAGCGAAGGCGAGGGCCGGGAGTGAGCGGAGCTCGGCCAGTGGTGCAGGCGGCGGCGAGCTGCCCGTTGGCCTTGAGCTGGAGCACTTTGGCCATGG
>DATMAW010000016.1:0-6660 GCA_035559715.1 Gemmatimonadales bacterium | reverse complement strand
TGGGCGGATCGGGTGGATCCGGCGACTCCGATCCGCCGATCCGCCGACCCGCCGACCCACCCAACTGTCCCGTCGCCGCCAGAATGCCGAGCGCAATCGGCAGATCGAACGCCGAACCGTCCTTCCGGACGTCGGCGGGGGCTAAGTTGACGGTGATTCTCTTGATGGGGAATTCGTATCCCGAATTCACAATCGCCGCGCTCACGCGCTCTCGGCCTTCCTTCACGGCGCCGTGCGGCAATCCCACGGTGGCGAACGTGGGCAGGCCGCTGGCGATGTCGGTCTCGACGTCTACCAGGTAGGCATCAATTCCCAGCACCGCCGCGGAGCGGATGCGCGCGAGCATGGGGGAATCGTATGACGCCGAAAACCAGCGGAAGTAACGAAAACGACCAACGGCAGGATCAATTCATTGCGGTACGCGCGCCGGGCGGCTCCAACCCGTCATCGCCTGTCATCGTCCGCCATCGCCCCCCCGTCGCCCGTCATCGCCTGTCATCGCCCATCATCGCCCGCCATCACCCGCCATCGCCTGTCATCGCCCGCCATCGCCGGTGTTCAACCCCACCCCATTCGCTCCCGCAGCGACGTGATATGCGCCACGTGATGCCGCCCGTGCCACGAGTACATCGCAAGCAGGAAATCCAGACTGATCAATCCCTGCTCAGGGTGATCCAGTTTGCGCGAGAAGTCGTCCGGTTTCATGGCACGCAACAGCATGACCCAGCGTTCGTGGAGCGCCTCGAGCAGGCTGAGGGAGGTCTCCACCTTCGCCTCCCTGGCGTCCACCAGTTCCGCCCACCGCGCCTCTTCGTACGTCTTGATCCGCGGCTGGTCTTCGGTGAGCGCCAGTTTGAAGCGGGCATACGCATTGAGATGGCTGTCCGGCAGATGGTGCACGACCTGGCGGACGGTCCAGCCGCCGGGCCGATACGGCGTGCCGAGTTGCTCCGGGGTCAGGCCCTTCACCGCGGCCTTGAGCTTCGCCGGCGCTTCGGCGATCTGGTCAATCGCCGCGGCGCGTTCGGCCGGGGTCAGGGTGCTGGTGCGCTTGAACGGGCCAATGGGGTATCGCAGGTCCTGGGACATGAGAGCTCCGGGAGGTGGCGTGTTCGTGCAATCGTGCGGGCTAATCTATACGCACGCACCACACAACTGCGTGTTACCACATGGACGGATCGCAGTGGTTCAAAGGGGGGCTTCGCCGTTGGACCGGCCTCAGCCCGGCAGCTCGTCACAGCGGATGCTTCTCGGCACCCTCCTTCACGAGATTGAGCAGCGACAACTCCGGCACCGCGCCTTCCACGCTCAGCGCGTCGTTCACGATCGTCTTCGGCACGCCGCGGACCTGATAGCGCTGAATCAACTCGGGAAACTCCGAGACCTCGATCACGTCCGCCGTGACGTTGGGACTCTCGACTGCCATCTGGTGGGCCACCCGGGCCGCATGAGGGCAGTAGGGTCAGGTGGGGGTGACGAGCACCTCCAGACGCACCGGTCCGGGAAGCTTCGCCAGCTCCTCTCGCGTGGCGGGCGCGAGCGCGGTGCCGCCGCGCGACGCGTCGAGCAGCGCCTCGATCAGCACCGCGAACTCGTAGCCCGCCGGCACGCCAAAGTACCGGACCGTTCCCCGACCCTTCCCCTGAATCACCATGGCGGGAATCCGGTCGATCCCGCGGCGACTGGCCTCGCCGGCCTCCGTCACGAAGTCGTGGGTCTCGATCGTGATCTTGTCCGAGAGCGCCGCCAGTTCTCCCAGCAGCTCGCCCGTCTCGCGACAGGTCTGGCATTGCTGTGCCGGCGCGGACAGCGGGGAGGCGCGCTGCGTGTAAAACTGCACCGTCACGGGATCCCGCAGCTTGTCCCGGAACAGTTTTCGGAGTTGCTCTCGCTCGTCGTTCTGTAGAAAGGACATCGGCTACCTCCGGGGTCCCGCGCTCCTGTAAGGATCGCACGGCGGCGCTCACGGAGCCGGCAATTGGCCGTGAAGACGCCCTCATGTCACGATCCTCGCCTTACGGTGCCGCTGGCCGCGCGGTAGCTTCGCGTGCCTATGATGTACGCCCTGATGAGCAGCGGCGGCAAGGACTCCACGCTCGCCCTCGAGCGCGCGCGGCGAGAGGGGCTCGACGTTCGGTTCCTGGGCAACGTGTACGACGGCGCCACGGGGCGCGTGCGGTTTCACGGCGTTCGCGCCGAGCTCATCGCGCGGCAGGCCGCGGCGCTCGGCCTCACGTGCGTGCAGGTCACCGCCGAGCCGGACGGGTTCGACTCCGCGTTCGCGCAGCTCCTGGCCGATCTCAAAGCGCGCGGCTGCCGCGGCATGATCTTCGGCAACATTCACCTGGCGGACGTTCGCGCGTGGTACGAGGAGCGCGTACGCGCCGCCGGCCTGGAGCACGTGGAGCCCCTGTGGGGCGAACTGCCCATCGAACTGGTGTACGAGGTCGTGGAACGCGGCTACCGCGCGCTGATCGTGGGCGTGGACCCCCGGCGTGGCGCCGCAGCGTTCCTGGGCCGGGAGCTGGACGCCGACGTCATCACCGAGCTGGGAATCGCGGACGGACTGGACCCGGCGGGGGAACGAGGCGAGTATCACACGTTCGTCCACGACGGGCCCTCGTTCGCGGCGCCGGTGATGATCCGCAAAGGCAGGGTCTGGGAGGCCGACGGGCACCGGCTGTTGGATCTGCTACCCCCCGACTAAACCCCACGTTGGCAACCCCGCGGGAATGACGCCCGCACCAGGCAAGTGGCGCGCCCTCGCCCTCCTCGCCGCGGCCGAGCTGTTGGCGATGGGCTTGTGGTTCTCGGCGAGCGCGGTGGCGCCGGCACTCAGCACGCACTGGGAGCTCACCGGCGCACAGGCCGCGTGGCTCACCATGGCGGTGCAGCTGGGCTTCGTCACCGGGGCGCTGCTGTCGGCGCTGCTCAACGTGCCAGATCTCCTCGCGCCACGCCGCGTGATCGCGTTCGGCGCCTGGATCGGCGCCGGGGTCAACGCCCTGGTCCCGTTGCTCGGGCTGTCGTTCGCGCTGGCCGTCGTCGCCAGATTCGTCACCGGCATGATGCTCGCCGCCGTGTATCCCCCCGGCATGAAGATCATCGCCACCTGGACCCGCAAGGACCGCGGGCTCGCGATCGGCATCCTCGTGGGAGCGCTCACCGTGGGATCGGCGTCACCGCACTTGTTTCGCGCGTTCGGCGGGATCACGGCGTGGCAGCCCGTCATGTACCTGGCCTCCGCGCTCGCCGCACTCGGCGGTGTGCTGGCGTGGCGCTTCGGCGAGCTGGGCCCCTATCGCGCGCCCACGCCCCGTTTCGAGTGGCGCTACATGGCGCACGCCCTCACCGATCGGCCGCTGCGGCGCGCCAACGGCGGGTATCTGGGCCACATGTGGGAGCTGTACGCGATGTGGACCTGGATTCCGCTGTTCCTGGGGTACGCCTACCGCGAGGCGGGCGTGCCGAGCGCCGAGGTCAAGGCGTCACTCGCGGCGTTCGGGGCGATCGGCGCCGGCGGGATCGGCTGCGTGGCCGCCGGTTGGCTGGCGGATCGCTGGGGCCGCACCCGAACGACGATCGCGAGCATGGTCACGAGCGGGGCGTGCTGCGTGCTGATCGGGCTATTGGTCCCGCTGGGACCGTGGGTGGTGACGGCCGTGGCGCTGATCTGGGGATTCGCCATCGTGGCGGACTCGGCGCAGTTCAGCGCGAGCATCAGCGAGCTGGCGGACCCCGGCTACGTCGGCACGCAGCTCACCACGCAGACGTCCATGGGGTTCCTGCTCACCATCGCTTCCATCCAACTAATCCCACTGCTCGTGGATGCGGTGGGATGGCGCTGGGCATTCGCGTTTCTCGCGCCGGGACCCGCAGCGGGGACCCTGTCCATGTGGCTGTTGAAACGATCTCCCGATGCGGCGAGGTTGGCGGGCGGGCGGGGGTGACGCAAAAAGCGTGAGGGGTAAGAGGTGAGGGGGGTCGTGCGCTCGGATTCTCAGTCCCCCTCACCCATCGCCCCTTACGCCTCACTGCTTATCTGACTGCGTACACCGTCACGTTTCCGTTCTTGTCGAACAGCACGACCTCATACCGATCTTTCCGCGGCCCTTCCATGCCCGGTGAGCCCTGGGGCATTCCGGGCGCCGAGATGCCCACGACGTCCGGGCGCTCGGCGAGCACGCGCTTGATCAGGTCCGCGGGCACGTGACCTTCCACCACGTATCCATCCACCACGCCCGTGTGACACGACTCCACACGGCTGGTGACCCCGTAGCGGCGCTTGACCGGCGCCATGTCTTCGATGTCGTGCGTGGTGACCTTGAAGCCCTGCTCTTGTAGGTAGCCTACCCACTTGGCGCAGCAGCCTCAGGTGGGGCTCTTGTAGACCACGATCTCCGTTTGCTTCTGTTGCGCCGGAACGAATCCCGCGGCCCCGGCCAGAACGGCGCCGGCGGCAGCGAGCGTGACAAAGCGGATCATGAGACCTCGCCGTTAAGCGGTGACGGACGCGCGGATCAGAGCCCAAGCTACTCAGCCCCGGCGGCGCTGGCAACGAACCCGGACCGCACGGCGTGGATGTAATCGGTGAATGCCGGCTCCCCGCCGGCCGCGCGCACCGTGCTCGCGATTTGCCCCCGATGGTAGGCCGCGTGGAGCAAGACGTGGAGCAAGATGTCGCCCACGGTGCTCTGCCACCGTTCGCCCTTGGTGTTGGTGTAGGTTCGCTGCTCCTCGAGCATAGCGGAGCTCGCTTGCTCCAGCAGCGCGCGCCACTCGCGAGCCACGTCCTCCACGCCTTGCCGACACTCGCTCAGCGTGAGCGCGGGCCACACGGGCATGCGCTGCGGCCGTTGCTTGATTCGGTCGAGCCACAGGCAATCGGCCGCCACGATGTGCGCCAGGAGGGCGACCGCACGGTCCGGCGCAGTGCCCCGCCCCAGCCCGCGCAGCACCTCGCGATTGGCCCAGGCATCGTAGTCGAACATGAGACGAAGGTGCGGCAGCAACGAGGGAGCGCGTTGGTTGGTCACGAGGGCCTCTACGGGTAATTTCGGCTTGCTCCCCAGGGTAGCGCCGTCTGCGGATCGAATGCAACATTCCGCCCCGTGATCATGCCGCCCGCCGCGCGCCCGCTCGTTCTCGCGATCGCCAGTCTGGCATTCCCGCGTAACGGGGCGGCGCAGGACGCGCTTCGGGTTCCCCGGTTCGACATCGCCGAGTCACCGCTCACGCTTCGGACGGACGCGCGGCCACAGCAATACCTCGGCGTGGTGGGGCGTCGGGCGGCGTGGCTCGGGACGGAGACCGGCCCCGCCGAGCTGTGGGTGCACCCGTACAAACTGGCCGACGACTTCCAACTGTCGTTCCGCATTCCCGATTACGTGGAGCCCGTGCGCGGCGTGGACGTGGCGCGGCGCGTGGAGATCCGACCCACGGTCACCACGATCACCTACTCCCACGCGACGTTCACCGTGCGGCAACACATCCTGGCTCCGGTGGACGACGCGGGACTCCTGGTGCTGCTGGACGTGCGAACGCTCCGGCCGCTCGAGATCACCGTGGCGTTTCGTATGGTCTTCCAGTACGCCTGGCCTGCGGCGTTCGGCGGCCAATACACGTTCTGGGACGCGGGCACGCGCGCCTTCATTCTTTCGGAAAGTCGCCGGCAGCAGAACGCGGTGATCGGCTCGCCGTGGGCCACGGTGGCATCCGATCACCCCGCCCACGCCCTGCCCGATGCGCCGAACACGTTCGTGATTCCGGTGGACACCGCGCGGGCTCGCGCCGAGTTCATTCCGATCGCGATCGCCGCCGGCACGGGTCCCCGTGACAGCGTGCTTGCGATCTACCGCCACCTGATCGCCGGCGCGCGGGGCGCGTATGTGGCCCGCGAGTACCACGTGCGGCGACTGCTCGATGCCGTGACGGCGATTGACACGCCGGACGACAGCCTCGACCTCGCGCTCGCGTGGTCCGCGCTCGCGCTCGACGAGCAGATGGTGTGCAATCCGGACCTGGGATGCGGTCTCGTGGCGGGCTGGGGCCGATCGGGCAAGAGCACGCGCCCGGGATTCGGCTGGTTCTTCGGTGGCGACGCGGCCATCAACTCGCTCGCCATGGACGCCATCGGCATGTGGCCGCAGGTGGCCGAGGGGCTGCGGTTCCTGGCGAAGTATCAGCGAGCAGATGGAAAGATCACGCACGAGATCTCGCAGGCCGCCGCGCGCATTCCCTGGTTCACCGACTTCCCGTACGCGTATTACCACGCCGACACGACGCCGTACTGGATTCTCGCGGTATGGCGGTATTGGAGGGCGAGCGGCGACGACGTCCTGCTCGCGGACCTGTGGCCCGCCCTCGAGAAGGCGTACGCGTGGTGCAAGACGGTGGAGACCGACGGTGACGGGATCATCGAGAATACGACGGGCGGCTTGGGCGCCATCGAAGTCGGCTCGATCGGCGAAGGGATCCATCAGGACATCTACCTCGCGTCGGTGTGGATCGAGGCGCTGGCCGCCGTGCGGGACATGGCGAATGCGCGGGAGCTGCGTCCGTTGGCCGACGAGGCGGGCCGCCTGCGGGAGACGGCGCTCGCCACGCTGAACCGGGCGTACTGGCGTGACGCCGAGGGCCATCACGCGTTCGGGATTCTCC
>DATMAW010000015.1:0-7963 GCA_035559715.1 Gemmatimonadales bacterium | reverse complement strand
GCTCCACCGGCTTCCGCCGCCGCTGCCGCCGTACTCAACACCGTTCGGATCGACTGGCCCCGCGTTGATCTCAGGGTCTCCGCCCGCGGCAGGCGCGTGCGGGTGATCGGTGCGATTCCCGATCAGATCGTGACGGAGCATTTGGTCGTTGACGCCGCCACGCGCAACGGCGAGGCGGTGGCCGACCCGAAACGCGATCTGCTCAAGATGGCCGTGATCGAGCGGCACGGGCGCGGCGGCGGCGTGGGCCTCGGGTTCGTCTCCGGCGTGGGGCTGGCCAGGGGCGCGATCGCCGGCACCGTGGCCCACGATCATCACAACCTCGTGGTGATCGGCGCCGACGACGTCTCCATGCTCACAGCCGCGCGCGCCGTGGCGGGCGCCGGCGGCGGCCAGGCGGCGGCCGAGGGCGAGCGGGTGATCGCCCTGTTGCCGCTCCCGATCGGCGGCCTCATGTCCGATCTGCCGATCGAGGTGGTGCGGGACCGCATGGCCGAACTGATCGGCGCGGCGCGCGCGCTGGGCAGCCCGTTGCACGATCCGTTCATGGCGATGAGCTTTCTCGCGCTGGAAGTGATCCCGAAACTCAAGCTCACCGACGTCGGCCTGGTGGACGTCGAGCGATTCACCCCTGTCCCTCTGTTCGTCGAGGAATAACCACCGATCATGCCGATCACGCCCACGCCACCCAAGGTCCTGATCACCGAGCAAGCCATCGCCGACAAGGTCGCCGCCCTCGGAACGCAGATTTCCCGTGACTACGCCGGCGTGGAGAGCCTGATGCTCGTGGGCGTCCTCAAGGGATCGTTCATCTTTCTCGCCGATCTGTCGCGCCGGCTCACGATTCCGCACACGGTGGATTTCATCGCGCTGTCGAGCTACGGCAATGCCACCACTCGCCTCACGGGGGAAGTGCGGCTCGTCATGGATCTGCGCACTACGATCGCCGGAAAACACGTGCTGATCGTGGAGGACATCGTGGACACGGGCCACACGCTCGATTATCTGATGCGGTTGCTGCGCGCCCGCGAGCCCGCCTCGCTCAAGGCGTGCGCGCTGGTGCGGAAACCCGAGCGACGCGAGGTGGACGTGGACCTGTCGTACATCGGGTTCGACATCCCCAACAAGTGGGTGGTGGGCTACGGGCTCGACTTCGCGGACAAGTACCGCACGCTACCATATATCGGGTATGTGGAAGACGCGCGGGCGGGGTGATTCGACCGGCGCCACAATGTTGCTCGAGCACGTGATGAGAGGACCAGGCCCCGCCCCCGTGGCGGGGTTTGTCGTTGACGGAAGGCGGCCGTAGGATGCGGCACGACGCTCCCTCGGCGAGCATCTTGTCCCGGCGCCCGTGGCTGCTCGATGCTAGCGCGTGGACCGTG
Organism: Gemmatimonadales bacterium; assembly: GCA_035559715.1. Taxonomy (GTDB): domain Bacteria; phylum Gemmatimonadota; class Gemmatimonadetes; order Gemmatimonadales; family GWC2-71-9; genus JACQHC01. The sequence continues at coordinate 6,578 of DATMAW010000015.1, read as the reverse complement.
GAGAGCGGGCCCGGCGAGCCGGCGACTCCGGCCGACGCCGGCGTGTGGCCGATCGGCAACGGTTGGGTGTTCGCCCATGCCGGCCTGCGCCGACCGTACAACCGGTTGTGCGGATTAACGGGGCCGACCTACCAGCCGGCGGACAAGACCAGGGACGGCTTCGGCGATTGCTGGCTGGAGCTGCGTACCGAGCGCGGCCCGTTCACCAGCAAGACCGGGATCATCGGCCGGCCGCGGGATTCTGGCGTGCTGGTCACCGCCGAAGGGGGCCGGGGCGCCGGAGCGGCCGTCGTCACGGTGGATTTCGCTCCGCCAGACGATCCGGTACTCGTGCGCATCGTGGAAGTGTGGGGCGCCGCACGGCTGGGCAGTGACGCGGTGCTGGAGGTGCATCTCCCCGGCGGCATGCCGCATGATGAGCGCCGCCGGTCCTTGCGTAAAGTTGCCGACGATCGCCGCACGCTGATCCTCGCGGCGCTCGCACCGGGCCGCTGGACCGGGCCGGGGTGTCTCGAGATCCGGCTGGAGCACGTGGAGAGCGAAGGCGGCGTATGGCAGCTGCCGCTCGTGCTCGCCTTCGGACCGGACACAGACGATGCCGTGGCGTGGCTGCGCCAGCCGTTCGACGTGCACGAGCTGCTCGACCAGACGCGCGCGTACTACCGGCTCTGGCTCACGCACACCCGCACGCCGGACCTCTGGCCACAGAACCTCGAGGGGCCAACCGCTACCACGCGCTCGATCGCCGACCTGATCGAGGAAACGAAGCTCACCCTCAAGATGCAGCAGGCGCGCCCGGGCGGTGTGGTGTGTCCCATGGTGTACCCGGACGCCGCCCGCGCGCGTGATGCCACAGGACCCGTGCGTGCCTTTCTCGCGATGGGAGCGCGCGACGAGGCGCTGGACATTCTCGAGTACTACTACCGCGCCGCCATCGTGCTGGGCCGGATACCGAACGCCGTGCCGGTGGACCTCGACGTGACGGGCGTTGGAGAGGCCGCCGACTGGAACGCCGTGCAGCCGGCCGACGGAACCGGGCCGTCGCACATCGTGTTGCAGCATCGCTGGTGGCTCGAGGCGGGCGGCGATCCCGACGTCATTCGGCGCCACTGGCCCTATCTCGTGCGCTGTCTCGCGCGTCGCCCGGCCACGCCCGACGCGCTCCTCCCGTTCGACGGCGACGAGCCGTATCTGCACGGCGCGCTGTACACGATGTACCCCGAGCGGTGCGGCTGGCCTAACGATCTCATCGCGGACTGGGGGAGCATGGGCTACGCCGTGTGGTCGCTCGAGGCGGTGGTCCTGCGCGCGCGGGCGCACGAAGCGCTCGCCTGGCTGGCACAGCAGATTGGCCGCGGCGACGAAGCGCACCAGTACCAGGCCGAGGCGGAGCGTTTGCGGCGGCTCATCGAGTCGCGGTTCTGGCTGCGAGAGCGCGGGCACTATGCCCCGGCCATCTATCCGCTCAGCGGAGCGCCGCATGACGCTCCGTTCGCGGCGGTCAACCTCGCGCCGCTCTGGCTCGGGTTCCACGGCCCCGATGACGCGCACGCGAAGCAGAACCTCGAGGCGGTGGTGGATCTCGTGGGATTCACGGGGATCACGCCCAACTGCGATTACACGGTCGGCGTGGTGCCCGGGTACCTGCTGTGGAGCCTGCTCGCCGTGGGGTCAGATCTGGCGCCGCTGGCCCTCGCCAACCTCGCCGCGATGGCATCGCCCGCGGGCGAGTGGGCGGAAGTCTACGCACCGGGCGGCGTGCCGCACCCCGGCGCCGACCCCGAACATCCGAGCCGGGCGCGCCCGAACGAGAGCGGCATCAACCTCGTGGCGCTGTACCGCTATTTCACCGAGCGGCGGCCATCGCAAGAACCGGCGTCCGAGTTCCGGGGGCTCACGCGGCGCGGCAGGACGTTCGGGCCGGGGCCCACACGCGCGCTGGCCCCCGCCGCGCCACCGGACGATCCACGCGGCGTGATCGTCGTCACGGCCGACCCCGCCGACGTGGCGGCAGCGGCTACCCTGGAGGAACATGGAGGGGCTGCGGTCACGGTCGTGGAACCGGGGCGGCCGTTCGGACCGGACTACCTCGGCCGATTGCTGTTCGATCGTTCAGGCCGGCGCGCGGTGGACGTGCTCATCCTGGGCGCGAGCGCGCTCGCGGGCGATCGCCGCTCCATGAAGCCCCCGCGCTTCTGGCAGTGCGCGGAGGTGGCGAGCGCGCTGGACCGGTTCGTGGCCGCGGGCGGGCGCGTGGTGCGCCCACCTGCCTAGCTAGGGTGCGCCACCCCTTCCGGCCATCATCGAGTCCCTGATGGCGCGGAACTCCGTCCCGGGCCGCCAGTTGGGGAACGTGGACTCGTTGGCAATCCGATAGCCTACCAGGAACAGCAGGCGCAGGTCGTCAATCGCGCCGCGCAGGTCCCACGACGGATCGTATTCATCGGCCGGCTTGTGGTACCGCTTGGCCGTGTACTCGTCGCGCTGCTCGCGCGCGTACGCCTCGCCGCGCTCCACATGATCCACGCCCGCGTCCGTGTACAGGGCCGGCACGCCCGCCTTCGCGAAGTTGAAGTGATCCGAGCGGTAGTAGAACCCTTTTTCCGGTTCCGCGTCGGGCTTGAGCACGCGATTCTGCGTTCGCGCGGCCTGCGCGAGGTAATCGTCGAGCTCCGAGTTGCCGTACCCGATGACGGTGATGTCACGCATGGGCCCGATGTGGTTCAGCCCGTCCATGTTGATCACGGCCGCGGTCCGGTCGTGGGGATACACCGGATTCTGGGCGTAGTGCGCCGAGCCGATGAGTCCCTGCTCCTCCGCGGTCACGGCGAGAAAGACGATCGATCGGCCGGGCGGAGGGTCGAGCGACGCGAACGCCTTGGCGAGCGCCAGGAGGCCCGCGGTGCCGGACGCGTTGTCCAGCGCCCCGTTGTAGATCTCGTCGCCCGCAAGCGACGTATCGCGGCCCAGGTGATCCCAGTGCGCCATGTAGATCACGTACTCGTCGGGTCGCGCGGCGCCGGGCAGCAGCGCCAGCACGTTGTTGGAGGTGGAGGTGCGAATGCGGTTCCGCACTGTGACCGATGCCCGTAGCCCGAGCGGAACGGGCCTGAATCCGCGCTGCATGGCGAGCGTCTTGAGTGAGTCGTAGTCGCGCCCCGCCTGGCGGAACACCGCGTGGGCCGTCTCCACGGTGAGCCATCCTTCAATCGCCGCGCGAGACCTGTTGCTGTCTTTTGCGACGAGCCCGAACTGCTCGCCACCCCAACTGCCCGTCACGACTTCCCACGGATACGCGGCGGGCTCGGTCTCGTGCACGATCAATACGCCGGCGGCGCCCTGGCGCGCGGCCTCCTCGTACTTGTAGGTCCAGCGCCCGTAGTACGTCATGGTGCGACCGCGGAACAACGTGGTGTCGCCCGTGGCGAACCCGGGATCGTTCACCAGCACGATGACCGTCTTGCCGCGCACGTCCAGGCCCTCGTAGTCATTCCAGCCGTACTCGGGGGCGACCACGCCGTAGCCCGCGAACACCAGCTCGGAGTTGGTGAGTTCCGAGCGCGGCACCACGCGCCTGGTGAACGCGATGAAGTCGTTGCCGTAGCGGTACGACCGTGTTCCGCCGGGACCCGTGACCGACAGCGTCATGTTGCGGTCGGCCGTGATGGCCACGAGCGGGACCGCCTGAAACCATTCGCCGGCGTTCCCCGGACGCAGCCCCAGCTTCTCGAACTCGCTTCGCAGGTAGGCGATCGTCTTCTGTTCTCCCGGTGACGCGGGGCCGCGTCCCTCGAAGCTGTCCGACGCCAGCACCTGAATGTGGGACACCAGGTCGTTCGTGGTTATTGCGTCGAGCGCGAGTTGCACCCGCCGGCCTCCGGCGTCGCATGCCGCGAGCCCCGTCGCGGCCAGTCCGCTCGCCAACACACCCCACCATGTCCGTCGCATCTTCAATTCTCTCCTCATCGGCCTTTCTCGTTCATCGCCAGCCGCCGTCGCCTCTCCTCGTCTCTCCTCGTCGCTCTTCATCCTACAGGTCATTCAGCATCTGGGTCACGCGCCGCACCCTCGCGGCCATCCGCTCGATCGCCGCCGCCACGATCGCGGCCTGCGCACGCGCTTCGTCGGGGCGATTCAATTCGATGGCCTCGCGAATGCCCGGCATGGTCTTCACGCCGTACCCGGTGTAGTAGCCCGGAGCGTAGATCGAATGCCGGAACCATGATCGCAGCGGCAACCCATCGGCCGTGTTAAGGTCACGTTCGGTGGAGTAGATCTCGCGGTTGATCGCCTCCAGCTGACGGCTCCTGGTGGCGACGTTACGTGCGCCGAGGTTCATGGCGCGCTCGTAGGCGGCGTCGAACGCCCGGCCCGCCTCCGCCAGGGCGCGCACGGCGAGCCGTACCGCGGCGAGGTCGATCGCGCCCTGCCCCAGCTTCTGCGTGCCGAGGCTGTCCAGTTCTCGAACGTACGACTCGAACGTCGTCGCCGCGTCCACGAACGACCAGGGGAGCACGGGTGCGTCGGCCAGGCGTGCGAGCGCGATCCCCACGGCGCCCGCTTGCGCCTTGCCATACCGGAACCCCGGATCGAGAAATCGGACGAAGAAGTCGTACGTGTCGTAGATCGAGTGGTAGATGCCGGTCTCCTGGCCGCCGCCGTACCCCATGTTGAGCGACGCGATGGTCAGGTGATCGAGGAACGCCGTGTAGTCGGAGCCCGAGCCGAGCGCCTCGATGTAGTAGCCGCGCTCACGAATGCGCGCCGAGTCGCCTGCGGTGCGCGCCTGGCTCAGCGCGCGGGTCGCGAGCGCTTCGAGCGCGCTGCCGCCGCTTCTCGGATCGCTGGCGTCACGTGTCACCTGCTCGGCAAACGTGCGCAGCGCGTGCGAGCCGGCGGTGCCCAGCCATCCCCAGCTGTAGGAATCGGTGTTGAGGTAGAGGACCGCCTTGTCGCGCAGTTCCGCCGCGTGGTGCTCGACCCACTCGGTGGAGCCGAGTAGTCCCCACTCTTCGCCGTCCCACAGCGCGAACATGAGGGTGCGCTGCGGCCGCCAGCCCGTCTTCATCAGTTCGGCGAACGAGCGCGCCATTTCCATGAGGACGACGGCGCTCGACGTTGGATCCTGACCGCCGTTCACCCACGCGTCGTGGTGGCTGCCCTGGATGATCCATTGGTCGGGGTAGGTGGCGCCGCGGATCGTGGCGATCACGTTGTACAGCGGGCGCACCTGCCAGTCGAACTCCAACCGCACCCGCACGCGTGCGGGTCCGGGCCCCACGTGATAGGTGATCGGGAGGGCGCCTTTCCAATCGTCGTTCGGGGCCACGGGTCCGCCGAGCGCGCGGAGCAGGGGCAGGGCGTCGCCGTAGGAGATGGGCAGCACGGGGATTTTCATGAGGGTCCGCGCCTCGCTGCGGTCCAACTTGCGGCCGCCGCGGATGCCGCCCCATCCCGGCGTGAGCGGGTCACCGGGGTACGTGGGCATGTCCATCACGCTGCCGCGTTGCACCCCGAATTCGGGCCGCATGGGGCCTTTGGGGTACGGATCGGCAACGTAGTAGCCGTCGTCTTCCGGATCGGAGTAGATGATGCAGGCGATGGCGCCGTGCTCGGCGGCGACTTTGGGTTTGATGCCGCGCCAGCTGCGCCCGTACTTGGCGATCACGATCTTGCCGCGCACGTCCACGCCGAGTCGCGCGAGTTGCTCGTAGTCTTCCGGGAGTCCGTAGTTCACGAACACCAGCTCGCCGGTCACGTCGCCGTCGGCGGAGTAGGCGTTGAAGGTGGGGATCTGGCCGCGGTCGCCGGTGTCTTTGTCGTCGGGGATGGCGGGCTCGGCGAGCCGCGCCACGTATCGTTCGGGCGCCAGGAGTTCGACGTGGCGCGTGACGGGAAGGGGCATCAGCGCCTCGAACTCTTCGATGCGGGCGTCGAGTCCCCATTCCTTGAAGCGTGCGAGGGCGTACTCGGCCACGGCCCGGGAGCCCGGGGAGCTTGCGTGGTGCGGTTCCTCGGTCGTGGCGAGGAGGTACTGGCGGATGCGGGCGGTGTCGGGCGTATTCTTGAGGACGGCCTCGATGCGTGCGCGCTCGGCGAGGGCGTCGGGGGGGAAGCCGCGGATGGGGGATTGGGCAACGAGCGCTGCCGGTGTTCCGATGAGCGCGGCGGCCGCGCACACGCAGCGAGTCAGGTACCGTTCAGACACCGTGTTCCTCTAGACTGGATAGAGGGCGGTAAGTAATGCCGTCGAGAGGCTGAAATCAACCACCATGACATTCAACCTGCCTGCGTCCGATGGGACGGCTAAAGGTCAGGAAGACAGCCACGTGAGGCAGGACGATCCTGAGATCCGCCGTCGCATCTCGCGATGGCACAGCACGGGGGACCTCGGAGCCCTGTGGCCCGATTTCACGACCGTCGAGCTGTACGGGGCGCACGATGAAGTCTATGCCGCCACACGGGCGATTCTGCGAGAGCCGGGAGCAACGGCGACATTGGAGGCGGCCACGGATCGCCGTGCCGCGGCGCTGGGCATTGCGGCCTTCGCTTCCGGCATGGGGCCCTTGCTGGGGTGG
>DATMAW010000014.1:0-5237 GCA_035559715.1 Gemmatimonadales bacterium | reverse complement strand
CCTGCCGCCTATCTCCGACTATCTCATCGTCGGCGAACTGGGTCTCGAGGGCGACATCCGTCCCGTTCGTGGCGTCCTGCCGGTGGCGCTGGCCGCGCGCGCAGCCGGACTCCGTGGCGTCATCGTGCCTCGCCAGAACCTGGCGGAAGCCGGCGTGGTGGACGGTGTGGAGGTGCACGGCGCCGGTTCGCTGAGGGAGTTGGCCGGGTTCTTCGGGGAAGGGCAGCCGCTCGCCGCGGGACGAGTGGACCTGAGCGCGATCTTCGGACCACGAGCGGGCGACGTCGTGGACTTCGCGGAGGTGCGGGGCCAGGAGCACGTGAAGCGCGCGCTCGAGGTGGCCGCCGCCGGGGCGCACAACGTCTTGATGGTGGGGCCGCCGGGCTCGGGCAAGACGATGCTCGCGCGCCGGCTCCCCACCATCCTGCCGGAGTTGAGTCTGGAGGAGGCGCTTGAGACCACCAAAGTCCACAGCGTGGCCGGGATGCTGCCGCCCGGGGTGTCGCTCGTGACCGTGCGTCCGTTTCGCGCGCCGCACCACACGATCAGCGACGCGGGACTGATCGGCGGCGGTTCACACCCCAGACCGGGCGAAGTGAGCCTGGCGCATGGCGGGGTCCTGTTCCTCGATGAGCTGCCGGAGTTCCGTAAGAACGTGCTCGAAGTGCTCCGCCAGCCGCTCGAGGACGGCTGTGTCACGATCTCACGAGCGGCGCAGTCCCTGTGCTATCCGGCGCGCTTCATGCTCGCCGCCGCCATGAACCCGTGCAAGTGCGGGTTCTGGGGCGCGATCGGGAAATCGTGCGTGTGCGGGCCGCTGGACGTGGAGCGCTATCGGGCGCGCCTCTCGGGGCCGCTGCTGGATCGGATTGACATTCACATCGAGGTGCCCGCGGTCCCCTACCAGGAACTGTCGGTGGAGCGGAGTGGCGAGCCGAGTGCGGCGATCCGCGAGCGGGTGAACCGAGCGCGGCAGGTGCAGCTGGAGCGATTCGCCAGGCGACCAGGCGTCTTTGCCAACGCCCACATGGGCCCCAGGGACCTGAAGAAGTTTTGCCGGGCGAGCGAGCAGGCGGACGCGCTGCTCAAGACCGCCATCGGGCGGCTCAAGCTCTCGGCGCGGGCGTATCACCGGGTGCTCAAGATCGCCCGGACCATCGCCGATCTCGCCGAGAGTCCGGCCATCGAGCCGGCACACGTGAGCGAGGCGGTGCAGTACCGGAGTCTCGATCGAACCACTGGCTAGCACGCATTGACTTAGTCCAGGACTAGACTATCATTTCCCCTATGAGGATTGTGAACGTGCATGACGCCAAGACGCACTTCTCTCGCCTGTTGCGACGGGTCGCGGCTGGTGAGGAAATCGTAATTGCCAGAGCCGGGCGGCCCGTCGCCCGGCTTGTCCCAGTTCGTCGGGACCACCCGCGCGCGCTTGGGACGGATCGCGGTGCCTTCAGTGTGCCCGAGGACTTCAACGCCCCTCTGCCTGCCGAGCTATTGACGGAGTTCGAGCGGTGAGAGTTCTGCTCGATACCCAGTGCTGGCTGTGGATGCACGCCCAACCCGATCGTCTATCGCCCACAGCCTTTAACGTCATCGCGGACGAGCAAAACGAGTTGTTCTTCTCGGCGGCGAGCGCCTGGGAGATCGCCATTAAGTACGCCCTCGGCAAGCTCCGTCTGCCGCTCCCACCGGCCGAGTACGTGCCGAGTCGGATGGAGCGAGGCAGCACGTCGGCGCTCCCGGTGGTCTGTGAGCACGCGCTGCGTGTGGCCAACCTTCCGCCACACCACCGCGACCCGTTCGACCGTCTGCTTGTGGCGCAATGCGAGATTGAGCGACTGCGCTTGTTGACGGCGGACCGGCAGTTTGAACCCTACGGCCTCGACATCGTCTGGGCGACGTGACTCAGCGCCGCACGCTGGCGATCCTCGTGGGCGGCGGCCCGGCGCCGGGCATCAACAGCGTGATCGGCGCCGCCACGATCCGCGCCCGGCTCGAAGGGCTCGAGGTGCTCGGCATCCGCGACGGGTTCGAGTGGATCATGCGGGGTGACGTGGAGCACGTGACCCCGCTCGACATTGACGGCGTGAGCCGCATCCACTTCCGCGGCGGCTCGCACATCGGGATCTCGCGGGCCAACCCCACCAGGGACCCGGCCCACCTCAAGAACGCGCTGCTCTCGCTGCTGCGGCTCAACGTCACCGAGCTGATCACGATCGGCGGGGACGATACGGCCTATTCGGCGATGAAGCTGGAAGAACTCGCGGCGGGACGGCTGCCCGTGGTGCACGTGCCCAAGACGATAGACAACGACCTCGATCTCCCGCCCCACGTGGACACGTTCGGGTTCCAAACCGCGCGGCATTACGGCGTGGAGATCGTGAAGAACCTGATGGTGGATGCCAAGACCACCTCACGCTGGTACTTCGTGATCACCATGGGCCGCAAGGCCGGCCACCTGGCGCTCGGCATCGGCAAGGCGGCCGGGGCCACCCTCACGCTCATCCCCGAGGAATTCAAGGGCGAGCGGATCCGCCTGAAGGCGGTGGTGGATACCCTCGTGTGCGCCATCATCAAGCGGCTGTCCTCCGGGCGGCTCGACGGCGTCGCGGTGATCGCCGAAGGGTTGGTGCTGAACCTGGACCCGGCCGATCTCGCGGGGCTCGAGGAGGTGGAGCGCGACAGTCACGGCAACGTGCGGATTGCCGAGGTGAACATCGGCGAGATCCTCAAGGCGCAGGTGCAGCGGCGGCTCAAGGAATTCGGCCTCAAGACGACGATCGCCGCGAAGAATATCGGCTACGAGTTGCGCTGCGCGGATCCCATCCCGCTGGACATGGAGTACACGCGGGACCTGGGCTATTGCGCGGCCAAGTACCTGCTCGAGGGCGGACACGGAGCGGTGATCACGCTCCAGGCCGGGCGTTTCGTCCCCGTCCCGTTCGGCGACCTGGTGGATGCGACCACGGGCCGGCCGCGCGTTCGCCTGGTGGACATCAACTCCACTCGCTACGCTATCGCCCGGCGGTACATGATCCGCCTCCGGCGCGACGACTTCGACGATCCGCACGAGCTGGCGCGCTTCGCCGCCACGTGCGACGTGAGCGTGGAGGAATTCCGCCGGCAATTCGAGCCGCTGGTTGCGAACGAGCCACCGGCACTTGCGTTCAGGGTCGAGCGCGTCGTGCCACACTCCGACTCGACGTGAATGCCCGTGACACCGCCGGGATCTGAGACCGTCCTGTTCGTTGACGACGACCCGTCCATCCGCCGGGTGATCGGCGAGTTCCTTCGCCGCTCCGGGTTCGAGGTGTTCGAAGCCGCCTCCGGCGAGGAGGGCGTGGCGGCGTTTCGTCAGGAGCGGCCCGATGTGGTCCTGCTGGACATCAACATGCCGGGCCGGTCGGGACTCGACGTGTTCGACGAGATCCGCCAGGACGGCGCGGTGGTGATCTTCCTCACGGGCGTGGCCGACGTCGCGACGGCGGTTCGGGCCATGCAACTCGGCGCCGAGCATTTCCTGACGAAACCCGTGGATCTGCCACACCTCGTTGCCGCCGTGGCGCGCGCGGCGGAAAAGTCACGCTTGCGGCGCGAGGTGCAGCGCCTGCGCGGCCGAGCCGGGCAGGTGAAGCTGGACGAGTCGCTCGGCGTCTCGCCGGGGATGCGCGCCATCGAGCGCGAGATCGCCGCCGTGGCCGACAGCGAGCGGACCACCGTATTGATCGTCGGGGAAAGCGGGACCGGCAAAGGTCGCGTGGCGCAGATGATCCACGCTCTGTCGCCGCGCGCGCGGGGCCCGTTCGTGGCCATCAATTGCGGCGGACTCACGGCGACGTTTCTCAACGACGAGCTGTTCGGACACGAGCGCGGCGCGTTCACCGACGCCAAGGAATCCAAGGAGGGCCTGTTCGAGGTGGCCGCGGGTGGCAGCGTGTTTCTTGATGAGGTGGGCGACCTTCCGGCCGAAGTGCAGCCCAAGCTGCTCACCGTGCTGGATACGCGGAAGTTCCGGCGCCTGGGCGGCACCCGTGAGATCACGGCCGACGCGCGTCTCATCGCGGCCACCAACAGGCCCATCGAGCAGGCCGTGGCCGCCGGCGCGTTTCGCGAGGATCTGTACTACCGCATTGCCGTCTCAATCATCCGCCTGCCACCCGTGCGCGATCGCACGCGCGAGGATCGCCTGCATCTGATTCACCAGATGATCGCCGAGCTGGCCGGCGAGCTGCGCGGCGCGCCGACCGACGTGACGTCCGACGCGTTAGAGCGACTGCTCGGCTACCCCTGGCCCGGCAACGTGCGCGAGATGCGCAACGTGCTCGAGCGCGCGATGATCATGGCCCGGACCGCCGACGCGATTCGCGTGGATCACCTGCCGGGCGAGTTGCGGGGACGGCGAGCGGCGAAAGTGCGGCGCGTGGCGCCGCTCGAGCATGTGGAGCGCGACCACATTGCCCAGGCCCTCGCGCTGCACGATGGCAACCGTACACGGGCGGCGAGGGACCTGGGAATCTCCCGGGTCACACTCCTCAAGAAGATCGAGAAGTACGGGCTGTAAGCGCTCAGGTTCTGTACACTTCTCTCCGCACGCTCCCCACGCGGCGTAACCCGCTTCACAGCCGTCACTTGGCGCCAATCACCTGCGGTCAGTGTAAAGATCGCGTACAGTTCCCGACGCACCTCAGTGGTACGTCGCGCTCGGCTAACTGATTGTAGTATAATGTCTTATATGGCAGGCCGGTGCTGGACCGACACGTGCTTCTGCATAGCGCCCGGAACACTAACTCGGGTGCACAATGCGGTTGTTCAACGTGGTGGCGGTTGCGACGACGATCCTGGGCCTGGAGCTGGCGGTCGCTGGCGCGGTCGAAGCGCAGCAGAAGTGGGCGCGGGTTCAGGTAGCGGTCACGGTGGTGTCCGATGCCATCACCCCGAGGGCTACGGACAGCCTGGTGACGCAGGCTGCGATTGATATGGCCCCCCGGCTGCTGCCGGCTGGCGTGCGCGTGACGGTGAAGGACCAAGTCCCGATGGCTTCCGCTTCGAAGCCGATGATCCGGCGCGTCGCGATCGAGTACGTCGCGAGCTGAGTCGCGACCGAGGGGGTGTTCCTCAAGGCGCCCGGTGCCGCACGCCGGGCGCTTTTTCATTAGGTTTGTTGCCCGTCCCGGACGCCGAGTTCCCCTTGCCGATCATTGAATGCGACCCGTGGCGGGAGCAGTACTTCCGCG
>DATMAW010000013.1:0-18859 GCA_035559715.1 Gemmatimonadales bacterium | reverse complement strand
CCGCCACTTCGTATCCCTGTCCGGGGTAGCGGCATTCAGCCACGCGAGACACCGTTGCCTCCGGCAGTTCCGCCAGCGCCGCTCGTTCGAGCGGTTCGAACGCCGCCGCGAGGGTGCGTGGATCGAGCCCGTCGGTTCTCCTGTGCAGCGAGGCTGCGAACTCCACTCGGGCCCGGGCCGTGGCGAGGCCCAGCGCCGACAACGCCCCGGCGTGGGGCGGAATGACCGCGCGAGGCACGCCGAGGCTGTCCGCGAGGCGGCACACGAACAACGGCCCGGCCCCGCCGAACGCCACGAGCGTCATGCCGCGAGGATCCACGCCGCGTTCCACGCTCACGCCCCGCAGCGCGCGCACCATCGTGGCGGTGGCGATCGCAATGATCCCTTCCGCGCAGGCCTCGGTCGTGAGGCCGGCCCGGCGTCCCAGGCGCTCCACGGCGCCCCGCGCCAGCCCGGGATCGAGCACGAGATCGGCGGCCAGTGGATGCGCGGGATCGAGCCAGCCAAGCACGAGCGCCGCATCCGTGACCGTGGCGTCTTCGCCTCCCAACCCGTAGCACGCGGGCCCGGGTACCGCGCCTGCGCTCCGCGGTCCCACGCGCAGCGCGCCGCCGCCGTCCACCCACGCGATGCTGCCGCCCCCGGCGCCGACCGTCTCGATCAACACGTGCGGCAACGCGAGAGGAATCCCGCCAACCGCCCCCGCCGATTGCACGAGCGGCTCCCCACCGAGGACTACACTCGCGTCGGCGCTCGTGCCTCCCATATCGAGCGTCAGGAGATCACGCTCGCCGGTTTGCGCCGCCACCAGGCGCGCCCCCTCGACACCACCCACCGGTCCCGAGAGCGCCAGCGAGGCCGCCCGAACGCCGGCCTGCTCCGCCGACAGCGTTCCGCCGTTCGAGGCCATGACGCGGAAATCCCCAACCCCGTGCCGTGCCGCCTCCTCCCCGATTCGGGCGAGATACCGGCCGACCAGCGGGCGAAGGTATGCCTCGACGGTCGCGGTGCTGGTGCGCTCATACTCGCGGAACAGTGGCAGAACCTCGTGGCTCGCCACCACGGGACACCGCGGCAGCGCGCGGCGCAGCGCCTCGGCGAGCCGGCGTTCGTGGTCCGGATGAGCGAAGCTGAAGAGCAGCGAGATGCAAACGGCCTCGGGAGCGAGCCGCACGGCGGCCTGGACGGCGCGCGTCACTTCCGCGTCGGACAGCGGCACCACCACGCCGGTGGCGCCAACCCGCTCGACGACACCGATCACCGCTTCACGCGCCACGAGCGGCGCCGGGTGATCCCGGGCGAGATCGTAGAGCGCCGCCCGATCCTGCCGCCGGAGCCAGAGGAGATCTTCAAAGCCGGCCGTGGTGAGCAGCGCCACACGGCCGCCGCGGCGCTCGAGCAGGGCGTTGGTCGCCACGGTCGTCCCGTGAACCAGCGAGACCGCCCCGTCTGGCCCGTCAGGCCCAAGCGCGGTCACGGCCTGCCACAGGCCGCGTGCGGGATCGTCCGGCGTGGTGCGCACCTTCGTGACACGCACCGCCCCGTCGCCGTCCACCGCCACCAGATCGGTGAACGTCCCGCCGATATCGATCCCGAGTCTCACGGACGTGGCCGGCGCCACCAGGCCGCGCCCAGCAGCAGCAGCGTGGTGGCCACCGACAGCGTGCCGACCCAATCCCCCAGACGCGTGTACACCGTTCGAACGTCGGTCGTCATCACCTCACCCACCACCAGCGTGCGCTCGCCCAGGCGCGTGGATTGGTGGGTGCGGCCGAGCGGATCGACGAACTGGGAGATCCCCGTGTTGGCTGACCGGGCGATGCCCACGCGGTTCTCGATTGCCCGCATGACGAGGTGGGCGGCGTGCTGATACGGCGCGGACGTGTTCCCGAACCAGGCGTCGTTCGTGATGTTCACGATGAAGTCCGCACCCTGGCGCCGATAGCGGCGGGAGAGATCTTCGAACGCCGACTCGTAGCAAATCAGGATGCCGAACCGCCCCATGGGCACCTGATACACCGAGCCCGGCGCTCCCACGCCGAACGCGCCGAACCAGCGGAGCGAGGAGAACCAGCGCGGGTTGACGAACGGCACGCGCTCGACGATCGGCACGAGGTACTTCTTATGATACGGCGTAGGGTGGCGTCGTCCGCTTGCCTCGAACACGAAGGCGGCGTTGAAGAACTCCGGCGACCCATCCGCGAAGGGCCGAACGTCAATCCCGCCGACGACGAGCGGCACCCCGGCGCGTTGGGCGTGCTCCGTGAGCCGCTGCTCCCACGGCGGGAAATAGTCCAGGGCGTGCGGGAGAGCGGCTTCGGGCCAGACAATGAGGGCAGGATGGGCTTCAACCACGGCCCGCTGCGACAGTTCGAACAGCCCGTCCACGATGCGCTCGCGGTTGGCCGCCTCCCACTTCTCGTCGAATCCAATCGCCGGCTGGATGGCGGCCACGGCGCCGAGCGGCCGGAGGCTCAGCGCGCGAATCCGCGCCATTCCGTACACCGTCGCGATTGCGATCCCGGCCGCGACCGCGAGCACCAGGCTCGCGGCGCGGCGTCGGTTGTGGCGATGGATCCACGCGAGCCCCAGGGCGGCGTTCGCGGCAACGAGTGCGAACGTGACGCCGCGGGCTCCGATCACCTCGGCGATCTGGACCACGGTGGGGAAGCCGGTGAGCGAGGTCCCGAGGCCCAGCCACGGGAACCGGATGTCGCTCTGATGGCCGATGGCCCATTCCACCGCCGTCCACATCACCGGGAACACGATTACGAGCCCCGGGCCAAGCCGCCGCGTCACCCAGCCGGTCGCCGCGAACAGGATTGCCATCCACAACGCGAGAATCAGGACCGTGGCGGCGTACCCCGCGGCCGAAAGCGGCGTAAAGTGCCACAGCGCCACCACCATCCAATACAGGACCAGTCCCTGCGAGCCGACGCCGAACCACCAGCCCGCGACCAGCTGGCGCCGCAGCGGCAGCGGATCTTCGTTGCCCCTGACGATGAGCAGAACGGCCGGCACGAGACATAGGAACGACGGGAAGAACAGATGAAACGGCGGGTACGCGAGAACCGTCAGCACGGCGCCGGCGACGACGGCCACACGGTCGCCGGGCGGTAGGACGAGCGCCCTCACAACGTGACGTCGCGCCCCTGCTCCGCCGAGCGGTACACTGCCTCGAGCGCGCGGTGCAGAACGAGCTGGTCGGCGAGATCGGGCGTCTCCACCTGTCCGCGGGCGATGGCGAGGAAGTGGGCCCATTCCGCGCGATACGACGCCGTGAACGCGTCTTCGCGACCCGACGCCCCCGCGGGCGTCACATTGGTTGGCGTCCCGCGCAGATCCTGATACAACCGCAGCGGGCTGATCGACGCCGAACCGGTCGTCCCGACCACGTCGAGCCACAACCGCTCTGCCTCACCCACGAAGTCTCGCGCCACGTCAACGAACACCGAGACGCCACTCTCGCACACGATGAGCGCGGCGCCGCCGCTTTCGAGCTCGGCATCGTGACCGCGGTGCAGCACCGCGGAGACGCGGTGCAACGCGGGCAGCCCGGCTAGCCAGAGCGCGAGGTCCAGCACCGACAGCCCGAGGTCCAGCATGGCGCCGCCGCCCGCGCGCGCACGCTGTTGCCGCCAGCCGGACACCTGACCCGTGGGCCGGAAGGTGTACCACCCGCACCGAATGGTGCGCATAGTCCCGATCCCGCCGCCCCGCACGAACCCGCGCACGGCCTGCACGTCGTTGCGGAACCGGTGATTCATGCCCACCACGACGGCGCGGCCGGCCCGCTGCCGCAGAGCGTTCACGCGCTGCACGCCCTCCACCGTGAGCGCCAACGGCCGCTCGCACAAGACGTGCGCCCCCGCCGACAGGGCGGTTTCGACGTGCACTTCGTGGAGGTGATTGGGCGTGCAGATCGCCACGGCGTCCGGGCGACCGTCGCGGAGCAAGTCCTCGATGTCCTCATACACGTCGGCGACCTGAAACCGGGCCGCGATCGTCCGCGCCTTGGCAAAGTCACTGTCACACACGCCGACGACCTGCACGTCGCGCATGCGGGACAAGACGGGAAGGTGCGCGACCTGAGCGATGGTCCCGGTGCCGACGACGCCCACGCGCACGGTGCTCACGTCAATACCATCGCTCGATGCGGGTACCGGGAAAGTACGTGGTGAGGATGGTCCGGTGATCCTGGCCGGCCCTGGCCCGGCCGATCGCGCCCCACTGACACAGACCCACCCCGTGCCCCCACCCCGCCCCCGCCGCCGTGAGCCGCGTCAGCGTCCCGCCCTCGTTTTGGGTTGTGAGTTGCAGCGCGTTGGAGCCAAGCACGCTCCCGTCGGGTGCAAGGAGCACCTGCCGGATGTCAGGGCCATACACGGGGATCTCCCCCCGCGGCACGCGGATGCGAATCTCGGTGGCACGTCCGGAGCGACCCGTTGCGTGCACGCGGACATCCTGCACGTTGGAGAGTTCGGCGGCGTTCACGCCCAGGACGGCCGGCACGGTGCGGCGTAATATATCGCGCAGTGTGGCGGCGTCCCACTCGACACGCCAGCGAAAGCGCGGTGACAGGTCGCAGTAGTAGCCACCGGGTTTCCGGTCGGACACCGACCGCAGGTACGGCGCATCCGTCACTGCGCGAAACGCTTCGCGCGGCACGGCCGTTTGGTACCCGCAGGTCGAGTGGAAGAACGCGTGAATCGGTTCGCCGCCGTAGGTGAGCACCTCGCCGGTGGTGGCACGCACGGCGGCTGTCGCTTCCGGCGTCTCTCCGGCCACGCCCGCATACACCTGGTCCGCAACGCCCGCCTGCACGTCATATCCCTCCGCCCCGAACCGGCCGCGGTTGCGCAGCGCATACGTGCGCGACACGATCGCCTGAGCCCGCAGCGCCGCGGCATCGGAGGCCTCCCGCGGACCCATCTCGCGAGCGACCACGCCCAGGAGATAGTCCTCCAGCCCCACGCGGTCCACGACGGTGAGCGTCCCGTTGCGAGCGAAAGCCTCGACCACCCCCCGGTACGGCTTGCCGTCCACGGCGACGTACTTGGCGGGATCGACCACCGTGAAGGTCACCGTCTCGAGTTGCCGCTGCCCGTTCTTGTGCGAGAGACGCAGCCCGCGGCCCTCCGGCTCGAGCGTGGCGACCTCGCCGGCGTCGAGCGTGAACGCCGCCTCCCCACCCACCACGCCGAGCACCCTACCCTGCCCGGTCACTTCCACCCGTTGCGCCCCAAGCGCCACCGCGATCCGCAGCTCCGGCTCCTCCGTTGCCCGCGCCGGCGCCCTCGGCGCTGCCGCAGCGCAGGCCAACGCCAGGATCGACGCAGCACCGCTGGCCGCAAGTACCGCGAGCTTCACGGCTCGGCGACCGCCGTGAAATCGTAGTCCCGGCAGGCGGTGATCCGAACCGGGGCGAACTCCCCGGGCCGCGTCCAGCCGCCGCGCCGCACGAAGGTCAACCCGTCAACGTCGTCGGCCTGCCACCAGACGCGACCGACGTGCGTGGCGCCCCCCTCATCGGGATCGGCCACGCGATCGATCAGGGCCGGCACCGTTCGGCCCACAAACCGGCTCAGCCGTTCCTCGGACACCGCCCGCTGCAGCTCTTCCAGCTCCTCCTGGCGCTCGCGCTTCAGCGACTCGGGAACGTCGTCGGGCAGCGCGGCGGCACGGGTCCCTTCCTGGGCCGAATACGAGAACACCGCGAGCCGTTCGAAGCCGATCTCTTCTACGAAATCGCACAGCTGGCGAAAGTCATCGTCGGTCTCCCCGGGGAATCCCACGATGGCGGTGCTGCGGATCGCGATGTCGGGCACGGCCGCGCGCAGCGCGCGCACCTTCTCGCGAATGGTGGCGCGACGCTCAGGACGGCGCATGCGCTCGAGCATGCGGTCGGAGCCGTGCTGAATCGGGATGTCAATGTAGGGCACGATGCGTCGCTCGGCGCCCATCAACTCGAGCAGCCGCGGCGTGAGACCCGCCGAATACACGTAGAGCAGGCGGAACCACGGAATGGTCGTCTCCGCGAGCAGCGCGGTCAGCAGATCGGGGAGCCTGGGCCCGCCGAGTCCCCAGTCCCGGCCCCAGTGTCCCAGATCCTGCGCCACGAGGTTCAACTCCTTCGCACCCTGAGCCTCCAGCTGCTGCGCTTCACGCACCAGGCGCTCCAGCGGCTCAGAGCGATGTCGTCCTCGCATGAGCGGAATGGCGCAGAAGGCGCAGGTGTGATCGCAGCCCTCGGAGACCTTCAGGTACCGCACGTGCGCGCCGCTGCCGAGGAAGTGGCGCAGTCCCGGATGGGTGGCGGCGGGATCCGGACTCGCGATGAGCCCTCGAGCCGCCAGCTCCGGGACCAGCCGCGGCAAGTCGCCGAAGCCGAACAACAGGTCCACCTCCGGGATCTCGCTCGCCAGCTGGTCGCGGTATCGCTCCACGAGACAACCTACGGCCACGACCGCTTTCACGGTGCCGCCCGCCTTGAGCCGCGTCGCGTCGAGGATCGCTTCGATGGATTCCCGCTTGGCAGCGTCAATGAACCCGCAGGTGTTGATCAGCACGACATCGGCCGTCGCCGGATCGGGCACCACGGCCGCGCCATGCCCCACCAGTTCCCCCACGAGCCGCTCGGAATCAACGGTCGCCTTGTCGCAGCCGAGCGAGATGACACCGAGCTTCATGACGGGCATGAGGGGTGAGGGGTAAGCGGTGAGGGGGACGCCACGCCGCACGATGCGACGCGAGAGCAGCCGTAAACGCGGCGGGCGGGGAGCAGGGCCCCCTGACCCCTCACCCCTTCCCCACTCACGCTCTCTAAGTGAGGAAGCTCTCCAGCGCCCGCGCGCGGCTCACGTGCCTCAGACGCGCGAGCGCTTTTTCCTTGATCTGACGCACGCGCTCGCGGGTGATGCCCAGCAGGCTGCCGATCTCTTCCAGCGTCATCGGCTCCTGCCCATCGAGGCCGAAGTACAGCCGGAGGATCTTGGCTTCCCGCTCCTTCAGCGTGGAGAGCACTTCCTCGATGGATTCGGTGAGCGCGTGCTCGAACGTTTCATCGTCCGGGCCCGGATTCTGCGTATCCGGCAGATAGTCGAGCAACTTGTTGTCTTCGCCCGGCGTGAGCGGCGCGTCCAGTGAGAGGTGGCTCTGCGAGATGGACAGAGTCTTGGCCACCTCCTCCTCGGAGATGTCCATCCCCTCGGCGATTTCCTCCACGGTGGGCTCGCGCCCCAGCTCCTGCAGCAGCGCGGACGATCGCTTGCCGATGCGATGGAGCGTGCCCGCGCGGTTGAGCGGCACGCGGACGATGCGGCTCTGCTCGGCGAGGGCCTGGAGGATCGCCTGACGAATCCACCACACGGCGTACGAGATGAACTTGATTCCCTTGGTCTCGTCGAACTTGTGGGCCGCACGGATCAGACCCAGGTTGCCCTCGTTGATGAGATCCGAGAGCGTGACGCCCTGGTTCTGGTACTTCTTTGCGACCGATACCACGAAGCGCAGGTTGCTGCGAACCAGCTTGTCCAGGGATTCCTGGCATCCGGTCTTGATGCGCTGCGCGAGCGACACCTCTTCCTCGCGCGAGATCAAGGGATACTGACTGATCTCTCTCAGGTACTGGTCGAGCGATCCCTCATCAAGCGAGGCCTTCCTCACGGAACCCACGCGCATACCCATCGTCAGCTCCGCGCTGGATTGACAGATCCAAGGACAACGAGCGGCGACGAGAAGAGAGGAAAGGAAGACGTGGTGGAGACGGAACCGGAGAGGGCAACGCGACGGCGGAGCGGAATTCCCCGCGAGCAAGAGGTCACGGACCCCGTAGTCGCCGTCACGGTCGTACTTTAGCCACGGCTCCAGAGCGGCGCAACTGTGACGGACCACCCTCGGGCCGACGCCCATCGCCGGAGGGCGAGCGTGAGGTCCGCCGGCTCGCACTCGTGCTCCAGCGTGGCGGCCACGCACCCCGCTCGCTCGCCCCGGGCGAACTCCGCGCGGATGAGGCGCGAGGCCGGCAGGTCCGCCAGCGCATCCCAGTCCAGGACGGCGCCATTCACGCTGAGAATCACCGCGACGGATTGACGAGGCATGCGGAGACAGTACGGCAGAGCGGGCCGTGCGACGTAACCGAAACAACGCGGGCTGGATCAAAAGAACGCGAGCGAGGCGGTACTGCCACTCCACCCGTCCCTGCCGCTAACATCCATGGGGCCCGCATGAGGACCGACTTCCCATGACCGCGATCCAATCCCACCCGTTCCTCGACACCCTGGGGATCGAGAGCACGAACCTCGGCGGGTTTGCCGGCGAGTGGATCGGCTCCGGACCGGAACTCGAGGTCATCACGCCGATCGACGGCTCCCGCATCGCCACCGTACGGCAGGTGACCGAACGCGAGTACGATCGCATCGTGGACCGGGCGCACGCGGCCTTCCTGCAGTGGCGCACGGTCCCCGCGCCCAAACGCGGCGAAGTGGTCCGTCAGCTGGGAAACCGCCTGCGCGAGTTCAAGCACGAGCTGGGCGCTCTTGTGACCCTCGAGATGGGCAAGATCACCGCCGAGGGGGAGGGCGAGGTGCAGGAGATGATCGACATCTGCGACTTCGCCACGGGGCTCTCCCGCCAGCTCTACGGCCTCACGATGCAGTCGGAGCGCCCCGACCACCGCATGTTCGAGCAGTGGCATCCGCTCGGCGTCGTGGCGGTCATCAGCGCGTTCAACTTCCCCGTCGCCGTGTGGAGCTGGAATGCCGCCCTCGCCGCCGTGTGCGGCGACAGCACGCTCTGGAAGCCGGCCAGCAAGACGCCGCTCACCGCGGTCGCCGTCACGCGCATCGCCGAGCGCGTATGCCGGGACAATGGGGTGGACCCGGCGATCTTCTCCTTGGTGGTGGGCAAGGGCTCGACCGTTGGCGACCGCCTGCTCCACGACCGCCGCATCCCGCTCGTCTCCGCCACGGGCAGTTGTCCCGTGGGTCGCCGCGTGGCGGAAGTCGTGGGCGCGCGGTTTGGCAGAACCATTCTCGAGCTGGGTGGCAACAACGCCATCGTCGTCACCCCGCACGCCAATCTGGATCTCGCCTTGCGCGCCGTCCTGTTCGGCGCCGTCGGGACCGCAGGCCAGCGATGCACCAGCACCCGCCGCATCATCATCCACGAGTCCATCAAAGCCCGGTTCCTGGAGCGGCTGGTGGACGCGTATAAGGGGATCCGCATCGGCGACCCTCGCGATCCGGCAACGCTGATGGGGCCGCTCGTGACGCGCGAAGCCGTGGCCGACATGCAGGCGGCCATTCAGCGCCTCAAGGCGGAAGGCGGCGAGGTCGTGTTCGGCGGCGAGCCGCTGGCGGGGCCGGAGTTCCCGGGCGGCCACTACGTGCGGCCGTGCATCGCGCTGGCACGGAACGATTGCGCCATCGTCCAGGAAGAGACCTTCGCGCCGATCCTGTACATCATCGGGTATGGGCGGCGCACGGCCACGCCCGCGGAAGCCGTGGGCGACCTGGAGGAAGCCATCGCACTCCACAATGGCGTCCCGCAGGGACTGTCGTCGGCCATCTTCACCGAGCACGTGCGCGAGGCCGAGCTGTTCCTCTCGCAGCGCGGCAGTGACTGCGGCATTGCGAACGTGAACATCGGGACAAGCGGCGCGGAAATCGGCGGGGCGTTTGGCGGCGAGAAAGACACCGGCGGCGGCAGGGAGTCCGGCTCGGACGCGTGGAAGGCCTACATGCGGCGGCAGACCAACACGGTCAACTGGTCCACCGAGCTACCGCTGGCGCAGGGGATCAGATTCGGGTGACGGAGACAGACGAGCGTGAGGGGTCAGGGGTGAGGGGTGAGCAGCTGACAAGGTCCTGACTCACAGCCCCCTCACCCCGGATCCCTCACTCCTTCCTGTTTTCTGGCCGGCTTCCCGCTGCAGCCCGTATTTCTCGATCTTCTTGTAGAGATTGCTCCGCGGCATGTCGAGCTTCCGCGCCGTTTCGCTTACGTTCCAGTCGTTTTCCGCCAGCTTCGCAGCCAGGAACGCGCGCTCGGCCTCCTGCTTGAATCCCTCGAACGTTCCCGAGCCGATCAGAGAACCCAGCGTCCGGTCCGTCGGTCCACCCACGAGGGTGGCGACGTCCGCCGCCGTGATCTGGTTTCCCGGGGCGAGAATCAACAATCGCTCAACTGCATTCCGCAGCTCGCGCACGTTGCCCGGCCAATCCCGCTCGGCAAGCGCCGCGACCGCCTCAGGAGTCATCCGCCTGGGCACGACTCCACCCTCCCGCGTCAGCTGGGCTACGAAATGCTCCACCAACAGCGGGATGTCCTCGCGACGTTGGCGCAGCGGCGGCACCGTAATCGGCACCACATTCAGCCGGTAGTACAGATCCTCCCGGAACCTGCCCGCTTCGATCTCCTCCTCGATGGGCTTGTTCGTGGCGGCAATGACGCGCACGTCCACTTTGATGGATCTGGTTGCGCCGATGCGCGTGACGACGCCGTCCTGCAGGGCCCGCAGCACCTTCGCCTGGGCCGCGAGACTCATGTCCCCCACCTCGTCCAGAAACAGCGTGCCGCCGTCCGCCTGCTCGAACTTCCCGGGCCGGTCCGCCACGGCGCCCGTGAACGATCCCTTCATGTGGCCGAACAGCTCGCTCTCGATCAGCTCGCCGGGGATCGCCGCGCAATTCACCTCCACAAACGGCCGCGCGGCCCTGGGCGACGCGGCGTGAATCGCCCGCGCCACGAGTTCCTTGCCGCTGCCGTTCTCCCCCAGAATCAGGACGCGGGCTCCGGTGGGCGCCACCTTCTCGATCCGGCGCAGCAACTCGCGGATCACGGTGCTCTTGCCCACGATCGCGTACTGCTCGTTGAGGGAGGATCTCAGCCGCTCGTGCTCGGCGGACAGATCCATGTGGGCGAAGGTGCGGCGCAACGTGAGCAGGATGCGATCGGTGTCCAGCGGCTTCTCGAGGAAGTCGTACGCTCCCCGCTGCGTGGCTTCCACCGCCGTCTGGATCGTCCCGTGGCCCGAGATCATGACCACGTGCGCCGCGGGATCCTGTTCGCGCAGCCTGGCCAGCGTCTCCAGCCCGTCCATGCCGGCCATCTTTACGTCCAGCAGCACAAGGTGCGGGTGGAACTCGGCGTAGGTCGCCAGCGCCTCGGCGCCGGACGCCACCGTGCGAACCTCCACCCCCTCGTACTCCAGGAGCTGGCGAAGCGCCTCCCGCACGCCCTTCTCGTCGTCCACCACCAGCACGCGCCGACTCACGGCCCCTCCCGTCGTACGAAGGTGACCCCTTGCGGAGCGATCCGCACCGCGCCCACCGTGGGCGGCACACGGATCGGGACGGCACCGCCAGTGCCACCGGTCAAACGATCCACCAGCGCCGGAACGAAGCCCGACGGAAACGGAAACGCACGCAACACGAAAGAGTCCGGCTGCCAGGCGACTACCCCGGGTCGCGCAACATGCGCGGGTCCGGAGGCCCGCATTGGCTCGCGCGAGCGAAACATGGCGGCGAACGGGCCGAGGAGCCCGCTCACGTTCTCGGTGATCAGCTCCGCGCGAAGCTCCAGGCGGCCAGGAGCCAGGGCCACCTCCAGCGAGTCCAGCGCCCGCCGGCCAACCGGATCGAGCCCGTCCAGGATGAGTGACGCCATCTCGGCAGCGGTGAGCGTCACCGAGCGCGGTCCGTTGGGCCGCTCCATCTGTTCTTCCTTGCGGCGCGCAGACCGCAAGGCGGCCTCGCTGGGCCGGCCCTCGGCGGCGGGCGACTGCACTCCAGCGGCGGACGAGCGCGCGGGTCCGGCGGCCGTCGCGGGACCGGGACCCACGTCGCCGGATTGCTGCTCAGGAAGCGGCGCACGTTCACCGGTGCGAGCGGTATCCTCGGCGGACGGCGCGGGGACCGCCGGGGTCGCCTGCGGCGTGCCGCGAAACGAGTGGTACAAGCCCGCAACCTGAGCGCGATACCTCCAGCCCACGACGCCCCCCACGGCCAGCACGGTCAGGCAGCCAACGCCGGCGAGCGCGTTCTTGAGGCAGCCCACCATTCAGGCCACGAGCGCCGCGGCATGTCGACGCGTATAGGTGGCGCCGGCGGGCGACAGCCGGCTCTCCATCAGATCCACCGATTCCACCACCGTCACCGCGTCGTACTCGAGGTCTTTCAGCTGTTCGGCCAGGCCGGCCAGGCGCGAGGGTGAAGCATCGTTCTTCGCGCGCCCCAACGTGATGTGCGGGCGGAACGCGCGGCCTTCCAGCGGGAACCCGAGCCGCTCCATCTCCTGCTCCAGGCGGTGTTGAAGGATTTCGAGCGGCGGCGCCGCTCCGCACCCGGCCCAGATCACCCGCGGCCGGCTGGCTGACGGAAATACCCCGAACCCTTCAATGGAGAGCGTGAAGCGCCGCGCCCCTTCAACGGCGGCGTCAATCCCGCGGCGGATCTCCGCCTCTCGGGCGGCATCGGTTTCGCCGAGGAACTTGAGCGTGACGTGCAGGGAGTCCGGCCCGCCCCAGCGAACCGGATAGCCGCGTCGCCGCAGCGGCTCGGCGGCGTCCCACAGCGCCCGGCGAAGATCGGGTGGGAGATTTACCGCCACGAAGAGTCGCATGCGCTCAGGCGCGGATCGCCAGCAGCTCGACGTCCGGCGGATCTCCCGCCGCGAGCAGGCTGCCACGCCGGTACCCGCGCCGATCCAGCGTCACGCGCGTGAAGCCCAGCTCGAGCAGCCGCGCCCCGATGTCGGCCGCGCGCGCCCGCACCTGCTCCAACTCTGCCCGATCAACTTCAATCCGCGCCTCGTCCCCCCGGTGGCGAACGCGCAGGTCTCCACGCACGCCGGCGGCGCGAAGGATCGCTTCGCCCCGCTCCACCTGCTCCAGCCTCTCGGGCGTGACCGACAACCCGTAGAGAATGCGACTCGACAGGCAGGGCGCGGCTGGCGCGTCCCAGATTGGGATCTCGAGCGCGTGCGCCAATGCCCGGACATCGGCCTTGGTCAGCCCCGCTTCCGCCAGCGGCGAACGAACCTGATACTCCACCGCCGCCGCAAGGCCCGGCCGATGGTCACCGAGGTCGTCCGCGTTGGTCCCATCCGCCACGACGGCGTAGCCTCGCCGGCGCGCCAGGTCCGAGAGCCTGGTCCACAACTCGCGCTTGCAGAAGTAGCAGCGGTCGGGTCGGTTAGCCACGTAGTCCGCGTCATCCAGCTCGCGCGTCCCCACTTCCTCCACGGCGACGTCGAACCGTACCGCGAGGTCCCGCGCCATGGCTCGCTGGGATTCGGGGATGGAGGCGCTCGCGCCGATGACGGCAAGCACTCGCTCTCGACCCAACGTCCGGCGCGCCATCACCGCCAGGAGCGTAGAGTCCACACCGCCTGAGTACCCCACGAGCACCGACGGGAATGATTGCAGGACGGCCGCGAGTCTCGATTCCGATGAGCCAGGCATCGAAGGAATGAATAAGCGGGCAGGAGAGGGGATGAAAGGGCGGACGGGTATGGCGAGGAAGTCCAGTTCCACGAGTTCCGCTTCGCTATTGTGCCCTTGCTCGCGAAGTCCGGCTTCCCTGGCGCATCCCCGTCCGCATTCGGAGTCCCTCTCAACGATGCCGATGAACCGTCAACGGCGGTTCAACGCGATCGCCAAACGTTCAACACGCGCGAACAAGGCCCTTCGCGGCGTCGGTTCACCGATGCACCGCCCCACGTCTGATACCCTGCCCCACGGAGGACCGTTTCACGTCATCGAACAGCCAGTTCCCGTCCGAGGGGAGCTACGTCCGGGGGCGACGCTGTCAAGCCCGGACCTCCCGCCGGTGTTGACCGCGCGCCACACCGCTTCCCTCGACCGAACGGGCTCCAATTGCTCGGGACGGCCAGTTAGTCTGTAGTCAATCCAGGAGAGAGCGCTGCACCACCATCTTGGGGAGGCATGGAATGGTTCGGATTGGGGTCGCGGTTCTGGGGGCGATGGTCGCCGTCATACCGCCGGCAATCGAAGCGCAGGCAGCGGCGCCTGAGCCACAGCCCCCGCCGTTTATCACGGTGACCGCGACCGAGAGCGTCACCGTACCGCCGGACTACGCGGCGCTCTACATCACAGTGCGCGCGCGGGACAGCGACGCCGGCCGCGCCGGCGAGCAGCACGCAGCCACGGCCACGCGGGTTCGGGCCGCGCTCGAAGCGCTCGGATATCCGCGGGACTCACTGCCCACGGTGGCGTATCGGGTCACGCCGGAATACGACCCGCAGCGCGGGCGCCCCGTGGCGTACTCCGCAATGAGCACCGTGCGGGTGCACGTGCACGATCTCGCGCGCGTGGGCCGCGTGATTGACACCGCCCTCGCCGCGGGAGCCAACGGCATTGACCGCCTGACCTATGCCTCCACGGCGAGCGAGGCGGCGCGGCTCAACGCGATCGCGAAGGCCGTCGAGGCGGCGCGGCGCGAAGCGGAGGCGATCGCCCGGGCCGCGGGGGGGAGACTGGGGGCGTTGCTCGAGGCGAACAGCGGCGGCATGGTCACACCCATGTACGAGGCCGGGATCCAGATGCGGGCGGCGGGAGGAGAGACACCCATCGAGCCCGGCGACATTCAGGTGTCGGCGACGGTGACCACGCGCTGGGCCTTCGTTTCGCAGCGCTGAACTCCACACCAAACACAGCGCGTGACGCGCCGCGCGCTCAGCGGGACGTTCAGGCTCTGCACGATCTTCGATCAGGATCCACTGAAGCCGGGGGCTCCCCGTCCGCAGCCGCTCGGCCACCGGATCATCCTTCACGAGGCGCTTCACTGGATCGTCGAGAGTGCCGAAGCGAGCATCCAGGGCCGGCCGTACCCGGAGCGTATCGCCTCACCGGAGTATCCCGGACACGTGGAAGTCCGCCGTGATGAGGAGGTCAGACGCTCGGGTTGGGTGCGAAGGAATGAGGAGGAAAGTTTCGCCGGGGTTACATACATAGCTCTACAGAGGCACGTTGAGGCGCCTGGCGATCCCGCCGAGCCGTTTCTCAGTGTCGCGCGGCAGTTCAAGCGAAAAGGTCATGCTGCAGACCTGAGGCTCTCGGCCGACGCGAGCCACATGCAGCAGTCTAGCGGCGTGCGTTTCAGCGGCGAAGGCGCGCGCGGCCTACGTGGCAGCCTTGCGCTTGGTCGCCTGGCGTGGCGCCTTCGTCCGCTGCAAACGCCTGTCATGCTGCCCAACACCGCCCTGCTGCTCCTGGCGCACTTGCCTTGCGAGCAAGATCTTGAGCAGTGACTGGTAGGGAACATCTCGCTCGTTCGCCAGCGCCTTCAGATCCGCCAGAAGCGGCGCCGGCAGCCTCAGCGAGATGCTCACGGTTGACGGTCGAAGGTTTGGAAAAACGGCGCGCGTCGCCTTGGACCAGTCGATATAGTCCGTCGTGTCGTGCGTCGCCCAGAACTCCCGCTCCTCGGCTTCGCTACGGAATCGGGGGATCGGCTTCAGGCGCTTCTTCGGCATGCTCCTGCTCCGCGTAGAGGCGGCGTTCTCGACGGCTCATGTCACGGGCCATGATCGGCCGCACGAGCGACTCCCGAATCGTAAAGACGACCGTCAGTCGCCGGCCGGCGGTTGTCTTGCCCAGTAGGTAATGCCGCGTCTCAACCTGCGAGTGTGCGGCGTCAGGCATGATCAAGACCGGACGACTGAAAAAGACCTGCTCGGTCTCGGCCTGGCTGACATCATGGGCCAGCCAGTTCTTCTCGGAGTTCCCGGCGTCCCACTGAAACCCTGTGAGATCCGGGAAGTACTCCGGAAGGAGGCCCATGAAAGACGTATACTACGGGAATATACGACTGTCAAGAGTAGCAGCCTGAGCCCGGCAGGCAGCGATGTGCGCGGGCAGCATAACGAAGAGTGTAGCGACCGGTAATCCGTATGTAGCGCTCGTAACCCATTTCCTTCGAACCTGGCGCACTCCTTTGTTTCATTCATCTGCGGTCAGCCCAAATCCTTCATCACTGACCGGTCTTCAACCCGGAGTCTTAGGCGCTACCCCCCCACGCCCCCACCGCCAGGCGTTCTACCCGAGCTGCCCGCCGCCAAGAGACACCAGCTCCAGCAGACTCCGCACCGCTCCTGGCCCACGGGCCAGCACATGCCTGTAGATCATCGTGGTGCTCACGTCCGAGTGATCAAGCAGTTCCTGCAGCGTGCGAATCTCGTAATCCTGCTCCAACAAGTGCGTCGCAAACGAATGCCGCAACGTGTGACAGCTCGCCCGCTTCGCGATGCCCGCCGTTGCCACCGCCAACTTACCGCGCGCCCGAAGTCGAGGTCCTTCACCCGAAAATTCAGCGCCTCCAACAGCCCAAGCCCGGGCCCCGAGAGCAGCATCGCAATGAGCCGCGTGGCGCCCTGCAACCGCCTGAGCACCGCGGCCACTTCCCCCGCCAACGGCACCACCGGGAGCGGGAGCCGCCGATACACCGGCCTTAGCTCCACCCACGCGAGCGGAGTGCCGCGCAACGGAGAGTCTCGTGTGATCCTCTCCAGCTCGCGGCGTGATCCCGTTAGTCAGATGGAGGAAACTCATCGCCCCTCGCTGCCTGTCGCTTCCAGAACCAGTACGCCGGTATCCCCGCGATGACGATCCCCGCCCCGATCGCCGATTCGCTCGGTGATTCGAGAATCGTGGCGCCCACGAGCCAGAGGGAAAACGCGATGAACAGGAGCGGGGTCACCGGATACCCCCACGCCCGGTAGGGCCGGGGCACGTTCGGCGCCGCGTGCCGCAGCCGCAGAACCGCGCCACAGCTCATGGCATAGAAGATCCACGAGGTAAACACGACGTACGTGATCAGCTGCTCGTACGTGCCCGTCAGCGCCAGCGCGGCGCTGAGAATGCCCTGGGCAATGAGCGCGAGCGCCGGAGTGCGAAAGCGTGGATTCACCCGTGCCGTCCACGAGAAAAACAGCCCGGCTCTCGCCATGGCGTACGGAATCCGTGCGGAGGTGAGCACGATCCCATTGTTGGCGCCGAGCGTGGAGACGAGGATGGCGCCCGCGACGAGGGCCGCCCCGGCGGGGCCGATCACGGCCTCGGCCGCGGTGGACGCCACGAGCGGCGAGGCCGCCATCTTCCCCGGCCCCAGCACGTAGACGTACGCCACGTTGGCCAGCGTGTACAGCGCGATCACGAGCGCCGTGGACAGCACGATGGACCGCGGCAGGTTTTTCTCCGGCGCCACCACTTCTCCCCCGACGTACGTGATCTCGATCCATCCGTCGTACGCCCACAGCACCGCGACCATCGCCACGCCGAAGGGCCCCGCCAGAGCGGCGAACGACCGATCCGGGGCGCTTGCCGTGAGGTTCGCCACCTCCCCGCCGGGCAGCGCCAGGCCGAGCGCGATGATGGCGAGCAGCGCGCCGATCTTGAGGCTGGTGAGCACGTTCTGCGTGAGCACGCCCGGCGGGACACCGATCACGTTGAGCCCCGTCAGGACCAGGATGGATGCCGCCGCCACCACCTGGACCGCGAATCCGGACAGCGGCACGAAGAACCCGACATACGTGGCGAATCCCACCGCAATGGCGGCGATCGAAGCCGGATTCACCACGAGCGCCGCCGCCCAGCCGTACAGGAATCCCCACAGCGGGCCGTACGCCTCCCGCAAGTACACGAACTGCCCGCCGGCCTTGGGATACGCGGCGCCCAACTCCGCCACACAGAGCGCCCCCAGCAGCGACACGAGCCCGCCCACGATCCAGACCCCGATGGTGAGCACGGAGGTCTGCAGGCCGGCCGCGATCGTGGCCGGGACGATGAAGATCGCCGAGGCGATCATCGTCCCGACGTTGATCATCGTCGCGTCGAACAGCGTGAGCTGGCGCTTGAGGTCGGTCACGGGCCGGGGAGTTACACCCCGGGGCGAGCCACCGGAAGAGCGTGCGGAGAACGGCGCGCTAGGCGGCTCGATCCCCGGGCGCAATCGTCATGGGCCCCAGTTGCCGCGTGCGCTCGAACGCGCACGCCAGCTCGTCCCGCGCCGCGAGCCCCACCGCGAGATCCCAACAGTTGATGACGGCGAGACGGAACCCGCCGGGCGGCATAGCGTGCCGCTCCGGCAGCCGATTCGGATGGAAGGTGATCTGAACGCTCGAGATGCCCGCACGCCGGCGCAGCGACTCGACCAGGTGTTCGTCAATCCGGTACCAATACCCGTGCTCGCCGAACAACACGACGCTGTGCCCCGTGCGGCGGGCGCCATCATCGAACCGCCAGGACCCGGCCGCGTACAGCGCCACCACGCTGTCCATCCAGCCCGGCCCGTGGAGGTCCACCCACTGATCGGCGAGCCGCAAATGACATTCAATGATGCGCCCGCCGATCGTTTCGATGTTCACCATGCCCGTGTAGCCGGCGAGATGCCGCCGGAGCCACTCGCCACAATACGACTCGAGGTCCCCCCGTCGCGCGGCCTCGACGATCCACCGATCGAACGCCCCATCGGGAAGCGGCACGCCGGTCGCGTGTTTCCACCAGACCGCCTCTCCCGCCACCACGGCCACATCGCTGCTCACGTGCTCGCCCGCAAGCAGGGCCATCCACAGATGCCCGGGCGTCGCCATGCGGTCGTAGTCCTCGGCGGACCACATCACCCCGATCCCCATCCCCATGCCGTTGAGGTTGTAGATCGGCTTGCTGAACACCGGGAATCGGGAGGGGCGAATCCCGTGCGGGGCGTGCTCGATCCCCTGCGTCTCGCAGATCCGCAGCTTGTTGTACACCCAGCGGTGCTCGGGAAAGAGGCGGTACGCTTCGACGTCGTCGGTCGGAACCACGACGTCCGGCGGACAAGACACGTCGCGGAAGTACTGC
>DATMAW010000012.1:0-21984 GCA_035559715.1 Gemmatimonadales bacterium | reverse complement strand
TCACGCGGAACCCGCGATCGGCGAAACCGCCGTACTGCGCAAGCGCGCTCCCGATCTTCCCCGCCCCGATCACCAGCACGCGATACGACCGGCGCAGCCCCAGGATTTCACGCAGGCGGCCCGCCAACTCCGGCACCGAGTAGCCAAGCCCGCGCTTCCCAAACGACCCGAAGAACGACAGATCTTTGCGCACCTGCGCCGAGGTCGTGCGCCCTCGAGCCGCCAGTGCTTCGGAACTCACCGTCTGCTGCCCCTGGGCGGCGAATTCCTCGAGTAGGTGGAGGTACAGCGAAAGCCGCCGCACCGTGGACTCGGCGATCTTGCGCATTCGCGATTGTGAATTTTTTCACAATTTACGAAAGCCCGAAGATCGCGTCAACGCGCCGATCTCGTGAAACAGCTGCACAAGCGCTTGCACCGGAAGCGTTTCCGGCCGCCGCTCCGCCGCGATACCGCAGCGAGCGAGGAGCTGCTCCACCGTTGGGGCCGCGAGCGACAGGATGTTTTGCAGCGAGCGGCGCAGTTGCTTGCGGCGCTGCCCGAACAATGCCGCGAGAAAGTCGCGAAATGCCCGCTGTTCCGCGAACGGCACGAGCGGCTGCTCGAGCGGCACGATACGCACGACGGCCGAATTGACCCTGGGTGGTGGTGAGAAGGCGCCGGCGGGCACGCCGCACACGCGCGTGGTCGCAGCCACCGCCTGCACTCCGGCCGTGAGGGCGCCAAACGCTTTCGATCCCGGAACTGCCGTGAGCCGATCCGCCACCTCGCGCTGCACCAGATAGACGATCACGACCGGCAGCGGTGGTTGCAGCGCTTTCTCGATCAGCGGCGAGGTGAGGTAGTACGGGATGTTGCCGACGACCTTAACCGGCCGTCCACGCCCGAGCGCGTGCCACTCGACTGCGAGCGCGTCGCCCGGCACGATTTCCACGTTCTCCGGGAGCGGACCGAGCATCCCTCGCTCGCCCCCGAGCAGCGGGAGCAAGCGCTGGTCCCTTTCCAACGCCACCACCCGGCCCACGCGCGGAGCCAGCCGCCTGGTGAGCGTGCCGGTCCCCGCTCCCACCTCGATCACCACGTCGTCGGGGTGGGGCTCGAGGGCCGCCACGATCCGGTCCAGCAATCGTTTGTTGGTGAGGAAGTGCTGACCGAGGGGCCGGCCCACTCAACCCTTTAACACGAGGATTGTTCGGTCATCGCGAGCGACGTCGGACACGCTCGACGCGAGCGCGAGGACCCGCTCCACCACGTCGCGCGCCGGCCGCCCGCGATCCACTCGCACCAGGTCGAGCACGCGGGCCTCCCCAAGCGGGCGGTCCGCGGCGTCACGTGTGTCCGACACGCCGTCCGAGAACAGCAACAGGAGGTCCCCGGGTCCCCAGGACACCTCACGGCACCGCACCGGGGCCTCGGGGGCGAGGCCCAGTGGCGGCGTCGTCGCCGACAACCGTTCCCATTCCCCCGCCGCCGGCAACCGGAACGCATGCGGGTGGCCCGCGTTGGCGTAGCACAGGCGTCCCCGCTTTGGCTCGATCACCGCGTAGAAAAACGTGAGGAACATCTCCGTCTGGGCGAGGTCTGTGGCCACGGAGGCGCGCAAGCGGCGCAACACCTCATCCGGCGGCGCGGCGCTCGCGGCGTGAATGCCGGCTGCCGACAGCACGAGGGTCATCACCAGCGCTGACGCAAACCCGTGGGACGAGACGTCGCCGAGCATGACGCCGATGGCTTCGTCCCGCAACATCAAGACGTGGTAGAAGTCCCCCCCCACCGTCGCGGCCGGGATGCATCGCGCCGCCACGTCCACCCCCTCGGCCTTGGGCTCGGGCAATAGCTTTTGCTGCAGGGCCCGGCCCAGCTCCAGCTCTCGTTCCAGCCGACGCCGCTCGATGTCCCGCTCGGCAAGCCGAGCGTTCTCGAGCGCGACGCCGATTTGCGTGGCGATCGTGGCCACCAGACGACGATCGCTCTCGGAGAAGGCATCCACCCCCACGCGATCGGTGAGGTTCACGACGCCGATGGGATGCACGGGGCCGTCGCGCGCGGGGGACATGATCGGCACCACGAGAAACGCCGATCCGCGATAGTCCTGGGGCCGCGCAGGTCCCAGCTCCGGGCTGACCGGGCCGCTCGGATCGTGGTGGAGTTCCCGCCCCTCGCGAAACGCGCGAGCCGCGATGGATCGGGGATCGTCCACGGGAATGGGGCGGAACGCAGAAATGTCCCGGCCCCAGCCCGCCACCGGCCGCAGCACGCGTTCCTCGCCGTCGTACACCAGAATGGACGCGCGGCCCGCGCCCACCACCTTGCTGATCTCGCGCACGATGATCGCGGCCGCCCGCTCGAGACCGACGGCGCCACCCAACGTCTCGCTGATCGTGCACAGGAGCTCGATCTCTTCCAGCCGGATCTTGAGCTCGGAGGCCAGTCCCAGCGCGTCACGCTCGCCGTCCAGCAGCTGCCCCATCAGCGTGGCCAGCTCTCGCGGCTGGAGTGGGGCGGGTGGAGCGGGGTCCCCTTCTGCGGCCAGCACTTCGAACCAGTAGCCCTCGAATCCCGGAACCTGGGTCAACGCTCCTTCGGCCCGTTCCGTGTCTGCGAGCGGACGTTCGGCCGCTCGCGCGTCGGCGTTGGGCGCCGGGAGCACGCGGACCAGCCGGCCGCGTACCGCCTGCCACAGCGCGAGACGGCAGCCGAAGAGCGCACCCAGCGACTGCAGGATCGCGTCGAGCCGATCTAGGCGCGGCGCAGGACCATGCAGATGGCGTTTCCTCGGTCGTTGAAGCGGACTTCGTCTACCAGCTGGCGGATGAGGAACAGCCCGCGGCCGTCTTCCTCTTCCAACCGCTCGGGGATGGTGGGGTCAGGCACGAGGGCCGGATCGAAACCGTCGCCCTGGTCGGCCACGTGCACGGTGAGGAGCGACGGCGTGACGACCACGCGCACGTCCACGGTCTTGCCCGGGTCGAGCCGGTTGCCGTAGATGATAGCGTTGGCGAGCGCTTCGGCCAGCGCCACGCGCAGGTTGAACCTCGCGGCCCGGGGCGTGAGGCCGCTCGCCAGGCAATGGCGGGCCACGAGATCCACAGCTTCCTCCACCACGTCGAGCGCAGTGGGTACGCGCAGGGCGATCTCGATGCCCCGCTCCGCCACCTCGGACGGTGTTGGCTGGCGCCGCAACCACAGTCGCAGCGGCGCCAGACCCGCGTCAGAAGCTGGCGAGTGCCTGCTCGGTGGTGTCGCCAATGTTGAACAGCGTGTCGAGTTTGGTCAGCTCGAACAGGGTCCGCAAATCCTCGTTCAGGCCGGCCAGCCGTAGTTCGCCGCCCGCATCACGCAACTTCTTGGACAGCGACACGAGCGCGCCGAGTCCCGAGGAATCGATGTAGCCCGTGTTGGTGAAGTCCACGAGGACCTTGCGCTCTCCGGCATCCAGGGCCTCGGTGACTTTCTGCTTCAGCTCGTGCCGGTTCCCGACGATCAGCTGCCCGTCCACGCCAATCACCACCACGCCGCGGGGATCCTTCCGAAGCGTGAAGCTCATGATCCTCCCTCCACGGATTGCAGGAGCGCCGTCGCCGCGACGTCCACGATGTCGTCCACGCTCGCGCCGCGTGACAGGTCAGCCATTGGGCGCGCGAGGCCCTGTAGTATGGGACCAATAGCCAGCGCCCCGGCGAGGCGCTGTACCAGTTTGTAGGCGACGTTCCCGCTGTCAAGGTCGGGGAACACCAGCACGTTCGCTCGACCACGCACCGGCGACCCCGGAGCCTTGCGCGCCGCCACCTCAGGTTCAAGCGCCGCATCTCCTTGGAGCTCGCCATCGGAGACGATCGTTGGCGCGAGTTCGGCAAATCGCCGCGCCGCATCGCGGACGCGCTCGACGCGGGGACCCGCCGCGCTGCCATGGGTGGAATACGACAAAAACGCCACGACCGGTTCGTCCCCCACAATGCGCCGTCGGTCCATCGCCGCCGCCCACGCAATCTCGGCGAGTTGCTCCGGCGTCGGATCCGGAATCACAGCGCAGTCCGCAAACGTGAGCACACGCTCCCCGCCGGACCCAGGGTCGCCGGGCAGGACCATGTAAAACGCGCTGCTCACACTCCGGATGCCCGACGCGGGACCAATGGCCCAGAGCGCCGCCCGAAGCACGTCCGCGGTGGTCGTGACCGCTCCCGCCACGGCCGCCGTCGCATCCCCCAGAGCGACCAGTCCCGCCGCAAACCGCACGGGGTCTCGCGCAAGCGTCTCGGCGTGCGCCTCGTCGGTCACCCGCTCGCGATCTCGCTCCGCCAGGAGCGCGGCCACGCGCGCCACCCGCCCTTCGTCCTGCACCAGGCCATCCAGCAAAATCACCCGAGCCAGCCCGGCAGCGATCTGTTCGGCGGCAGCCCGAACCCTGGGGTCGTGCCCTTCGGCCAGCACCACCGTCCCGCCGAGCGCCGCGGCCCGACGGCGCAAACGCTCCCGAAACGTCACCGGCTGAACTTCGCGCGCAGCGCCTGATTCACCTCGGGATGCACGAACGCGCTTACGTCTCCGCCCAACCGAGCCACCTCGCGTACCAGGCTGGAACTCAGGAACGTGAGATGCAGGGCCGGAACCAGGAACACGGTCTCGAGCGCCGTCCACAGCTCCCGGTTCATGTAGGCCATCTGAAACTCGTACTCGAAGTCGCTTACCGCCCGAACCCCCCGCACCACCATGCTGGCCCCCATCTGGCGAGCGAAATCCACCAGCAGTCCGTCGAAGCTCTGCACTTCGACCCCGGACTCCGAACCGACCACGGCCTGCAACAGGGCAACGCGTTCGTCCACGGTGAAGAGCGGAGACTTACTACCGTTTCTCGCAACGGCGACAATGACCCGATCGGCGAACCGCCGGCAGCGGCGGATCAAGTCTTCGTGCCCGCGAGTTACGGGATCGAACGAGCCCGGATACACGGCGATGCGGTTCATGAAGCGGAGGCGCGGAGGAAGGTGAGGGCGGAATCCCCGTACGTGCGCGTCTCGTCTCCTGCCACGGGACGCTTGGCGGAATGCTCAACACAGAGCAGCGCCGCGAATGGACGGCGGCGATACGCTGCGGCTAGCCGCTGGGCGGCGTCGGTGCGATACGGCGGATCCGCCAACGCCACGTCGAACGCGTGAACCGCCAGCCGTTCCACAAATCGCAGGGCATCCTCACGGTGCATGGTGACCCGGTCCTCGACGTCCAGCAGCGCGACATTGGCGCGGAGTGCGGCCAGCGACGCCTTCGACACCTCGACAAAATCCACGTGCCTGGCGCCGCGCGAAAGGGCCTCCAGCCCCAGCGCGCCCGATCCCGCGAACAAGTCCAGCACCCGCGCGCCCGGCAAGTGCGGGGCGAGGATGCTGAACCACGCCTCGCGCACCCGGTCCGCGGTGGGGCGCGCCCGTCGGTCTCCCGACGCCTTGAGCGATCGGCCGCGGAACTCCCCCGCAATGATCCGCACTCAGGCCGCCGGTCGTATGTCCACGACGCGCGCCTGAATGCCCTCGAAGCCCTGCCAGTCGTCTCGCTCCAGACGGAACGCCACGTCCAGCCGTCCCTCCATCCACCCGCGTTGCACGCGCTCCGCCCAGTCGAATCCGATACCCTGGAGTCTGCCGGCGCCGTCGTCCAGCACGAACCGGAGGTGTCGGCCGCCCACGACCCTGGGATCGCTCGCGCGAATGCCGGCCACCCCGAAGACCGGCCCCGGGTTCCCGGGGCCACACGGTTCCAGCGCGCGCAACATCTTCTCCAGCCGTAGATCGATTTGGTCCAGGTTCACAACGAGGTCCACCCGCTGCGTGGGCACCAGGTCCTCCGGCTGCAGGCGCGCGCGCGCGACCTCGTTGAATGCCTCGCGAAAGGCTGGTACGGCATCGCGGGACAGACTCAGGCCGGCGGCCATGGGGTGACCCCCGAACCGGCTCAAGTGAGAGGCGCATGCCACGAGCGCATCGTGCAGATCGAAGCGCGGAATGCTGCGACCCGACCCCCTGCCCTCCTCACCCTCGAGCGCGACGAGAATCGCTGGCCGCGCGAACCGCTCCACCAACCGCGACGCCACAATCCCGATGACGCCCGGGTGCCACCCTTCGCTCGCCAGCACGAGCCCCCACTCACGGTCCAGATCCACGTCGCGCTGGATGACGTCCACCGCCTGGGCCAGGATCTCCTGATCCATCCGCTGCCGCTCGGCATTGACGGCCTCGAGGCGTCCGGCGATCGCCCGCGCCTCTTCCGGATCATCGGAGAGCAGGAGCCGGAGCCCGTCCATCGCGTCGCCGATGCGACCGACGGCGTTCAATCGCGGCGCAAGGATGAACCCTACCTGTCCCGCCCGGATCTCGCGGTTCGCCATGCCGCTCGCTTCCAGCAGCGCCCGAACACCCGGCCAACGCGAGTTCGCCAGCGACTTGAGACCATACCGCACCAGGGTGCGATTCTCGCCCGACAGCGGCACGATGTCCGCTACCGTGGCAAGCGCCACGAGGTCAATCAGGTGATACGGCAGGTTCGCGGGCAGGCCCAGTGCGGACACCAGCGCCTGAGCCAGCTTGAACACCACCCCCGCGCCGCAGAAATCCTTGAACGGTGACCCGCAGTCCGGCCGATGCGGATTCAACACGGCGTCCGCCGGCGGCAGCGCGCCGGGCGTATGGTGATCGGTGACGACCACCGCGCACCCCGCCGCCCGTGCCGCGGCCACTGCCGATGTCGCCGTGACTCCGCAGTCCACCGTAACGATCACCTTCACTCCGTGTTGCCTCGCGGCGGCGAGGCCGGCGGGTCCGAAGTCGTACCCGTCCCGCACGCGGTGCGGCACGAACGGCATCACGCGTGCGCCGGCCGCCTGGAGCACTCGCGTCAGCAGCGCGGTGCCGCACTGGCCGTCCACATCGTAGTCGCCGTGCACCATGATGGGGTCGCCGCGCCGGGCGGCGCCGGCGATCACCTCCACCGCACGGTCCATATCGCGCATGGCGTAGGGATCCTGGAGCGAGGCGAGGGAGGGTCGCAGAAACCGCGTCGCCGCCTCCGGCGTGTCGTGCCCGCGCAGGATGAGGAGTGACGCCAGAGGAGCGGGGATCCCCAGCACACCGGCCAGAGCGCTCACCCGACCGGCATCCGGCGGAGGCGCGACGCGCCACCGCGCGGGGACGCCAATCACGAGTTGGGAGAGTAGATCATGACGCCGCAGGCCTCGCAGGTGACGATCTCCTGCCCTTGCTGAATGCTCCGGCGTCGATGCATGGGTACCGCCGTGTAGCAATGACCGCACGCTTCACCGTGCAACGCGTACAGCGCGAGACCCGCGCGCCCCCGCCGGATTCGCTCGTATTGCCCCAACAGCGCCGGGCGCACGTGCTTCGCCGCCGCCTCCCGAGCGGCCCGCGCGGTCGCCAACCGGTCACCACACTCCGCCTGGATGGCCGCGATCGCTTCACGGCGCGGGGCCTGCGCGGTCCGCACCTGCTCGACCTTGCTTTCCACCTCAGCCATCTTGCGCTCGGCTTCCTGCACCTTGTCGGCCGAGCGAATCCACTCGGCTTCTTCCTTGGCCAGAACCGTGCGCGCGAGGTCCAGCTCCGCCATCAGCGTCGAGGCTTCCTTGGCCCCACGGACCCATTCCAGGCGCTGGCGCCGCCGCTCCTGCATCACGCGATAACTCTCGATCCGTCCCTCCAGCTCGATGCGCCGTGTTCCGGCCTCCTCCACTCCGCGCTGCGCCGCCTGCAGCTCGGCCTCGGCCTGGGCCAGCTCCGCATCCAATGCTGCGATTTCCGGTTCGAGCGCGGCCAGCTCCGCCTCGATCTCCATAACGGCCTGGTCGTGCTCCTGCAGTTTGAACAACGCCTCCAGATCAGCGTGCACCGCTCCTCCCCTTGCGAATCACGTTCCATCCGGCCCTGGTGTTCAGCTTTTGCTTTTGCCGCCGGATGTCCTCTACCTGTCTGATGAGCGCGGGCTTTTCGCTTTCCGCCGCAAACGGTAATGCCCGCTCGATCTCCCCAAGCCGGGCGTCCAGCGATCGCTCGTCCAGCCGCCGCAGCCATCCCTCGACTTCGGCATCCACGTCCATGCCGCGCGTGGGTTGCGCCATGAGTTCCGCGAGCAGGGCGCGCGCTCGGGGCTCCAGGCCCTCCAGCAACGACGCCGCCGGATCCGTCCCGAGTCCAGCCAGCGCCTCCGCAAGCGCGCGCCCCGCCGGCGACAGCTCTGTCCCGCTCAGGTGCCCGGCGATGCGCGCCCGGAGGTCCGGCTCGTGGACCATCGCTCGAAGCAGCCCCCGCTCCGCAGTGGACAGCTTCAACGACGGCCCAGCTTCGACTACGCGCGGCGCCTCGACTCGTACGCCGTGGCCGACCGCGGCCCCTACCTCGTGCTCCACCGAGTGACGGGAAATGCCCAACGCCTCGGCCGCCCGACCGATGTACAGATCCCGCGTCACCGGGTCGCTCGCCGCCCGAATGGTCGGGATCAGCCGATCCAGCGCCCGGCGCCGGCCCGGAAGCGTGCCCATCCATCCCTTTCGTTCGAGCAACTGCAACTTCCGCTCGAACACGTCCACCACATCGCGCAGCACCTCCTGCACCGCCGCCGCACCACCCTCGCGCGCGATCAGGTCCGGATCTCGCCCCGGCGGGAGAGTGGCCACAGAGACCCGGCACCCCGCCCGCAGCAATACGTCCGCGCCACGGAACGTGGCGCGGAGACCCGCTTCGTCCCCGTCGTACAGCAACGTCACGTGCTCGGTGAACCGCCGGAGTAGCTGCGCCTGCTCCGGCGTGAGTCCGGTGCCAAGCGGCGCCACGACGTGCTCGACACCCGCCTCCACCAACCGCAGGACGTCGAAGTACCCCTCGACCAGCACGGCCGACTCCATGCGACGAATCGCCGCCTTGGCATGGTGCAGGTTGTACAACAGGCGTCCTTTGTGAAACAACGCGGAATCGGGCGAGTTGAGGTACTTCGGCTCCCCCTCCCCGAGGATTCGCCCCCCGAACCCCACCACGCGCCCCCGCAGATCGTGAATGGGAAACAGCAACCGCCCCCAGAAGCGTGGGCGCACGGCGCCATCCTCGCGCTTCACCACGAGGCCGGCCTCCAGTAATCGCTCATCCTCGTATCCCAGTTTCCGCATCGCCGTGAGAAACTCATCCCCACGCGGAGCATATCCGAGTCCCAGGGGCAAGAGCGCGTTGGGATCGAACCCCCGTTCCGCCAGATATGCGCGGGCCTGTCGGGCGTCGTCGGCGTCTCGCAGCCGCGCGGCATACCACTCCCCGGCCACGGCAACGACCTCGAACAGCGGCTCCCGCGGGTCTGGCCCGCCGGAGGACCGCTCCGGGATCACGATCCCCACCTTCTTGGCCACCTCACGCACGGCGGTGGGGTAATCGAGGCCGAGCTTCTTCATGTAGAACGTGAACACATCCCCAGCGGCGTGGCACACGAAGCAGTAGTACATCTGCTTCCTGGGGATCACGGCGAAGTTGCGATGCTCGCCGCCGTGGAACGGGCACGCTCCGCGGTAATCCGCCCCGGTGCGCTTCAGCTCGACGTGCTCGCCGAGGAGTCCCACCAGATCGGCGGCGTCCCGCACCTGCTCGATGATTTCGTCCGGGATTGGGCTCAACGCACCAGCTCCAGAATCGTCACGCCGCTGCCGCCTTCCTCCGCAACGCCCAGGCGGAATTCCGAAACCCGCCGGTCCCGCCGCGCGCACGCATGGACGCGCGCCCGCAGAGCGCCGGTGCCCTTGCCGTGGATCACCCGGAGGTGCGGCAGGTCGTCCATCACCGCGCGATCAATGGCCAGCGCGAGCGCGGACTCGGCCTCATCGCCCGTCATGCCCCGGAGATCGATTTCGAACGACGCCCCTTCCGCCGCAGGACCGTCCGGCTCGACGCGTCGCTTGAGCGTTCTCGGCGGCTGGAATCCGGTGGAGTCCGGACTCGCCGGCGCGCCATTCACGCGCCATCCTTTGGCCCGCGCCGCATC
The DNA here is from genome assembly GCA_035559715.1 of Gemmatimonadales bacterium. Classification (GTDB taxonomy): domain Bacteria; phylum Gemmatimonadota; class Gemmatimonadetes; order Gemmatimonadales; family GWC2-71-9; genus JACQHC01. Next base: position 11,961 of record DATMAW010000012.1, on the reverse strand, counting down.
GTCCAGCTTCTTCAGGGCCTCCGCTTCCTGTTGTACCCCTTCTTCCACCAGGCGCCGGGCCTCGCGCGCCGTTGCCTCGCTCACGGCCGCCCGGGCCACGCCGAGCGCGTCGTCCACCCGACGCCGTGCCTCCAGTAAGAAGCGACGGGCTTGTTCGCGCCCGGACCGCTCCAGCTCTCGCTCGCGTCGTTCGACCTCGGCCTGCCGTTCCTCGAGTGCCTGGCGTGCCGACTCGAGCGCTTCCTTCAACGCTTCGAGCCGGACGGCCTCCGCCTCCACCGCCGCACTCCGCATCGCCAGCTCGCGGGAGCGCGCCTCTACTTCTGACAGCGCCGCGTCCAGTGAACGGTGTGCCTCCGGCACGAGCGCCTCCGCCTCAGCCAGGACGGGCTCGGGAAGGCCCAGCCGGCGCGCCACGACGAGACCGTAGGATCGGCCGGGCGTGCCCTGGATCAGGCGGAACGTGGGCGTGAACGACCTGGCGTCGAACTCCAGCGAGCCATTCTGCAGGTGAGGAGAGCGGGCAGCCACGTCCTTCAGCGCGTCCAGGTGCGTGGTGACCAATGCGACCGCGCCGCGGCGACCGAGCTGCAACACGCACGCGCCGGCAAGCGCCGCGCCCTCGGTGGGATCGGTGCCGCTGCCAAGCTCGTCGAGCAGGACCAGGCTCCGGGCGTCGGCCGCGACCAAGACGTCCCGCAACGCCTGCACGCGCGCGCTGAACGTGGAGAGACTCTCGGCGATGGATTGATGATCTCCGATGTCGGCGAAGATCGCCGTGAACACCGGGAACACCGTGCCCTCGCCCACGGGCGGCACAATCCCGGACTGAACCAGGGCGGCCAGCAGGCCGACCGCCTTGAGGAGGACGGTCTTGCCCCCGGCATTCGGCCCGCTGATGACCAGCACCGGCTGTTCGGGCTCGAGCGCGAGATCGAACGGAACCACGGGACGCCCGCTCGCGAGGAGCAATGGATGCCGTCCCTCACGCACTCGGAGCGGCGCCGGGCCTTCGCGCACCAGGGGGAGGGCGGCATTGGTGGCGACCATGTAGCGAGCCCGCGCGAACAGGTCGTCGGCGGCCAGGCACATTTCCCAGCCGGCCCTGATCTCGTTTGCGTACTGACGAGCCCGCCCGGACAGCTCTCGGAGAACCCGCTGGACCTCGCGCGCCTCCTCCGCCTCCGCTCCCGCGAGATCGTTCGCCAGTTCCACCGCCGCTTCCGGTTCCACGAAGATCGTGGTGCCGGAGGCCGACTCACCGTGAACGATCCCGGACACCCGCGACCGGGCGTCGCGACGCACCGGGATGACGTATCGCCCCGAGCGCACCGTCACGGCGGCATCCGCCGAGCGCTCGCTCGGGCCCAGGCGACGCACGACGTCCTCAAGCGTGCGAACCAGTCGCTCCCGGAGGTCGCGGACGGCGGCACGAGCACGCTTGAGCCCCGGCGAGGCCTCGTCCTGCACCGACCCATCCGGCGCAACCGCCCGTTCCAGTTCCCGTTCCAGGTCTCGAGGCGGGATTGCCACCAGCAGCGCCGCGACGGCAGGCGCCACGTCCCGCACGCGCCGCAGCTCACCGGCCACGAGGCGCATCGCCCTCAGGCCCTGCGTGATCTGGTGCAGGCCGGGGCCGTCGAGCACCCCTCCCGGAACCGCCAACAGCTCCAGCGGACCACCAAGATCGGGAACCGGCTCGGCTCGGAAGGGATCGTTGTGCCGCAGCAGGTCAGCCAGTTCCGCAACCGCGACCAGAGACGCTCGAACCTCCTGAACGTCGCCCGAGGGACGCCGCTGCCGTACCCGCGCCGCCCCTAACGGCCCCGCGGCGTAGCCTGCCACTACGTCGAGAGCGGCGGCCCACTCGATCTGCGTCAGCGTTTCGTCGGAGATTGTGACCGGTCTGGCAACCGGCGGAGGCAGAATAGAGAAAAGGGTGCCGGTGACTGGAGTCACCTGCACCCCTCTCGGGCATCGCGCTTGACCAAGCCTATTCCCGCCACCGCCGAACCTTGCGACGAGCCGCGTTTTCCTTCCGTTTTCGGCGCTCGCTCGGCTTTTCGTAGTGCCGGTGTTTCCGCAGGTCGGAGAGAATGCCCGCCTTCTCGCATTTCTTCTTGAAGCGCTTGAGCGCTTTTTCGAAGCTCTCATCCGAATGGATGATCACTTCCGGCATCCAATCACCTCCGACGCGGTCCGTCGTCCTTGCAGACCGCAAGCTTACACGACCGTCGAATCATCTTCAAGGGCGGCCTCAGCCCGGTGGCCACCGCATAACGCGACCACCCAGCACGTGGCCGTGCAAGTGAAATACGGACTGGCCCGCTTCGGCGTTGGTGTTGATCACCACTCGGTACCCCCGTTCCGCCAGGCCGAGTTGCCCGGCGGCGGAGCGAGCCATCGCCAGCAACCCCGCCAGCATGCCATCGTCCGTCACGTCGTTGAGCGACGCGACGTGTTTCCGCGGAATCACCAGGACGTGGGTGGGGGCCTGCGGGTTGATGTCCCGGAACACCACAAAGTCCGCGTTCTGACTCACGATGCCGGCCGGGATCTGACCCTCTGCGATCTTGCAAAACAGGCAATCGCTCACGCGCCCAGTGCCTCCCTCATACGGTTCCAGAAGCGGCGCCCCAGACTCTCCCCCTGGGGCATCTCATTCTCCAGCTCGCGCAACCGCCGAAACAACTCGGCCTGTTCCGGTGTGAGCCGCTCGGGCGTCCACACTTGCACCCGCACGTGCAAGTCTCCTCGCCCGTTGTTCCCCAGCCGAGGGAGGCCCTTCCCTTTGATCGTGAGGAGCGAGCCGCTCTGCGTGCCCGGTGGCACACGCAATGACACCGCACCGCCCGGCGCCGGCACCGAAGTCTCGGTCCCCAGCGCGGCCTGGCTGAACGAGAGCGCGAGATCGTACAACAGGTCGTCGCCGTGCCGCTCGAACCTCGCGTCGTCCTCGACCTCCACCACGACGATCAAGTCGCCCGGAACTCCCCCTCGAGGACCGGCCGCCCCTGCGCCTCGCAAGGTGAGATAGTTCCCCGTGGCCACGCCGGCCGGGATCTCCACCTCCACCACCCGCTCTTCCCTAACCCGGCCATCGCCCTGGCATTCCTTGCACGGGTCGGTCACGACGGTCCCCTCTCCCCCGCAGGTGGGACATACGGTGACGGAGACCAACTGCCCGAAGAGAGAGTCCGCCCGGCGCTGCACCTCACCGGCCCCACGGCACGTGCGGCAGGTCGCCGCCCGCTTCCCCGCCGCGCTGCCTGTGCCGTGGCATTGCTCGCACCGAACGAGGGTACGGAGCTTGATCTTGCGTTTTGCGCCCGTGACGACCTCGTCCAACGTGAGGCGCACGGTGGCCTGAATGTCCTGCCCGCGGCGTCGGACTCGCCGTCCCCGTTGGCCGCCACCAAACACGGCATCGAAGCCGCCCAGCCCTCCGAAGTCCCGCATGAAAACGGACAGGGCTTCCGACAGGTCGAAGGGGTGGAAACCGAATCCACCGGCACCACCGCCCACGCGCCCGTAGCGGTCGTACTGGGCCCGTTTCTCCGGGTCCCGCAAGACGTCGTACGCTTCGGTGATCTGCTTGAACTTTTCCTCGGCCGCTTTGTCCCCGTTGTTCCGGTCGGGGTGGTACTCCATCGCCAGGCGGCGGTACGCCTTCTTGATGTCGCTCTCCGAGGCGTCGCGCGAAACCCCGAGAATCTCGTAGTAGTCGCCCGTCATGAGCCGTTCACGACGCGAGGTCGCCCATGAGGCGGCTGGTATACTGGACCAGCGAGATCACCTTCTCGTACGGCATCCGCGTTGGTCCAATCACGCCGATCACCCCGGACAGGGAGCCGGAGCGGTACGTCGAGGTCACAATGGTGAAGGGCGTGAGCTTGGGATCGAGGTTCTCCGCTCCAATGGTGACCTGAAGTCCCGGCGCGTCACGCTCCAGCAACGCGCGGCGGAGAAAATCGCGGCGTTCGGTGAGCTCGAGCAGCGTTCGCATGCCGTCGTTGGAGTGAAACTCGGGCTGGTCGGCAAGCATCTGCGCGCTGCCCAGCACGACCTCCTGCTCCGCCGCCGCCGCGACGTCGAACAACTGGTCGGCTTCCTCTACGAAGATGTTGAGCAGTTCCTTCTCCGATTGCCCCCCGCCCACGTCTCGGACGCGCTCGGCGAGCGTCCGGCGGATCTCCTGGAGCGAGAGACCCACGAGCCGCTCATTGAGAACGGCGGCCACGCTGTGCACCACGTCCGGTGGAAGATGACCGGACACCTCGAGAAAGATGGTTCTGGCGGCCCCGCCCCGAAGCACCAGAACGATAAGCAACCGGTCGCTGGTCACCTGTAACAGCTCCAGGCGTTCCAGCGCCGCGGTGGCGAGCGACGGGACCACCGCGAGCCCCAGCTCCTGGGTCAGCACGCCCAGCACCTGCGCCGCCTTCCGCACGATGTTCTCGATCGCCGTGCGGTCGCTGGCCAGCTCGCGGCGCAACGTGTCACGATCCGAATCGGCGATCCGATCCGCCCACACGCTGTCCACGTACACCCGGTAGGCCAAGTCGGTGGGGATGCGGCCCGCGGAGGTGTGGGGATGGTAGAGATAGCCCTTCTCCTCGAGGTCGCTCATCGTGTTGCGGATGGTGGCGGCCGACACGCCGAGGGGGAACGTCTTGGCAATCGTCCGGGAGCCGGCAGGCTCGGCCCTTTCGATATAGGCCCGCACCACCGCCTGCAACACGCGGCGCTCGCGTTCGGTAAGTTCTTCGCCTGGCATGTTACAAGTACAAGTGACGCGCCAATTTAGCCACTTTTTACGGAAGTGGTCAAGACCGTCACGATTTCGTCCAGTTTCAGCCAGCCCTGTGGAGTGGCCTGAAGGCGCCCGTTCGACTGCACCAGGAGGCCAGACGACTTCGCCTCCCGACAGAAGGCTCCGACACCCAGGTGGCGCAGGACGGATTCCTCGATGCCGTTGACTGTCCTGAGGCCAAGGTAGATACGTTCGAGCAGCCGTTGATCGGGCGTGAGGATCTCGCGTTCGGCCGTGGGATCCGCGTCGTGCCGCAACCGCCGCTCGTACTCCACCCACGCCCCCACATTCCAGCTCCGTTCCCCGAGTCGATACCGGTGGGCAGACGGGCCGAGTCCCGCGTAGGGGGCGCCCGTCCAGTAAGCGCTATTGTGGCGAGAGCGGTGTCCCGGCCGCGCGTAGTTCGACACTTCGTAGTGCTCGAATCCTGCCGCTGTGAGCCTCTCGTGGGCCAAGAGGAACTGCTCGGCGTACGCCTCGTCGCTGATTGCGTGAACCGCGTCGCGCTCCAACCAGCGCGCATACGGCGTTCTTGGTTCCGCTGTGAGACCATACACCGACAGATGGTCCGGCTCGAGGCCGAGTGCGGCATCCAGATCGGCCGTGAAGTTGCTCCTCACCTCGGCAGGGAGCCCGAAGATGAGGTCCAGCGACACCGACTCGAAGCCAGCCGCCCGCAACGTCCGCACGGCGCCCGCTGCCGCGCTCACGCCATGAGAGCGGTGCATCCACTCCAGGACCGCCGGCTGAAACGACTGAACGCCGAGTGATACGCGCGTCACGCCCGCCGCGCGCCAGGAGCGGGCGGCTTCGGGTGTCACGTCCTCGGGGTTTGCCTCGAGAGAGACTTCGAGCGGCGGCTCGGCACCCAGGAACTCCGCCACGATCGCCGTGACAGCGTCGGCCGGGAGTAGCGATGGTGTCCCCCCGCCCAGGTACAGCGTCTCGAGCGGGTCAGCATCCCACTCGCCCGCATGGCGGCGCAGCCGATGCTCGGCGCGAACGGCGGACACAAAGGCATCCGCCGGCGTGGCGCGGCGCACGGCGATGGCAAAGTCGCAATACGAGCAGCGGCGGCGGCAAAATGGCACGTGGACGTAGACGTGTCGCACGCTAGCGCAGCATCCCTTCCGCCCGCCGAAACGCCTTCCCCGGCTCCTGGATCACCAGGCCCCGGATCTCGAGCGAGGTGAGCACCGCCAGCAGATCCCACGGAGGGAGGTCCACACGCAGGGCCACTCCGTCCACATGCTCGGGATCAGTCGTGAGCGCCGCCAGTGTACGTCGCTCGTGCTCGGTGAGATCCGCGGGGACACTCGCCGCGGGCACCTCGGCACTGGCGGCCAAACCATACTCCTCCAGCACATCCCGCAGCCCGAGCGCGGGCTTGGCCCCCTGTTGAATCAGGCGATTGCATCCCGCCGACAGGGGACTCGTGATGGGCCCGGGCACGGCCAGCACGTCGTGGCCCTGGCTCAGCGCGTTGTCTGCCGTGATCAACGCTCCCGACTTGGCACGCGCCTCGACCACCACCGTTACGCGAGCCAGGCCGGAAATCAGTCGGTTCCGCCGAGGAAAGCTGCCGGCATGCGGCTTCTCTCCCGGTGGATGTTCGGTGAGCAAGCAGCCGCGCGCCGCAACACTCTCGTACAAGGTTCGGTTGGCCGATGGATACACGACACCCAGCCCGTTCCCCAGCACGCCGATCGTGTCTCCGCCCACATCCAGCGCCGCATTGTGCGCGATGGCGTCAATGCCGCGGGCCATGCCGCTCACCACCACCAGCCCCGCCCGCGCGAGTCCGCCGGCGAGGTGCCGGCACGCTTCCGCTCCGTACCGCGTGTGTGAGCGGCTTCCCACGATGGCAACGGCGGGACGGGCCAGCAGTTCCAGGCGCCCCGCGGCAAACAGCAGCGTTGGCGCCTCGGGAATGAGTCTGAGCATTGGCGGGAACCGCCCGTCTGCGGGAGCGAGCACCGTGCCCCCATGAGCCTGCGCACGGTCAATCAACTTCTGGCCCACGGCGGGGCTGGTTTCTCGAATGGCGGTCGCCGCGGCCGGCGTCATCCCGGGAACGGCGCGGAGAGCCTCTTGCGGCGCCTCCAGGACGGCGCCCGGCGATCCGAACGCAGCGAGCAGGGCGTCGAGCCTGGCCTTGCCGATGCCGGGCACCAGAGCCAGCGCTACATAGGCCGGATCAGTCGGCAAGCTCGGCATGCTCCGACTCACGCGCAGCGGCAACCAGCCGCCACAGCACCTCGAGCAGCTCGTCCAGCCCGGCTCGCGTGACGGCCGAGATTATCTGCACGGCGCCCGCCGCCGGCGCTTCAATCACAGGGAACGGCGTGGAACCAGGAACGAGATCGGCCTTCGTGAGCACGACCACGTGCGGCTTGCGGTCGAGACCCGCGCCGTATGCGGTCACCTCATGACGCAGGGACTCGTACGCGGACTGCGTGTCAGGGCCGTCCAGTGGCACGAGGCACGCCAGCACGCGGGTGCGCTCCACGTGCTGTAGAAACCGATCGCCCAAACCCTTCCCCTGGTGCGCGCCCTCGATGATCCCGGGGATGTCCGCCACCGTGAACGACCGGCCACCCGAGAGCTGCACCACACCAAGGACGGGCGTCAACGTGGTGAACGGGTAGTCGGCGATCTTGGGGCGAGCGGCGGAGATCGCCGACAACAGCGTGCTCTTGCCCGCGTTCGGTGGGCCGAGGAGCCCAACGTCCGCGATGAGCTTGAGCACTAGCTCGATTTCCCGATCTTCGCCTTCGGCCCCCGGCTCCCATTCCCTTGGGGTCCGATGCGTGGGCGTGGCGAACCGCGCGTTTCCTCGCCCGCCCCGCCCGCCGCGCGCCACACAGATCCTGTCGCCCGGTTTCAGGATCTCTCCCAGGCGGGCCCCGGTCACGGCGTCGCGGATCTCGGTGCCAAGGGGCACGGGCAACGTGACGTCTTTGCCGGATCGCCCGGTCTTGTTCGATCCTTTGCCGTGCTCTCCGCGCTCGGCCTTCCAGTGAGTGCGATAGGTGTAGTCGAGCAGTGTGGTGAGATGCGGATCGCCGCACACGAACACGCTACCCCCGTCCCCGCCGTCACCTCCGTTTGGCCCGCCGCGCGGCGCGAACGTCTCCCGGCGGAACGACACCGCGCCAGAACCACCCGTTCCGGCCGTGACCCGTATGACCGCGCGATCAATGAAGTTCATTGAAGCCACCACCGGGGCCGTCTGGTTCCACGGTCAGGAATAATGCGCTACTCCCGCGGGAACTCGTCATCATTTCCACGCAGCCTGGTTCAAACAAACTTCAACGATCCAACAGCCTCGAGCGCTCCAACGCTGACGCCGCGCGTGTTGCGGATGACCGGGCGGGCGAATGGGGCCAGCAGGGTGGCCGGTGGCGGCTCGAGGTCCAGGCTGTCCAGAATCGCGATCAGCGCGACGACCGCGGCCCACGCGTGCCCATCCTCGACCTTGATGCCGATCCCAATGCCCTGATCGGGAAGGGCCGCGCCATACACGCCTTCGGCTCCGACTTTGACGACGAGCCTGCCCGGATACGCCTGCATCAGCGCCGTGCATGGGCGGCCCGTGCCGGCCACGAGATCCGGGTGTGCCGTCATTGCGCGCACCACGCGGCGCGGCGCGTCACTGGTGGAGGTTCCCAGCCTGGCGTACGCCGTGGCCATCGCGCGCAGCGGCAACGCGAACGCCACCACGCCGCAGCCATCCGTCGCCTCGCCCAGCGCGTCGGCCGGGACGCCCGTCCAGCGGGCGACGCTCTCGCGACAGCGCGTTTGCACGGGGTGGTCGGGGCGCTCGTACCCCGCGGTGGGCCAGCCCCGGTGTCGCGCGAGCGCCAGCATCGCGGTGTGTTTGCCGGAGCAGTTTGAAGCAATCGCCGTCCGGGGGACTCGATCCGGCGCGGGCAGTGACGGGTCAATCAGCGCAAGATCGTACGACAAGGGCCGGTGGCCGCCGCAGACGAGGTCGCGCTCCTCGCATCCGATCCGCTCCAGCAGCCCGCGCACCACCTCCACCTGCCGTCCCTCCGAGCTGTGCGACGCGCACGCGAGCGCCAGTTCCTCCGATGTCATCTCGAACCGATCGGCCGCACCGTCTTCAATGACTGGAAGGGCTTGAAACGGCTTCGCGGCCGAGCGCGTGAACGTGAGGAAGTTCACGTCGCCCGACCGCGCGATGAGCCGTCCGTCGGGATCGGTGACCGCGGCGGAAACGCGGTGCCGCGATTCCGAAATACCGCCGCGCCGGCTCTCGACGACCAGTTCAGTCATGGGCGCGGGGGCTTCTCCGCCCTGCCGCGACGACAGATGGTGCTCGTTCGCGCCGTGTGAGTCAGGCCGCCGGCTCGGCGGGCTTGGTCTTGCGGAGGATCTCCTGCCGTTTGGGCTCGGGGAACCGCTCGATCGCATACCGCATGGCGATCCGCGGCACGCGAGGACCGTGCGCACACAGGTATGCTTCGAGTCGCCGCGGATTGGTGCGGCCGGCTTCTCGCAACAACCAACCCGTGGCCTTGTGGATCAAGTCGTCCCGGTCCTCGAACATGGCCGCGGCCATGCTGTAGGCGAGCGTGAGGTGCTGACCGCGCCGTGCCAGCGGGACGAGACTCACGGCCGCCGTGCGGCGCACCCACAGGTTGGGCGCGCGGCTCCAGGGGCGGAGCTGCTCGGCCAGCGGTGGGAACCGCTCGAGCAGCGGCGCCACGACCTTGGTGGCAAGCAGATCCACCAGGGCCCAATTGTCCACGCGATTACCTGCCACCCAGCGCCGAATCCGATCCAGCAGTCCCGCATCATAGGTCTTGGAGAACCGCGCCAAGATCATCAGGGCCAACGCGCGGCCTTCCTGATGCCGCTCGGCCAGCAGGTCCTCGGCGAACGTGACGGCCTCCTCGGCGGTCCAGCCCTTGGAAACGGCGCCGTACAGCTTGCGCTCGATGTCGCGGAGCCGGGCGGCCGGAATGCCGAGCGTCAGGACTTCTTCTTCCGGCTTGAAGAACTGGGTGGCTTTCTTGGGCGGCCAATGCTTGGCAGCCGCGCGCAGGAGCTTACGGGCGTCTTTCGCGAGTGCCGCTGGGGCCGGGGCGGTTTTCACTGGCACGTCATTCACCGGTGACTGGTGGACATCGAATCCGCGCCGCCCCACGGGGCGGCCGAGTGATCAATGAGCTGGCATGGGCGGTACTGGACTCGAACCAGTGACCTCCGGTATGTGAGACCGGCGCTCTAACCAGCTGAGCTAACCACCCGGGAAGCTTCAAAATTAACGGGAAGCCGGAAGGGCCGGTAGGAGCGAGTGGATCAGGGACTGCAGCGCCAGTGGGCCCTCCAGGATTCGAACCTGGGACCAACGGATTATGAGTCCGCTGCTCTAACCACCTGAGCTAAGGGCCCCGCAAAAGCGGGAAAGACCAGAGGCGTGAGGCATAAGGCGTACGGAGGCCACCCGCAACCCCAATCCTCACCCCCTACTCCTCACCCCGCACGTGCGCAAAAGATCACCGCCTTCGTTGCCGTAATCAACCGCGCCGCGTTACCTCTTCGCACAGCGCGAGGTGCCGCTCGATCATCTTGTCCAGCGTGAACTCGGCGAGCACGCGTTTGCGTCCCGCCTCGCCCATTCGCCGCCTCAGGTCCCCGTCACCCGCGAGACGCTCCATCGCCCCACGCAGCGCCGCCGCGTCTCCGGGTGGCACCACGAGGCCCGTGACGTCGGGCACGTTCACATCGGCCACTCCCGTCGAGAGCGCCGTCGAGAGCACCGGTTTTCCACTCGCCATGGCCTCCAGCAACGCCACGCCGAACATCTCGGCCGGCGTGGTGCTCGGCAACACGAAGTAGTCGGCGGCACGGTAGAACCGCGGCAACTCATCCATGTCCACCTCTCCGGCGAACACGACCCGGTTCCCCAGCCCCAACCTGGCTGCCTCTGCCTCGAGCCGCTGGCGCTCGGGGCCACCACCCACCACCACCACGTTCAACGTTGTCCCGGTAACCGCGCGGAGCAGCACGTCCAGGCCTTTGTACGACACGAGCCGCCCCACGAACAACGCCACCGCACCCTGTGACGGAGGCGGGAATGCCGCCGGACGGGTAACGCCTTCCTTGGGGGAGAAGCGGATCTCATCCACGCCGAACGGAATGACGCGCGCCTTCGCCCGGCCCTCGGGGCCGAGGTCCTCGGCATGCTCGAGGTTGGCCCTGGAAGCGACCACGGTAGCCACGGCCCGCCGGGCCACGAGATGGGCCAGCGGCGCGTAGGCCATGCGCAGGGCCCGCTGCCGTTGGACGTCGGAATGATGGAGAATGATGAGCGGGCTCTTGACCGAGAGTGCGGCAAGGTCGGCGAGCGGGTGCGGCCGATGCACGTATACCACGTCTGCGGGCCAGCGCGCCGCCCAGATGTAGCCCGGCGCGACGGGCTGCGACCACACGACCCCGTGCGTGGGCAATCGCACGATCACCACCCCGCGGCGGGGCGGTTCCGTCACACGCTTGCCGGGGTCCCGCCGCCACGCGGACCCCGTGGCGGCCACTACGCGCACCTCGTGACCCCGTGCCGCCGCACCCTCGGCGAGCCGCGCCACGACGTGCTCCAGACCGCCGGGATCGGGCGGGTAGAACTTGCTGAGATGGAGGATCCTCACGCGGCGGTCAGCGCGGCGACGTCAATGCGCTGGGCGGCCTGACTCAACGCCGGCTGCACGACATCGAGCAGCAGGTTGATGTCAAGCATGAGCGAGGGCCGCGCGAGCCGGCGGCGCAGCAGCAACTGGCCGGTCCAGCCGCGTCCGACAAACGGGCAGACGATCTCCCACTCATCATCGCGCCGCTTGGGCCAGGCTTCCACGAACGCGCCGTTCTCCAGGTGCCACGTCCGCGCGTGACCGCGGCGATCCCCGCCAGCCGCCACCAACAACAAGACGTCGTCGAACTCAGAGCGCTCCAGCAGAAGCGCAAGCCCCGCCATGAGATCGTCCAGCGTGCGCGCGCTTCCCAGCCGCTCGGCGGCCCGGCGCAACTGCACGTTGAGCGCGATGGTGCGAGGCTGGAGCAGCCCGCGGCGGGCCACGCGTGCCAGCTCGTTCATCTCGTGCAGGCGCAGGAACCGCACAATGGTC
>DATMAW010000011.1:0-43876 GCA_035559715.1 Gemmatimonadales bacterium | reverse complement strand
GTGGCGTCCTTCTCGATGTACGTGTCGGTAGCCGGCACGTACGCTTCAGGCTGGTAGTAGTCGTAGTACGAGATGAAGTACTCGACCGCGTTCCGCGGGAACAACGACTTCAGCTCGCCGTACAGCTGCGCGGCGAGCGTCTTGTTGTGCGACAGGACGAGCGCGGGCCGGCCCCAGGCGGCAATGACATGCGCGATCGTGACCGTCTTGCCGGACCCCGTCACTCCGAGGAGCGTCTGATACCGTTTTCCCGCGCGCAGGCCCTCGACCAGCCGGTTGATCGCCCGCGGCTGATCGCCGGCGGGGGCAAACGGCATTTCGATGGAGTATGTCATCGGGCTGACGGACAGGCCGCCTCGAGGATCGTCACTCCTCTTCGCCGCGGGCCATCGGTTCGCGCCGGTCCACCGAAGCGATGCCCCGCACCCGCCGCATGGCCGACATCACCTTGGTCAGCTGCGTTTGGTTCTCGACCTCGAGCACGATCGTGCCGAACATCGCACCGTCTTTGGCCGACAGGTCCACGCTCTTGATGTTGATTCCCGCCTCGGAGATCGCGGTCATGAGGTCGGCATAGAGCCCGCGACGGTCCTCGCCGCTCACGCCCACCCCCACCGTGAAGACCTCGCCTTCGGTCCGCTGCCAGTCAATGTCCACCCGCCGCTCCGACTGCTGCGGCAGCGCCAGGAGGTTCGGGCAGTCGGCGCGATGGATGGAGATCCCTCGTCCGCGCGTGACGTAACCGATCACCGAGTCCCCCGGAACGGGCTGGCAGCACTGGGCGTAGCGCACCATCAGGCCATCTACGCCCTGAATCCGGACTCCGCGTCCCAGTCTGAACCGCTCCATGACCCGACCCAGCGCACCGGGCTTGGGTGGCTGGAGCTCGTCCATCGGTCTGGCGGGGAATAGCGCACGCATCACCTGTCCGGTGGGGACGGTGCCGGAACCCAGGGCCTCGAAGAGGCGCTCCGGCGAGCCGAGCGACAATGCCGTCGCAGCGGCAACCAGTTGCTCTTCGTCGGGAGCCGGGAGCCGGCGGCGCCTTATCTCGCGCGCCAGGATTTCGCGCCCGAGGGCAATGCTCGTCTCCGCTTCCTCTTGCTTGATCCAGCGCCGAATGCGGTGGCGGGCACGGGCGGTACGGACGTGCGTGAGCCAGTCCTTGGATACGCGCGGCTGCGGGGCCGCGAGGATCTCTACGGTGTCGCCGTTCTTCAGCGGACGGTGGAGCGGCGCAATGCGCCCGTTCACGCGGGCGCCCTGACAACGCAGCCCCACCTCCGTGTGCACGGCGAACGCGAAGTCGATCGGCGTCGCTCCCTTGGGCAGGCGTTTCACGTCGCCCTTCGGCGTGAAAACGAAGATCTCGTCCTGATACAGGTCGATCTTGAGGAACTCGAGGAATTCCTCGGGGCTATGCGTGTCCTGCTGCAGCTCGAGCAGCTGGCGGAACCAGGCGAAGCGCGTGTCCAGTTCGTCCGACCGGCGCTGTTCCTTGTATACCCAGTGCGCCGCGATGCCGAACTCGGCGGTGCGGTGCATCTCGCGCGTGCGAATCTGAATCTCGTACAACTGCCCACCCGGCCCAAAAATCGTGGTGTGCAGCGATTGATAGGCGTTGGACTTGGGTGAGGCGATGTAGTCCTTGATGCGCTCCTGCAGCGGCGTCCAGTGGTGATGGATCACGCCAAGCGCGTGATAGCAGTCCGCCACACTCGACACCAGCACCCGCACCGCCATCAGGTCGTAGATCTCCTCGAACGGCTTGTTCCGGAGCCGCATCTTCTTGTAGATGGACCAGAGGTGCTTCGGGCGGCCGGTCACTTCGAAGTCCGCGACCCCCGCCCGACGCAGCGCCTCCTCCAGCGGCCCGCGCAGCCGTTCGATCATCTCTTCGCGCTCGGCGCGCCGCGCCTGGATCTTGGCGGCCAGCGCGCGGTAGTCTTCCGGCTCCAGGAACTTGAAGGCCAGGTCCTCGAGTTCCGCCTTCATGCCCGCCATGCCGAAGCGGTGCGCCAGCGGGGCGTAGATCTCCCGCGTCTCCAGCGCGATCCGACGCTGTCCTTCCTCGGGAAGGTGCTGGAGCGTCCGCATGTTGTGCAGCCGGTCGGCGAGCTTCACGATGATGACCCGCGCATCCCGCGCGATGGAGAGCAGCAGCTTCCGGTAATTCTCGACCTGCTCCTCTTCGCTGGAGCGGAAGGTGAGGCTCGAGATCTTGGTGAGGCCGTCCACCAGACCGGCAACCTCGTCGCCGAAGGCTTCCTTGAGGTTCGCGATCGTGACGTCGGCGTCCTCGACCACATCGTGCAACAGCGCCGCCGCGATGGTCACCGAATCCAGATTGTGCTCGACGAGGATCTTGGCGACCTCCACGGAGTGGGAAACGAAGTCGTCCCCTGACAGGCGCTTCTGGCCCCGGTGCGCGTTCGCGCTGAACTGATAGGCGCGTTCGATGAGCGCCAGGTCGAGGCGGTCCTTCCGCTCGGCCAGCACCCGGGCGAAGTCGTCGTTCAGTTCCACCAGCGCTGTCGTCACAGCCATCCCGCTTCCGCGAAGCTGAAGTAACGGTCGCTTCCGACGATCACGTGATCGTACACCGGGACGTCTAACAATCTCCCGGCCTCCGCCAGCTGGCGCGTAATGCTCCGATCCTCGGGAGACGGCGTGGGGTCGCCACTGGGGTGGTTGTGCGCCACGATGACGGCCGCGGCCGCCTCGGCAATGGCCGGGCGGAACACTTCCCGCGGATGAACCAGCGAGCTCGTCAGCGTCCCCCGAGTGACCAGCACGTCGCGCAGCAGGCGCTGCCGCACATCGAGCGCCAACACATGGAACTCCTCGACCACGAGGTCGCGGAGCCGCGGCGCACACAGCCGGAAGACGGCCGCCGGCTCGCACAATGCGTCCCCCTGCGCCGCTTCTTCCCGCGCCAGCCGCCGGCCCAACTCCAGGGCCGCAGCGATGCGCGCCGCTTTCGCCGTCCCGATTCCGAAGCCGCCGGCCAGGGCGCTCGCGGGGCGTCGGGCCAGCTGCCGCAGCGTGCCTCCGGCATCGCCCAGGACGCAACCGGCCAGTTCCAGGGCGTCCCCGCGGCTCGTGCCCACCCCTATGAGGATGGCCAGGAGCTCCCTCGTCGTCAACGAGGCGGCTCCAAGACTGAAGAGCCGTTCCCGCGGTCTGTCCTCGTTCGTGGACTCCGAGACACGTAGCGGCGGCATGCCTTGAAGGTGGCGGCGCCGCGCGGATTACCCGTAATCGAAACCGCTGCGCACTGGACCGGAAAAGCGCGGAATTAGGCTCCGGCGCCGTGGCACCGCTTGTACTTCCGTCCGCTGCCGCAGGGGCAGGGATCGTTGCGACCGACTTTGGGAACGGCGCGTTCAGGCGCGCGCCGACCCTCCGGACCTCCATCCGGGCCACGATTCGTAAACGTACGCGGGGGCGCGGTAGGTACGGCGGGCACGCCACCCGGCACGAGAAGGTCCGGCTCCGCGGCAGCTGGCGGAGTCGCGCGGAGCTGGAGCGGTCCGGCGGGGCCGCGCGGCGTCGGGGGCGGCGGCGGGCCGGGGGTGAGCTGGACCTGCAGCTTGAAGAACCGCTCGGTGAAGGTGGATCGCACGTCGTGCATCAGATCCACGAACATGTCGAACGCTTCCTTCTTGTACTCGATCAGCGGGTCCTTTTGCCCCCACGCCCTGTAATGAATGGCGTTCCGCAGCTGATCGAGGTCATACAGGTGGTCTTTCCAT
This sequence comes from Gemmatimonadales bacterium, assembly GCA_035559715.1. Lineage (GTDB taxonomy): Bacteria > Gemmatimonadota > Gemmatimonadetes > Gemmatimonadales > GWC2-71-9 > JACQHC01. The sequence continues at coordinate 40,121 of DATMAW010000011.1, read as the reverse complement.
TTCTCGTCCAGCACGCCCAGCATGACCTGCGACAGGAGGCGATCCCCCAGGCCGTCAATGCCGTACCGCCGGCCCATCTCGTCCCACGACGACAGCCGTGCCCGGAAGGCCTCTCCGCCGACGTGGGTCAGCAGCGCCTTCAGGGCCGCCGCATCAGGCACCTTTACCGGGTCCTCGATGTCCGGAGCCGACACGAGGTAATGCATCATGAGGTCCGTGGTGATGAGCTTGCGATCCCACTCCTCAGGCGGGTCCGCCGTCACCTGATCCACGAACCGACCAAGCGCGGCCTCGATCATCCGAAGCGCTTCGGCCTTGAGATCCTCTCCCCCCTCCAGCGCGAACAAGCGGAGCGAGTAAACGACCTCGCGCTGCTGGTTCATGACGTCGTCGTACTCGAGCAGTCGCTTCCGGGCCTGGAAGTTCTGCAACTCCACCCGCCGCTGCGCGTTTCCGATGGCGCGCGTGACCAGCGGGTGGGTAATCACCTCGCTCACCTCCTCCAGCGTCCCCTCGCGGCCGCACTTCTCACATCGCTCCGTCTTCTTCTTGGATTGCTCGTTGCCGCAGTTCGTACAGCGGTAGGCGACCGCCCCTTCCATCCAGCGCGCGATGCGATCGGACCCGAACAGCCGCATGAGATCGTCTTCCAGTGACAGGAAGAAGACGCTCTGTCCCGGATCGCCCTGGCGACCCGACCGCCCGCGGAGCTGCCGGTCAATGCGTCGGGCTTCGTGCCGCTCCGTCCCAATGATCACGAGGCCACAGGGGGGATCTTCCTGGCACTTCAGCTCGCGGATGCGCTCCGGGCTGAGGTCCGGCTTCTCCACCTGCTGCCCGAACGGCGTGAGCTTGGACTTGATGCCGCACACCTGACACTTGCGCACACCGGCACCCAGTTTGATGTCGGTGCCACGACCGGCCATGTTGGTAGCGATCGTGACGGCGCCCGGGCGGCCCGCCTGAGCCACGATCTCCGCCTCGCGCTGGTGCAGCTTGGCGTTGAGGACCTCGTGCTTGATCCCCCGACGCTTGAGCATGCGGGAGAGGGTCTCGGAAACCTCGACGCTGACCGTCCCCACCAGCACGGGCAGTCCTCGCTCGTGATGCCGCGCCACTTCGTCAATGATCGCGTTGTATTTCTCGCGCCGCGTACGGTAGATGAGATCGTGGTTATCAATGCGACGCACCGGGCGGTTGGTCGGGATGACACTGACCTCGAGACCGTAGATCTGGAAGAATTCCGTTTCTTCGGTTTCGGCCGTCCCGGTCATGCCGGCCAGCTTGTCGTACATGCGGAAGTAGTTCTGGATGGTGATGGTGGCGAGGGTTTGGGTCTCGCCGCGCACCGTCACGCCTTCCTTGGCCTCCACCGCCTGATGCAGTCCGTCCGACCAGCGACGTCCCGGCAGGATGCGGCCTGTGAACTCATCCACGATGTAGACCTGGCCATCCTGAACGACGTACTCGACATCTTTCTCGTACAAGGCATGCGCCTGCAGCAGCTTGTGGATGATGTGCAGCTTTTCGCTCTTGGCGGCATACTCAGCCTCGAGTTGACGTCGGCGCTCGAGCTTCTCCGCCGCCGAAAGCGACTCATCGTGATCGATCTTGCCGAATTGCTCCGAGATGTCGGGCACGACGAAGAGGCTCGGGTCGTTGGGGCTCATGGCCTCGACCCCGCGATCCGTGAGGTGAACCGCGTGACCACGCTCGTCCATCACGAAGTACAACTGTTCCTCGAGATGCCGGAACTTTTGCTCGCGCGCCGGAAGCTTTCGATCCGCGATCACATCCAGCTCGACCCGCTGGATGAGCTGCTTGATCCAGGGCTCCTGGACCAGCTTCATCAGCCGTTTGTTCTTCGGCATGCCCTTCTGGGCCTGGTAGAGCTTGAGGGCAGCCTCGTAGTGCTGGTTCTCGTGCTCCAGCATCGGCTCGGCCGCGGCGATGAGCTCGTTCACGACGGCCGTCTGCCGCCGCACGAGCTGCGCGACCTGCGCGTTGAATTCGGCGTACTTGGCATCCGACTCGTTGCCCACCGGCCCGGAAATGATCAGTGGGGTCCGCGCCTCGTCGATCAGGATGCTGTCGACCTCGTCGATGATGGCGTAGTAATGCCCCCGCTGCACGCGCTGCTCGAGCGCGAACACCATGTTGTCGCGCAGGTAGTCGAACCCGAACTCGTTGTTGGTGCCGTAGACGACGTCACACTGATACGCGGCCCGCCGCTCCGGGCTGGAGGGTTCGGTATCGTCAATGCACCCGACGGTGAGGCCCAGCCACTTGAGCAGGTGCCCCATCCACTGCGCGTCGCGGCGAGCCAGGTAGTTGTTCACCGTGACGAGATGCACGCCCCGACCGGTAAGCGCGTTGAGATACAGGGGGAGCGTCGCCACAAGGGTCTTCCCTTCCCCGGTGGCCATTTCCGCAATCCGACCCTGGTGCAGCACAATGCCGCCGATCAGCTGCACATCGTACGGCACCATGTCCCAGGTCATCTCGTGGCCGGTCACGACGAGCTTGGTGCCGATCAGTCGCCGGCACGCTTCCCGCACCGTGGCGAACGCTTCGGGCAGGAGGTCGGCGAGGGCCTTGGCGGTGGCGGTGTGCAGCGTCTGCTCGAGTTGCTGGATCTGTCCGTTCAGCTGATTGCGCCTGGCGGTATCCGCGGTGGTGCGCTTGGCAACACGAGCCTCGGCCAGCCTGTCCTCCAGGTCGCCGAGCCGCTCCCGCAGCATCGCCTTCAGCTTCGGGGTCTGCGCCTGAATCTCGGCGTCGGATTTCCCCCGAAGTCGCTCTTCTTCTTCCTTGATCCGCGCGACGATCGGCCGAAACCGCTTGAGCTCCCGCTCGAAGCGGGTGCCGACAACGGCCGTAACCAATTGTTTGAGCATCAGTCTGCGTCGAGGTACAGCCCGTGGGCTCTGATGTAGTCCTCCACCGGTCGCGGCACCAGATAGCGGATGGACGCTCCGCGCCGCACCATCTCTCGAACCATCGTGGCCGAAACGTCGATCCCGGGAACGGTGACGACGAACGGCGCCAGCTGCGGACTGACGGCTGCGCCCGGGCGAGTCACCACCACGAGCCGCGCGAGGGCCGGAAGGGCCCCCGCTTCGTGCCAAGCGTCAAGGTCGCGCGCGGCGTCGGCCCCGATGATGAAGAATAACTGGTCACCGGGAAAATCGGCGCGGAGGGAGCGCAGCGTCTCGACCGTGTAGGACGGCCCCGGCCGATCGAGTTCGCGGGCATCCATCACGAATGCGGGATGATCGGCGATGGCGGCCTGCAGCATGGCCGCCCGATCCCGCGCGCTCGCCGCGTGACCGGAGGCCTTCAGCGGCTGTCTGGCCGCGGGAACGAACCGGACTTGATCCAGCTGAAGCTCGCTGCGCACGCATTCTGCGACAACGAGGTGACCGATGTGCACCGGGTCGAACGAGCCGCCGAACACGCCGAGGCGCACGGGCGGAATCAGGGCGTCCCGGCGGGCGTCGGGCAGGTCTTGTCGAGTCCCTCCGCGTCGGGGTAATACCGCCGCAGGTGATCGCAGGCCTCCCGCTCCTCTTCCGCATATCCGATCGTTCGATAGGCCTCGACCAATCGGAGCAACGCGCGGGACGCAAAGCTTGACTGGGCGTAGTTCGCGACGACCGAGCGGAAGTAGATGATGGCGGAGTCATACGCGCGCAGGCGGAGGTAGAACATGCCGTTGTCGTACTCCTTTTCGGCGAATTTCTCCTGCAGCGCCGTCATCTTGATCGCCGCGCGAGCCGCCGCGCGACTCGTCGGGAACCGGGCGATGAGTTCCCGATAGATCGCCAACGCGCTTTCCCCGTACGTGGGGTCGAGCGTGGGGAGCTTCCACAGCTCGGCGAGCGCATCGCCGCTGCGGAGCAGCGCGTCCGGCGCCAGGGGATGGGATCCGTGCGTGTCCGCAACTCGGCGGAACTGCCGAGAGGCCTCGAGGTACAGGCCGGCACTGAAGTCGCACTCGGCCAGGTAGTACGTCGCCTCCGCGACCCGGGGATCCCGCGATGGAAGCTCACCCGCGAGCCGCGAGAACCCCAGTTGCGCCCGCTTGCAGCGTCCGTCGCGGTAGTCGGCCATCGCCTGTGTCATTACGGAATCCAGCTTCACTTCCGGCTCTGGGGGCTCGGGCCCGCCGCGGCCGCAGGCGCATACCACGACGGCGGTCACCAGGACAGCCTGCGATACGGCGTTCTTCCCTCGAACGGTCACCCCCCCGCGCCTCGCTACCTTCACCGCACCCCCGTGGCCGCGTTCCCCAGCGTGTTGAGCCGCTGTGCCGCGACCTGCGCGAGGGAGTCTCCGGGCGCCGCCCCGGCCAGGGCGCGCTGGTACGCCTCCGCCGCCCCAACCCAGTCCCCCCGCGAGAACAGCACGTCACCCAACCCGATGTACGCCGCCCGATGGATGGCGTCCTGCACTGCCCCAGCCGCCGCCCTGCGGAACCACTCTTCGGCCTCCTGCGGCCGTGCCTCTTCCATCGCGCGGCGGCCCAGCTGCAGGGCGCAGCGCCCGAGCTCGCGCTCGGCGGGACCTACCAGGGTCTCCAGCCGATGGCGTCGCACGATGCCCTCGAAGACGCCCGTCGCGTCCGCGCAGCGACCCACACGGGCGAGGGCCTGACCGTAACCGAAGAGGAGCGAGTCCATACTTCCAGCGTCGGGCGCACCGGCAGCGGCCAGGGGAAGTACTCGGGCCGCTTCCCCGGGACGCGTCTCCGGACTGACACTGGCTGCAAGCTGCCGCGCCAGCGACCCCAGGACCCGCCCCCCGGCGATCTGGCGAAGGCCCACCAGTGCGGATTCGAGCGCCACCCGATCGTCCGCTGCCGCAGCCGCCCGTGCCACGCGCTCGAGACCGTCCGCGGCCTCCGTGGCGCGCGCGGACCCGCCTTCGACGCCCAGCGTGCGATACTCCCGGGCCGCCTCGACGAACTCGCCGGCCCGAAGCGCCGCGGCTCCCACCCGGGCACGCAGCGATGGACCCGGATTAGCGGCCTGGCGCACGGCGATGCGGTATTCCACGAGGGCGTCGGTGTACTGACGATTGGCGTAGGCCCGGTCTCCCAGGACCACATGGTCGGCCGCGGATCCGGCACAGGCAACGGCAAAGAGCGCGGACGCTCCCAGGAAGCCGGAGGAACCAACGCGTGGCACCTGCTACCGCCCGTCCGCGCGCCCGAGCATCGCGAGATAGGCCTTCGCGCGCGCATCTCCGGGGTTCTCCCGTAACAACGCCTGCCACACATCGCGGGCCGCAGCCGCGTCGCCGGACAGAAAGCAGGCCAACCCGAGCGCCGCCCGCGCCTCTCGAAAACCCGGGCGCTCGGAGGTCACCACCGCCAATTCCTCTCGCGCTTCCAGCGCGCGGCCGGCGTCAAGCAACAGGCGCGCCAACCTGTACCGCAAGTCCTGGAACTTCGGACCCAGACGGAGCGCCGCGCGGTACTGTTCAATCGCCCCCGAAAGCGACCCGGCCTCGACGTACGCTTCGGCGAGTTGGGCGTGATGATTCGCCAGCTTGGCAGCGTGGTGTGGGGCCAGCCCCGGTTCCTCACCGCTGCCACCGACCTCGCGCGCGGCCTGAAAGGTCGCCGCCGCCTCCTGGCCCCGACCAAGCGCATTCAGCACGATGCCGCGATGCATGAGCGCTTCGAGGTAGCGTGGATTGCGCGCGAGCGCCTGGTCCAGGGCCTCGAGCGCGCGTTCCGGCTGCCCCACAAAATGATAGGCGAGACCAAGGAGGTGATAGGCATCGGCGTACGCGCGCCCCGAGCCCACCAGTTCTTCCAGCAGGTGCACGGAGCCGTAGTAGTCCTCCAGCGCGAAACGCTCCTTCGCCTGCTGCAGCAGCTGTTCGGCGCTCACGTTCATCGCAGCGCTTCCTTGAAGTAACCGATCGTGCGGGTCAACCCGTCCTCGAGTGAGACCTGCGGCCGCCAGCCGAGGCTCGTGGCAATGCGCGTGATATCCGGCCGCCGCTGCCGCGGGTCGTCCGTCGGCAACGGCGCGTAGACGATCGTACTGCGCGACTGCGTGAGCCGGAGGACTAGTTCCGCCAGCTGCAACACAGTGAACTCTCCCGGGTTGCCCACGTTGAACGGCTGGTCGTCCCCCCGCTCGAACACCCGAACGATCCCCTCCACGAGGTCGTCAACGTAGCAAAACGACCGAGTCTGTGAGCCGTCACCGTACACCGTGAGAGGCTGGCTCTGGAGCGCTTGCACAATGAAATTCGATACCACTCGCCCATCGTGCGCGCGCATGCGCGGTCCGTACGTGTTGAAGATTCGCACAATCCTCGTGTCCACGCCGTGCACCCGCCGATACGCCATGGTCATCGCTTCGGCAAACCGCTTGGCTTCGTCATATACCCCGCGAGGCCCGATGGGGTTGACGTTTCCCCAGTAGGATTCCGGCTGCGGATGCACGCTCGGGTCCCCGTATACTTCGGACGTGCTCGCGAGCACAAAACGCGCACGCTTGGCCTTGGCCAGGCCAAGCGCGTTGTGCGTGCCCAGCGCGCCCACCTTCAGCGTCTGGATCGGGAGCTTCAGATAGTCAATCGGACTGGCTGGCGACGCGAAGTGGAACACGGCGTCGAGGGATCCTGGGACGTCAATGTGGCGACTCACGTCGTGCTGGATCAGCTCGAACGACGGGTGATGGCGCAGATGGGCCAGATTCGCCGCCTGACCGGTGATCAGGTTGTCCATGCCCACCACCGTGTGACCCGCCGCGATCAACCGATCGCACAAGTGGGACCCGAGAAATCCGGCCGCCCCGGTAACCAGAATCCGCATCAGGCTGCCGGCCGGCCGACGGACACATACGTGAACCCCAGCGAGCGCATCTTGACGGGATCGTACAGGTTGCGACCGTCCACGATGATCGGGTGCCGCAGCAGGGCTCGGATCCGCGCGAAATCCGGATTGCGGAACTGCAGCCACTCCGTGACGATCACCAGTGCGTCGGCGCCCTGTAGCGCGTCATACTGGTGCTCGGCGTATGCGATCTCGTCTCCGAAAAGCCGGCGTGCCTCGTTCAGCGCGGCAGGATCGTGCGCGACGACCCGGGCCCCGGCTGCTCGGAGGCCCCGCACCAGGTCGATCGCCGGGCTTTCCCGCATGTCGTCGGTCTCGGCTTTAAAGGCCAGTCCCCACACCGCCACGAGGCTGCGGGGGAGATCGGCTCCCAGGACGCTGGAGACCTTGGCCACGAGGCGCTGCTTCTGGCGGCGGTTGACCTCCTCCACCGCGCACAGAACGTCCAAGGAGACCTCGTACTTGCGCGCCGTATGAATCAGCGCCTTCACATCTTTGGGGAAACATGAGCCGCCGTAGCCGGGGCCGGGGAACAAGAACGCCGGTCCGATGCGCCGGTCGCTCCCGATGCCTTTTCGCACGAGGTCGACGTCCGCCCCCACTCGTTCGCACAACTCGGCAATCTGGTTCATGAACGAGATGCGCGTCGCCAGCATCGCGTTGGCGGCGTATTTCGTGAGCTCGGCCGAGGGGATGTCCATGAAAATCAGGGGATTTCCCGTGCGGACGAACGGAGCATAAAGCTCGGTCACGACCCGCTTCGCTTCGTCGGAGTCCACGCCGACGACGACGCGGTCCGGCTTCATGAAGTCGTCAACTGCCGCCCCTTCCTTGAGAAACTCGGGGTTGGAACAGACGTAGACCGGATGCGAGGTGAGCGAGGCGATGGTCTTGCGTACCATCTCCGCCGTTCCGACGGGCACGGTGCTTTTCGTGATCACGGTCCGCGGCCCGTTCATATGCTGCCCGATGGTGCGCGCCACATCGAGCACGTGCTGGAGATCGGCTGATCCATCTTCATCGGGGGGCGTTCCCACCGCGATAAAGATCACGTCCGACAAACGAACGGCGTCCGGGACGTCGGTGGTGAACCGCAGGCGGCCTTCGGCCTGGTTGCGCACGACGAGGGGCTCGAGCCCGGGCTCGTAGATCGGCAGGCGGTTCTGCCGCAACAGGCCGATCTTCGATTCGCTCACGTCGGCACACACCACTTGGTTTCCCGTTTCGGCAAGGCAAGCGCCGACGACGAGACCCACGTACCCGGTCCCAACGACGGTGACGTTCACTGACGCAACCCCCGCTCTCGCAGCGCATTACGGGTGTCCACGAGCGCCCCGGCGTTGGCTCGCACCATGCCGTAGTCGATGGAGCTGTGGTCGGTGGTGATGACGACACAGTGGGCCGCCCGGATTTCGTCGGCGGTCAGCGCGACGGACCGCAGCACGTGGCCGTCCTCGGTGATTTCGGGCACGAACGGGTCGTGGTAGCGGACCTCCGCCCCCTGCGCCATGAGCAACTTGATCACGTCCAGGGCCGGGCTTTCCCGCACGTCGTCAATATCCTTCTTATACGAGACCCCCAGCACCAGGACGCGGGACCCTCGCACCGGTCTCGCGTCTTCGTTCAGTCGCTCAGCCACTTTTCGCACCCAGAACACGGGCATCTCGGAATTCACTTCGGCCGCCACCTCGATGAAGCGGGTCTTGTAGTTGAGGCCGCGCATCTTCCAGGCGAGGTAGTGCGGGTCAATCGGAATGCAGTGACCGCCGAGCCCGGGACCGGGCGTGAACTTCATGAAACCGAAAGGCTTGGTGGCGGCCGCCTCGATGACCTCCCACACGTCCACACCGAGCTTGTCGCACACGATCGCCATCTCGTTCGCGAGCCCGATGTTGACGCTGCGAAACGTGTTCTCGAGCAACTTCACCAACTCCGCCGCCTCGGGCGACGATACCGGCACAAGCCGGTCGAACACCGGCCCATACAGCGCGAGCACCACCTTCAGACAGGACGGCGTGAGCCCCCCCACCACTTTGGGCGTGTTCTTGGTCTGCCACGTTGGGTTCCCCGGGTCCACTCGCTCGGGACTGAAAGCGAGGAACGCGTCGGTCCCGACCTTCAGGCCGCGTTTCTCGAACATGGGCAGCAGCAGTTCGCGGGTCGTTCCCGGATACGTGGTGCTTTCGAGGATGATGACTTGCCCGGCACGCACCGTGGGGCTCAGGGATTGGGCCGCCGCCATGACGTAGGAAACGTCGGGATCCTTCGTCTTGGAGAGCGGGGTCGGCACGCAGATGGATACCGCGTCCACTTCACCGAGGCGCGAAAGATCGGTGGTTGCGGACACGCGGCCGCTTTTCACGAGCGGCGCCAGCGTGGCCGAGGGTACGTCGAGAATGTGCGACTCGCCGCACTGGATTCGATCCACCACGCGCTGGTTGATGTCGAAACCGACCACGCGGTACCCCGCCCGCCCAAGCTCCACCACGAGCGGCAATCCGACGTAGCCCAGACCGATCACACCGAAGACGGCCGTCCGGTCGGCGGCTTTTGCAATGAGGGCCTGCTCGATGGTCATCGCACCGCGGGCCGAGTCACGTCCGTCGCGACCGGTCGCCCGCCCTCCTGGAGAGATTGTGCCGCCACGGCCAATACCCGGACGACCTCGACGCCGTCCGCCGCCGTAACGCGTGGCGGTTCCGTTCGGCGTGCCACGGCAACGAAGTGCCGCAGCTCGGCCGTCAGCGGCTCGATGTTCGGAACCCGAGGAATGAAGATATCGCCTTCACGAATCGACAGGCTTTCGCCGTACGATCCGTAGTCCGGTGGCCGGTCCACGCCCTTGTCGTACACCTTGAGCTTCTCGCGCGGCTGCATGTCGTCGAACACAACCATGCGCTTGGATCCCACCACGGTGAGCCGCCGTTCCTTGTGAGGGTCCAGCCAGGACATCTGGACGTGTGCCATGACGCCCGTCTCGAACTCCATGGTAAGAAACACCACGTCTTCGATTCCCGGTTGGAGATAGCTCATCCCCTGCGCAGACACACGAACCGGCTGTTGGCCCAACAAGTACATCGCCACCGACACGTCGTGCGGCCCAAAGCTCCAGAGGGCGTTTTCGTCCGGCCGGACCTGGCCGAGGTTCACCCGCTGACTGTACAGATAGAACAACGTGCCAAGCTCCCCCTGGCGGAGCATTGCGCGCAGGCGCTCCACGGCTGGATGAAACAGGAGGAGATGGCCCGCCAGCACCGGCACGCCCCTGGCACTCGACAACTCCGCGACTTCCTCCCCGTCGCTCACCGACGTCGCGAACGGCTTTTCCACCAGGACCGGGAGCCCTCGCTCGATTGCTGATCGCGCAATGGTCGCGTGCGTGGCGGCCGGCGTCGCCACGACGACCGCTTCGGCGTGCTCGAGCGCTTCGCGGAGATCCGCCGTGACGAGCACGCCGGGATACTGCCGCCGCACCTCATCGCGACGCGTGGGCGCGGTGTCGCACACCGCCGCCAGCTCGGCATCGGCGAGCGACGCCAGCGTCCGAACGTGATTCCGTCCCCACGCGCCGGCGCCGATGACGGCGACCCGCAGCCGGCTCACGCGCACACCTCACGCACCGTCTCGATCACTCGATCTCGTGCCTCCGCCGTCAATTCCGGGTAGATCGGCAGCGAGAGAACCTCCGCGGCCGCCCGCTCCGCCTCGGGAAACGCGCCGGCCCTGTACCCCAGGTCGCGGAAGCACGGCTGCAAATGAAGGGGCGTCGGGTAGTACACGGCAAAGCCGATTCCCCTCTCCGCCAATCGCTGGCGCAGGGTTTCACGCCGCGGCGTGCGGATCGTGTATTGATGGAAGATGTGCTCGTTGGCGTGGTCGACCACCGGAGGCGTGACCGCGCCAAGGCCGGCAAACGCCGACGTGTAGCAGGCCGCGTGGGCCCGGCGGGCTGCACTCCACGCCGAGAGGTGCGGCAACTTCGCCAGCAACACGGCCGCCTGCAGCGTGTCCAGCCGGCTATTCGTGCCGACCTCGTCGTGGTGGTACTGCTTGATCCCCCCGTGGGTCCGCAACCGCCGCAACCGCTCCGCGAGCGAGGCGTCCTGTGTCACGATCATGCCGCCGTCCCCCCACCCGCCCAGGTTCTTGCTCGGGAAAAACGAGAACGCTCCCGTTGTCCCCATTTCGCCGGCCATCCGCCAACGCCCGTCAATCCTCCGCCGCGCGCCAATCGCCTGGGCCGCGTCTTCGATGATCGCGAGGCCGTGCCGCCCAGCAAGGGGCACCAGATGCTCCATCGGCGCCATCTGGCCATACAGGTGAACGGGAATGATCGCCCGGGTGCGCGGCGTGATGGCCGCCTCGACCGCCGAGAGATTCAGGTTGAAGGTCGCAGGGTCGATGTCCACAAACACGGGCCGCCCGCCAGCATTCCAAATCGCCCCTGCTGTTGCGAAAAACGTGAACGGCGTTGTAATGACTTCGTCTCCGGGCTTTAGATCGAGGGCCCGGAGGGAGAGCAGCAGCGCGTCGGTGCCGCTCGCGCAGGCGATGCCGAACCGGGTCGCCGAGAGCTGGGCCACCGCCTCCTCCAGCCGAGGCACCTCCTCGCCGAGGATGAACTGCTGCCGCTCAATTACTGCAAGGACGGCCGGCATCACGTCGTCTTTGATCGCGGCGAACTGCGCGCGGAGATCCAGCAAAGGGACGGTCACTGGTGATCCAAGTCAAATAAAGGCTTAAGGTTAGCCGATCGCGAGTCCAGGGTCAAACCCGCCGAATGCTGCCCTCAGACTCGAGATAGGAGGCGCCGCACGCCCCGCAGGTTCCGCTGCCGCCCACCAGGTGAAGCCGCTCCCCGCACTGGCACATCCAGCCAACTCTCCGCGCCGGCACACCCACCATGAGCCCGTACGCCGGCACGTCTGAGGTCACCACGGCCCCCGCACCGATGAACGCATACTCCCCCAGCGTCACGCCGCACACGATGGTGGCATTCGCCCCGATCGTAGCCCCCCGTCGCACGAGCGTCCGGCGATACTCGTGCTTCCGCGGCACGTGGCTCCGAGGATTGATGACGTTGGTGAACACGCAGGACGGTCCACAAAAGACATCGTCCTCCAGCACAACGCCTTCGTAGATCGAGACGTTGTTCTGAATCTTCACGTTGTTCCCGATGCGGGTTCCGGGCATGACGACCACATTCTGCCCTAACGAGCATCGCTCGCCAATCTGCGCACCGGGCATGATGTGGCAGAAGTGCCAGATTTTGGTGCCGGATCCGATCACGGCGCCCGGATCCACGTAAGACGATTCGTGTGCGAAGTAGTCGGCCAATCGGTCCTCGATTCGAGCGCTTGAGAGACAATCAGTGGCGATCGGAGACGATCGGCCAAGTGAGTTGCGTGCCCTGACCGCACGCACGTCTATCCAATGATCCTCACTTCGAGCTCCAGCTCTACCCCGAACTCCGCAAATACGCGTTGCCTGACCGCGTCGATCACGGCTTTGACGTCCGCTGCGGTCGCCGTGCCGAGATTCACGATGTAGTTGGCGTGCATGGCAGACACCTGAGCACCGCCAATCCTGAATCCCTTGAGCCCCGCCGCGTCGATCAGCTGACCGGCCGTCATCCCGGGCGGCCTTGCATCCGGCGCGGCTGCTGCGGCCCTGACTGCCCCGCTCGGTGCCGATGGATTACGAAACACCGATCCGCAGCATGGCTGGTCGAACGGAGTCCCAGCCTTTCGCCACTCCAGGTGCCGGCGGATGTCGGCCTGCAGCTCCCGCGGGTCGCCGGGCGTGAATTGGAGCGTCACCCCGACGATAACGCAGGCGTCGATCCCGGCGGACCGATACCGCCAGGGGATGTTCGAACCTTCCAGCACCGATGTCGTTCCATCGGGTTGGACCAGCTCGACCGATCGCACGATCAGCGAGAAGTCTTGACCGTGGGCACCGGCATTCATGAATACGCCGCCGCCGACCGTCCCCGGCACCCCGATCATGCGCTGCGCCCCTGCCAGGCCCGCCCCGGCGGACCGTTTCGCGAGCAACGGCGTGGGGAGTCCCGCCCCGACGGTCCAGGTATCCGGCCCCTGCACTCTCACCTCGTCCAACCCTTTGCCGACGCGGACAACGACGCCCTCGAACCCGGCATCGCTAATCAACACGTTCGATCCAAGGCCCAGCGCGAGCCACGGCAAGCCGGCTTCGCGGGCGAACGCCAGCGCGGCTACGACGTCCTCGACGCTCCGCGGCTCCACGAGCGCGGCCGCCGGTCCTCCGAGGCGATATGTGGTGTAGCGCGCGAGCGGCTCGTCGTAGCGGACCGTCCCCCGGACGCGGGAGCGAAGCTCGGCGAGCGCGGTGGTCACCGTCCCCCGGCGGCCTCGCCGGCCGAAACCGCAAGACCACGCTCGGCCTGACGCTGCAGCTCGTACCATTCCTGCAGGCACCGCACCGATCCCTTGCGCGACCGCAGCGCGAGGATGGCGTCGCACGCGGCGCTTGCGGCGGACATGGTGGTCGTGTAAGGAAGGCCGTATTGCAAGGCGGTTCGACGCATGTAATAGTCGTCCCGCTGGGTCAGCTTGCCGAGGGGCGTGTTGATCAGCAGCTGAACCTGACCGGACACGATCAGGTCCGCCGCATTCGGCCGACCCTCGTGCACCTTGAGCACCCGCTCGGCGGGGATGCCGCGCTGGTTCAAGTAACGCGACGTGCCCTCCGTCGCCACGATCCGGAATCCCATCTCGTGGAACCGCCGGGCGATTGGCGTCACCGTCGGTTTATCGTGGTCGTTGACGGTGATCATGATGCTGCCCTCCAGCGGCAGCGCCCCGTCCGCGCCGATCTGCGCCTTGGCAAACGCCATCCCAAAGCTGTCGGCGATGCCCATCACCTCGCCGGTGGATCGCATCTCCGGCCCGAGCAGCGTGTCCACGTTCGGCAGCTTGCGGAACGGGAACACCGCCTCCTTCACCGCCACGTACGGGATGCGGGCCTCGTCCGGTACGCCCGCCTCGTCGAGCGATCGCCCGACCATCACGGCAGCCGCAAGCTTGGCCAGCGGAATCCCGGTCGCCTTGCTCACGAAGGGCACGGTGCGCGACGCGCGCGGGTTCACTTCGAGCACGTATACCACGCCGTGCTTGATGGCGTACTGCACGTTGATCAGCCCCACGACGCCGAGTTCCAGGGCGAAGCGCCGCGTGTAGTGGCGCATCGCCTCCACCGCGGTCTCCTCGATCAGGTACGGCGGCAACACGCAGGCCGAGTCGCCCGAATGGATGCCGGCGTCCTCGATGTGCTGCATGACGCCGCCAATGGCACAGCGCCGGCCGTCGCAGATGGCGTCCACGTCCGCCTCAAAGGCGTCTTCTACGAACCGGTCGATCAGGACCGGGTGCGCAGGGGACACGCGCGCCGCCGTCTCGAAATAGCTCCGCAGCGAGGCCTCGTCGTACACGATCTCCATGGCTCGCCCGCCCAGCACGTAGGACGGCCGCACCAGCACCGGATACCCCACGCGCGCCGCGACGACCACGGCTTCCTCGAGCGTGTTGGCCGTGCCATTGGCCGGCTGCGTCACGCCCAATTGGCGCGCCAGCGCCTCGAACCGACGGCGGTCCTCGGCGATGTCCACCGCCTCCGGGCTCGTCCCCAGGATCGGCACCCCCGCGGCTTCGAGCCCTTTTGCCATTCGAAGCGGCGTCTGCCCGCCCAGCTGGATCACGACGCCTTTCGGCCGTTCCCGCCGGACGATTTCCAACACGTCCTCGAGCGTCAGGGGCTCGAAGTACAGCTTGTCCGAGATATCGAAATCGGTGGAGACCGTCTCTGGATTGCAGTTCACCATGATCGTCCGATATCCCAGCTCCCGAAACGCGAGTCCCGCCCGCACGCAGCAGTAGTCGAACTCCACTCCCTGCCCGATGCGGTTGGGACCACTCCCCAGGATCACCACGCCCTGCTCGCCGACCGGCTCCGACTCGTTCTCGTCGTCGTACGACGAATACAGGTATGGCGTGGCCGATGGAAACTCGCCCGCACAGGTGTCCACCATCTTGTAACTCGGGTGGATCCCGAGGCGCCATCGCAGCGCGCGCACCTCCTCCTCGGAGACGCGCCGCAGGTCTGCGAGCTGACGATCCGAGAATCCCATCTGCTTCATGGCTCGCAGGTTGTCCGCGTCCACCGTCCGGGCCCGGACGAACTCCGCTTCCGCGTCCACCAGTTCGGCCAGCTGCGAGAGGAACCACGGATCGATGTGCGTCAGTGCGGAGATCTCGTGCACCGACATGCCCGCCCGCATCGCCCGCTTGATTTGGAAGATCCGTTCGGGCGTGGGAGTCCGAAGGGCCACGCGCAGAGTCTCGACGTCGTCCGACTCGAGCCGGTCGTCCTTTGGGGTCTGCCCCACCACCCACCCCGGCCGGTCAATCTCCAGTGCGCGAATCCCTTTCTGGAATGCCTCCTTGAAGGTCCGGCCAATCGCCATGGACTCGCCCACGGATTTCATTTGCGTGGTGAGCGTCGCGTCTGCCATGGGGAATTTTTCGAAGGCGAAACGGGGGAACTTCACCACGACGTAGTCAAGCACCGGCTCGAACGAGGCCGGCGTGGTTTTCGTGATGTCGTTGGGCAGCTCATCCAGCGTGTACCCCACGGCGAGCTTGGCCCCGATCCGAGCAATGGGGAACCCCGTGGCCTTCGAGGCCAGGGCCGACGAGCGCGACACCCGGGGATTCATCTCGATCACGAGCATCTCGCCCGTGCCGGGATGCACCGCGAACTGGATGTTGCAGCCGCCCGCCGCGACGCCCACCTCGCGGATGATGGCGATGGCGGCATCCCGCATGACCTGGTACTCGCGATCCGTGAGAGTCATGGCCGGCGCCACGGTGATGGAGTCACCCGTGTGCACGCCCATGGGATCGAAGTTCTCGATGGAGCACACGATCACCACGTTGTCCCGGCAGTCGCGCATGACCTCGAGCTCGAACTCCTTCCATCCGAGAACCGATCGCTCCACCAGGGCAGACCCCACCGGCGAGGCGGCGAGCGCATGAGCGATCTTGTCCTGGTACTCTTCCACGTTGTACGCCACGCCACCGCCCGTGCCGCCGAGGGTGAACGACGGCCGGATGATCGCGGGGTATCCGGTCCGCTGCACCGCCTGCATTGCCTCGTCCTTCGACGTCACGACAGCCCCGTCAGGCACGGCCAACCCAATGCGGCGCATGGCTTCGGCAAACTCGCGCCGATCCTCCGCCATGCGAATTGCCCGCTCGTCGGCCCCGATCAGCTCCACGCCGCAGCGGGTGAGAGTTCCGTCCCGGGCCAGGCGCATGGCCACGTTCAGCCCGGTCTGCCCGCCCATGGTTGGCAGGAGCGCGTCGGGCCGCTCCCGCTCGATCACCCGCGCCACCCACTCGGGGGTGATGGGTTCCACGTAGGTGCGATCCGCCAGTTCCGGATCCGTCATGATCGTGGCGGGGTTCGAGTTCACCAGGATGACCCGGTAGCCCTCTTCCTTGAGTGCCTTGATCGCCTGGGTCCCCGAGTAGTCGAACTCCGCCGCCTGCCCGATGATGATCGGACCGGATCCGACGATCAGAATGGATTCGATGTCAGTGCGCTTCGGCATCCACTAGTTCCCGGAGCAACTGGTCCAATGAGATCGTCGGGCGCCAGCCCGTCTCCGTGCGGAGGCGCGTGGCGTCTCCGACGAGGTACGGGATGTCCGCGCTTCGCACCAGGTCCGCGTCAACCTCAGGAACGGCGCGGTGACCGACCATCTCGGCAAGACGGAAGAACACGTCGGCGAGCGCTACACCCGCGCCGGAAGCGATGTTATACACGCCCCCCGGGCGCCCGCGCTCAAGCAACGTTACGTAAGCCTCTACCACGTCCGCCACATGCAGAAACTCACGGACCAGATCAATGTTCCCCACCTTAACCACCGGCGCCCGTGCGCGCTTTGCCAGCACCAGCCTCCGCACAAACGCCGGCAGCACGAACCGCTCATCCTGCCCCGGTCCGCTATGGGGAAACGGCCGCGCAACGATCACACGCAGCCCCGTCCGCCGATGCACCTCGAGCGCGGCAACTTCTGCACCGAGCTTGGAGCTTGCATAGGGAGAACAGGGCTCGGCTGGATCGGTCTCGACCCGAGGCGTAGCGTGGCCCCCACCATAGACCTCGGCCGTGGATACGAGCAGGAGCAGCGGGTCTCCACTCCCTTCCTCACGCAGCCGCCCCAAGTGCTCTGCCAGTCGAGCCGTCCCGACGGCGTTCACGTGCCACGCATACCCTGGATCCCTCCGTGCATCCCCACCCGAGGCAACGGCCGCGAGATGGACCACTGCTTCGGGACGGAGTGCCGCGACCCGCCCCACTGACTGGTCATCCGTCAACTCCAGCGGGACGACCGCGACCCCGTCCGGTGGCTGCCAGTGCCCTGACGCACCCGGACGTACGGCGGCCACCACCGTATGTCCCGCACTGCACAGCCGCGGCACGAGCCTGCGACCGACAAACCCGTCCGCGCCCGTGACCACGACCTTCACCGGCGCGCCTCCAGCCGCTTCAGATCGGCGTCAACCATCATCCGGACCAGCTCCTCGAAGTGGACCCTGGGCGCCCACCCCAGCCGCGTCCTCGCTTTTGCCGGGTTGGCCTGCAGCACATCGACCTCGGCCGGGCGGATCAGCGCGGGATCCACGCGGACGTATTTCTTGGGATCGAGCCCGACGTGCGCAAAGGCCACCTCTA
This sequence comes from Gemmatimonadales bacterium, assembly GCA_035559715.1. Lineage (GTDB taxonomy): Bacteria > Gemmatimonadota > Gemmatimonadetes > Gemmatimonadales > GWC2-71-9 > JACQHC01. Next base: position 22,486 of record DATMAW010000011.1, on the reverse strand, counting down.
CCAACTCGCGCACCGAGTGCGTCTCGCCCGTCCCAATCACGTAGTCGTCCGGCGCGGCCTGCTGCAACATCAGCCACATCGCCTCCACGTAGTCGCCGGCGTACCCCCAGTCCCGTTTCGCATCGAGGTTCCCCAGGGTGAGTTCCGACGCGAGGCCCAGCTTGATTCGCGCCACGCCGTCCGACACTCGACGGGTCACGAACTCGAGGCCGCGCCGCGGCGACTCGTGATTGAACAGGATCCCGCTCACCGCGTAGAGCCCGTAGGACTCGCGATAATTCACCGTGATCCAGTGCCCGTACACCTTGGCCACGCCGTAGGGGGAACGAGGGTAGAAGGGCGTGGACTCGTCCTGTGGGGTGGTGCGCGCCCGCCCGAACATCTCGGACGAGCTGGCCTGATAGAACCGGGCCGTGGGGCGCGACAAGCGCACCGCCTCAAGAATCCGCGTCACCCCGAGCGCCGTGAACTCCCCGGTGAGCACCGGCTGCGTCCACGATGTCGGCACGAAGCTCTGCGCGGCCAGGTTATAGATCTCATCGGGCTGGATCTCCGCAATCACCGTGGTGAGCGAGTGCTGGTCGAGCAGGTCGGCCGGAACAATCCGGATGCGATCGAGCAGGTGCCCAATGCGTTCGTAGGAATCGTGGGACGTACGACGGACGACGCCCACCACCGTGTACCCCTTGGCCAGCAGAGCTTCAGCCAAATACGAGCCATCCTGCCCGGTCACGCCGGTGATCAAGGCCGTCGGCATCAGACCTCCCGTGGTTCGGCCGCCTTGTAGGCGGGACAAGGGCCAGCTATCTTGTCGTCTCGCTCGCTGTACATCGGATGCGTCACGTTCTTCGCCCGGTTAGGAATCATGGCCAGAGTGTGTGAGGTCTGCGGCAAGGGTCCGCGGGCCGGAAACAACGTCAGTCACGCCAATAATAAGACCGCGCGCCGCTGGTACCCCAATCTTCAGCGCGTGCGCGTCTTGGTGAACGGCGCTCCTCGTCGCATCCGGGTCTGTACGCAGTGCATCAAGTCCAACCGCGTCACAAAGGCTCCCCGCGCCGTCGCGCAGCCTGCCTAAGAAAACGGGGACCCGATGGGTCCCCGTTGCTGTCATCAGCCGATCAGCCTCGCTCACGCCGACAGTAGCTCGATCCGCGCGAGTTCCGCGCCGTCCCCCGGCCGGTGCCCGAGCTTGACGATCCGCGTGTACCCTCCCGGGCGCGACGCAAACCGCGGGCCGATCTCCCGGAACAGTCGCTGTGCGGCTGCGCGATCACGAATGCGGCGCTCCACGAGCCGACGTGCATGGAGATCGCCGCGCCGGGCGAGCGTAATCAGGCGCTCGACGTACGGGCGCAGCTCCTTCGCTTTGGCCTCCGTCGTCACCACGCGATCGTGGGCGAGCAGCGACGTCGCCATGTTGGCCAGCATGGCCCGCTTGTGGCTGGACGTGCGGCCCAGTTGCCGCCCGCGCGCGCGGTGCCGCATATCAGCCCTCGGCTTCCGCCAGCGCTGCCCGGGCCGTCGACGGCGGCGTCCCCGGGTTCTTCACGACAACCTCGCCGCCCACATCCTCGAACTCCATGCCGAAATTCAGGCCTTCCCGCCGCAGCAAGTCGGCGATTTCGGCCAGGGCCTTCTCCCCCACGTTCTTCACCTTCAGCATGTCGTCTTCGGAGTACCGAACCAGATCCCCCAGCGTGTTGATATTGGAGTTCTTGAGCGAGTTGATGGACCGGACCGACAGGCCGCATTCGTCAATCGGCTTGGCGAGCAGGTCGCGCAGCCGGGCCCCATCTCGTCCGCCGGATACCGCGGCGGCAGCCGTCATCATGGGCACCCGGCCAAAGTCCACGAAGTACCGCAGGTGCTCTTGCAGCAGCGCCGCCGCGTACGCCACCGCGTCCTCGGGCGTGATTGTCCCGTTGGTCTCCACCGAGAGCGTCAGGCGATCGAAGTCCGTGCGCTGGCCCACGCGCGTCTCCGCCACGGTGAAGTTGGCCCGTCGCACCGGATTGTAGATCGCATCAATGCGGACCAGATCCACCGGCAACGATCGGTCGCTCGGATGCTGCGCCGCCTCGACGTAGCCGCGTCCCTTGTTGACATACAGCTCGCCGGAGATCTCACGATCTTCCTGCAGCGTGAACAGCAGAAAGTCGGGCTGGATGATGCGCACGGCCCCGTGCGCCTCGATGTCCCGCGCGTACACCGGGCCAGCCTTCGACACCCGGATGTGCAATACCGCCTCGTCCACTTCCGGCGCGAGCACCAGCGTGAGCGACTTCAGCCGAGCGATGATCTGGTGGATGTCCTCCACCACACCGGGCACCGTCTGGTGCTCATGAACGACACCGTCCAGGCGGAACCCCCACACGGCCGCCCCCCGCATCGATGACAGCAGCATGCGACGCAAGGCGTTCCCCAGCGTGTAGCCAAAACCGCGCTCCAGGGGCTGCAGCCGGAATTCCGCCGCGTGCGGATTGTCCTCCCGCTTGGTCATCTCGACCACGTGCGGTCGGACCAGACCGATCAAGTCAATGGACATGGTCACTTCGAGTAGAGTTCGACGATGAGCTGCTCCTGCGCCGCGATGGGAATCGCGTCACGCGTGGGCCGCTCGGTGATCCTTCCGGTCGCCTTCTCAGTATCCACGGCAATCCACGGCACGGGCGTGGCGCGCGACAACGCCGCGAGCGAGGCCTGCACCGTGGCCAGCTCTCGGCTCGGCGGCGCCACCCGTACCTCGTCCCGCGCCCGCACCTGGTATGACGGAATCGTCAGCCGCCGCCCGTTGACCTCGATGTGCCGGTGCCGGACGAGCTGCCGAGCGGCCTGCCGGCTGGGCGCGAATCCCATCCGAAACACCACGTTATCCAATCGGGACTCCAATGCGATCAGCAGGTTGTCCCCGGTGACACCCGGCTCCTGGCGCACGCGGTCGAACAAGTTGCGGAACTGCCGCTCGGTAAGCCCGTAGATCCGCTTCACCTTCTGTTTCTCGCGTAACTGCCGCGAGTACTCGGAACTCTTACGGCGCCGGCCGGCCGATTGGCCGTGCTGGCCCGGCGCGTAGCCCCGCCGCTCCACCGCACATTTCTCGGTCAAGCAGCGCGGGCCCTTCAGGAAGAGCTTCGTACCCTCGCGCCGGCAGAGCCGGCAGACCGCTCCGGTATACCGCGCCATCCGCTACACCCGCCGCTTCTTGGGAGGCCGGCACCCGTTATGGGGGATCGGCGTGACGTCGCGAATCGAGGCGATCTGGAGACCGGCCGTTGCGAGCGCCTGAATGGCCGATTCGCGCCCGGATCCCGGTCCCTGAACGCGCACGTGCACCCGCCGGACGCCCAGGCCGACCGCTTCCCGCGCGCATTGCTCCGCCGCCACGGTGGCGGCGAACGACGTCGACTTCTTGGAGCCCTTGAACCCCGCCTTGCCCGCCGAGCCCCACGCCACGGCGTTCCCCTTGGAATCGGTGATCGTTACCAGCGTGTTATTGAACGTGGCGGTGATATACGCAATGCCTTCCGCCTCCACGACCTTCTTGCTCCGCTTGACGGCGGGCGTGGGCGCGGCAGGTGGAGCAGCCGCAGGCGCCGGAGTAGGTGTTGGTGTTTCGGCCATATTATTTCTTCGCAATCACCTTCTTCTTGCCGGCGATGGCCCTGCGAGGGCCCTTCTTCGTCCGGGCGTTGGTATGTGTTCGCTGACCCCGCACGGGCAGTCCCCGCTTGTGACGCGTCCCGCGATAACTGCCAATATCCATCAGTCGCTTGATGTTCATCGCCACTTCGGTCCGTAGTGCGCCCTCGACCTTCACCTCGCGCTCGATCACCTGGCGCAGCCGCGCCACCTCCGCATCCGAGAGGTCTCGCACGCGCGTGTCCGGACTCACCGCGGTCTTATCGAGGATCCGCCGTGACGTCGGCACGCCGATACCGTAGATGTATGTGAGGGCGATCTCCACCCGCTTCTCGCGAGGCAGGTCCACCCCTGCGATACGCGCCATCCGCTCAGCCTTGCCGCTGTTTGTGTTTGGGACTGCGTTTGCAGATGATGTAAGTGACCCCGCGACGCCGGACGACCTTGCAGTGCTCGCAGATGGGCTTCACGCTGGAACGCACCTTCACTATTTCCTACGCCTCCGAAGGGCCACTGGGTTCTGGTCGAGCAAGGCAGTATAACCGGCCATGGAGAACCGTGCAAGGGACGATCTGGGTTACGGTTAGGGCAGCAACTTCACCGCACCACCCGGACCTCCCGAACGCGCCACACCCCATCCACCTGGCGAAGGCCGATGAACACCGTCTCGCGCCGCTCGTCCGACGTGCCTTCGATGACGAAGCGTCGCACACCTTCCGCGTACCCGTGGTCCTGGGCGGCTCGACGCAGGCCCACAAGATCAAACTCGACCTCACGGGCCGACCCCAAGTAGCGGGCCAGCAGCCGGGCGGCTTGGCCCGGCTCCAAGGCCGCCGACCGCGTGACTCCCGGGAGCTGCAGTCGGACCGTGTCGCTCGAGGCGAGCAAATCGTCCACGTCATGCCTAAGCCACGCCGCTCGCGCTCGTTCCGCGGCCTGCTCCAGCCCTTCCTGGGCCTGAGCAGATGCCGCGCCATCGGCAACCAGTGCCACAACCGCGCACGCCACAAGACACCACAGAACCTTCATTTCGACGCCTCGCACACGCTGTGATACACCGCGCTTGGGTCTTTGGCTTCCAGGATCGGCCGTCCCACCACGAGGTGCGTCGCCCCGCGCGCGGCAGCCCACTCCGGCGTCGCCGTCCGACGCTGGTCGCCGGCCGGCGCGCCTGATGGGCGGATGCCTGGCACGACGATCCACGCATCGGCCGGAAGCTCCGACCTGACCACCTCGATTTCCAGTGGCGACGTAACCACGCCGTCCAGTCCACAGCGGGCCGCGGCTGCCGCAAGCCTCCTGGCCTCCTCCGGCAGGTGCGTAACGTCGCGCCTCACGACGGCGGAGTACTCCTCCGCGGTGTGGGACGTGAGCACCGTCACGGCCACGATTCTCACCGAGCGCCTGGCAGCGACTGCGGCCCGAAGCATGGACTCCCCGCCAAGGGCGTGGACGGTTACGAGGTCCACTCCCAGCCGCTCAGCCGCGCGGACGGCTTCGGCCACGGTGTTGGGGATGTCGTGCCACTTCATGTCGAGGAAGACCCGAACGCCGCGCCTCTTGAACCAGCGCACCACGTCCGGCCCTCCCTCCAACAGGGCCACCGGGCCGACCTTGGCCCAGCGAAGCCCAGGCAATTGATCGGCCAGCCTTTTCGTTGCTTCGGCAGTGGGAACGTCGAACGCGACGATGACCTCAGCCACGCCCGCTCCAGGCCGTTGCCAGCCGTTCCGGGATCCGCGGGTCAGCGAGCGCCGCAGTCCCGACACCCACCAGCACCGCTCCCGCCTCGATGTACTGCTCAACGTCGTCGGGGTGCCAAACGCCTCCGATGCCGATCACGGGACACGCAAGTCGCTGAACCACGCGCCGCACGGCCAGCACCCCCACCGCGAGCAGCGCCGGCCCGCTCACGCCCCCTTGGCCATATCCCAGCCGACTCCGAGGCTCACCCCGGCGCTCGCGGTCCGAGAACAGCGTACCAGGGATCGTGTTGACAAGGGAGACACCGGTCGCGCCGGCGCGGACGGCCGCTTCGGCGGTGCGCGCGATGTCGGGAAGCGTGGGGGCAAGCTTGGCGATCAGCGGCTTGGTCGTCACGCCACGGCAGGCGCCCACGAGTTCCCCGAGCACCAGATCGTCCGCGCCGAATTCCTCCCCGCCACGAGCCGCGTTGGGACACGAGACGTTGAGCTCGAACGCCGCCACGATCGAGTGGCTCGTGAGCCGCTGCACCACCGCGACGTAGTCTTCGATCACGTTCCCTACGACGTTGACGATGACTCGTGCGCGTTGCAGGCTCTTCGCGAGCCACGGGAGGTCCGTCGCCGCGACGTGCGCGAGCCCGGGATTGGCGAGCCCGATGGCGTTGAGCATCCCACCGGGGAACTCCGCGACCCGCGGCGGGGGATGACCCGAGCGAGGCTCCGGGCTCACGGCCTTGGTGATGATCCCGCCCAGCCGATCCAGATCGATGACGCCTGCAACTTCCCGCCCGAAGCCGGCCGTGCCGGCCGCGAGCAGGATCGGGTTTTGAAACGTCGTGCCGAACGCCTCGATGGGCGTCGCGCGTGTGCGGGGAGACAGAGACGCCCGCGTCAGGGCAAGCCGTCGGCGAGCTTGCGCTCGTACCGAACGAGGTACTCCACGATCCCGTCGGCGATGGCGCGCGCCAGCCGACGCTGGCCTTCGGGCGAGGTCAGGAACTGCGCATCGCCACGATTGGTGCTGTAGCCCACCTCGACGAGAATCGCGGGTCGGCGCGCGTAGCTGAGGACCGCGAAGCGCGCCTGAGAGACACCGCGGGCGCCGCCGGGGTGTTGTCGCGCACCGTGGCGTTGCACGGCGTCGGCGAGCGCCGCGGACTCTCGCAGATACTCGTTGGTCTGAAGGTCTTTCAGGATAAACGCGAACTGGTCGTCGAGGGCGGCGTCACGCTCGGTCTCGTACCGCAGGGCTTCGTTCTCCATGTCGGCCACGCGTTGAGCGTCGGCTGTTCGCGCTTCGCTCAGAAAGTATGTCTCGAAGCCGCGAACGTCGGTGTAGCCGCGCCGCCGCGCGAGCGAGTTGACGTGAATGCTGACGAACACGTCGCAGGGACCGTCGCAGCGCCTCGCTCGATCCTTGAACGCGATCAGCGTGTCACGGTCGCGCGTCAGCTGGACGCTGATACCCCGAGCCGCCAACTCCCCTCGCAGCACGCGGGCGATCTGAAGCGTGACGTCTTTCTCCCGCAGACCGCGCGGGAAGTACAGGCCCGGGTTCCCGGGATCCACGCCCCCGTGTCCGGGGTCCACCACCACCGTATGACTCATGCGGAGCGGGCTCCCCGGGGCGATCGGCCGGCCGCGAGCGGCAGCGGCACTGCTCGTCCCCGCCGGTGGCGCCGCGGGCACGGTGGCAGCCGGCCGCGCAGCCGGCCCCGTGCGGACCGTGGGAGCCAGGGCCGTCTCCTCGAAGCGAGCGGCCAGGAAGTCGTACCGGTACGCCTCCCGGAAGACCCGAGGAACGTACTCCGCGAGCCACTGAAGCGGCACGAACAGCGTGTCGTCGTGGAGGTATGCCGCGCCCGCCAGCGGAACCAGGCGCCCCGCGTGCACGAACAACGGGGCGTCCAGCAAGAACCGGAACGGCTGCCCGCCAAGCGCCACGTCCGCCCAGTCGCCGTCCAGCGTAATGGTCATGGGTAGCGCCGTCCTGAGGTGGGGTGCCGACAGGACGGGATGACCGCGGTCACTCCGAACGGCGACCGCCACTTCACCGCGCGACGTCGAGACGGTCACGACTCCCGGAGCCGCAGCCCGCGGACCCCATGCCGCCGTTGCCGCGGCCAGGACGACCTCGACCAGCGTGCGGTTGATCATTGTCGCCGGCTCAAGGCGCGGGCAAGCTCCCGCTCGGCGGCTCTCCGTCGCAGCTCGTCACGCCGGTCGTGGAGCTTCTTCCCCCGGCCCAGAGCGAGCGTCACTTTGGCCCGCCCGCGCACGACGTGGATGTCCAGCGGGACAAGCGTGAGACCACGCTGCTCCACCGACCCGATCATTCGCCGAATTTCGCGACGATGGAGCAGCAGCTTGCGCGGGCGCACGGGAGGGTGGTTCGCATACCCACCGGACTCATAGGGGGCAACGTGCATACCCTCCAGCCAGACCTCGCCGTTCCGAACTGTGCCATAGGCCTCCTTGAGGCTCGCTTTGCCGGCCCGGATAGACTTGATTTCCGAACCCGTCAGCACTAGGCCGCACTCCCACGTCTCGAGAATGTGATAGTCATGCCGAGCCTTGGGGTTGCGGGCGAGGACTTGCGCGGTGTTGCGTTCAGACGACGATTGGCGCGACACGATGTAAGTTCAAGATAGGAAACCGCTTCCGCGCGGTCAAGAAAAAGGGTTGACTGGCCTCCGCGGCGGTGCGACTATTCGGCCGCGCCCGCCTCCGGGCCGCTCATGCCGAAGTGGTGGAACTGGTAGACGCGCTGCGTTCAGGGCGCAGTGGGCGACAGCCCGTGGGGGTTCGAATCCCCCCTTCGGCATTCTACACGCGCCCGTATTCGCAACGGCTCCCACGGGCCTAGTACCGGGGCATGCTCTGGTCCACATCCCGGGCCCACGCGTCAATCCCGCCATAGAGATTCCGTACATGTGGCAACCCCGCTGCCCGCAACAACTCCATCGCGCGCCGGGAGCGAGCCCCGGTGTGGCAGTAGACCACCAGGCTGTCCCGCGCGTTCACCTCCGCGAGACGCTCCGGGAGCTGGCCCAGCGGGATTAGCCGCGCGCCGGGGAGGTGACAGATCTCCCACTCGAACGGCTCGCGAACGTCGAGCAGCACGGGTGGCGCGTTGCCGGCAAGCTCCCGCGCCAGGTCAGTGGCCGCGATGTCGTCGGTGGCCGCCGTGCTCCCGGACGCGACTCCGCAAAACGCCTCGTAATCAATCAAGTCCCGGATGGTGGCCCGGTCGCCGCACACCGGACAGTTCGGGTCTCGTTGAATCGAGATCTCTCGGAACCGCATGGCCAAGCCGTCGAACAGCAGCAGCCTCCCCACCAGAGGATCTCCCTTGCCCAGCACGAGCTTCATAGCCTCGAGCGCCTGAAGGCTGCCGATCACGCCCGGGAGGGCGCCAAGCACCCCGCCTTCGGCGCAGGACGGGACGAGCTCGGGTGGTGGCGGCTCCGGGTACAGGCAGCGATAGCACGGACCTCCGCGCGCGGCAAACACCGAGACCTGGCCGTCGAACCGGAAGATGGCGCCGTACACATACGGTTTTCGGCTCAAGACGCAGGCGTCATTGACCAGGTAGCGCGTGGGGAAATTGTCGCTCCCGTCTACGACCACGTCGAACGGCTCGATCACCGCCATGGCGTTGGCGCTCGTGAGCCGCTCGGGGATCGTGACGAGCTGGACGTGCGGGTTCAGGTCAGAGAGACGTTCCCGAGCGGACTCCACCTTTGGCCTGCCCACTGCGGCCGTGCCGTGCAACACCTGACGCTGGAGGTTCGTTTCATCCACGACATCGAAATCGAGCAGGCCCAGGGTGCCGACGCCGGCCGCAGCAAGATAGAGGGCGGCAGGCGATCCCAAGCCGCCGGCACCGATAATGAGGACACGAGCATCTCGCAGGCGTTCTTGCCCGGCTTGACCGACCTGCGGCAGCGCCAAATGGCGCGCGTACCGAATGAGTTCCCGGTGGGAGAATCCGGCGATCACGACCTCCGCTCAGCCGACCCGATGGCCGGGAACACCGATTTCGGTCATCGCACGCAGGTCCAGGACCTCTTCCAGCTCCTTACCCTTCAACACGCCCTTCTCCTCGATCAAGCGCCGAACGCTCAGGTTCCGCGCCACCGCTTCCTTCGCAAGCTTGGCCGCCTCGGCGTAGCCGATCTTCGGGGCGAGCGCCGTCACCAAGGCCGGACTGCGCTCCAACCAGTACGCGCACTGCTCCACATTCGCTTCGATCCCTTCCACGCAGCGCACGGCCAGCACTCGGCTCGCGTTGCTCAGGATCTCCATGGAAAACAGGATGTTGTGAGCGATCACCGGCATCATCACGTTGAGTTCGAGCTGGCCCGCCTCCGCCGCTCCGGCAACGGTGAGATCGTTCCCCAGGACTTGATAACACACCATGTTCACCATCTCGGCGATGCTGGGGTTCACTTTCCCCGGCATAATGCTCGACCCGGGCTGTACCGGCGGGAGCAGGATCTCGTTGAGGCCCGTGCGGGGCCCGGAGGCCAAGAGCCGGAGATCGCTCGCGATCTTGCTCAGGTCTAGCGCGTACGTGCGGAGCGCGGCGCTGAACGCCGCCGCGTCGCCCATGGATTGCATCAGCTGCACCCGGTCTTCGCCAACGCGCACGTCCAGGCCAGTGATCGCCCGCAGGTGCGTCACCATGAGTCCCGGGTACTCGGGCTCGGCGTTGAGCCCCGTGCCGACCGCGGTCCCGCCGATCCCGAGCTCGCGCAACGGTTCCGCTGCGGCGTGGAGGCGGTGTCGTGATCGCTCCACCGTTCGCCCGTAGGCCGCGAACTCCTGACCCAACCGAATCGGCGTGGCGTCCTGCAGGTGAGTTCGACCGGACTTCACGACGCCGTCGAAGGCTTCTCCCTTGGCCGCGAACGCGCGAGCCAGCCGGGCCATGGCACCGTCCAAGACGGGGAGGGCGGCGAGCGATGCCAAACGAATGGCGGTGGGGATCGTGTCATTGGTGCTCTGCGCCATGTTGACATGGTCGTTCGGATGGACCGGCTTGTACTCCCCCCGCGTGCCGCCCAACAGCTCGTTGGCGCGATTGGCGAGCACCTCGTTGGCATTCATGTTGTGGCTGGTGCCTGCGCCGGCCTGGTATGGATCAACCACGAACTGATCGCGGTGCTGGCCGGCCAGGACTTCGTCGGCGGCGGCCACGATCGCGTTAGCCAATCGCTCTTCCAGGCGCCCGGTCTGTCGGTGCGTGAGGGCCGCCGCCTTCTTGATCCAGACGATCGCGTCCACGAAACGGGGCATCGGACGGAGACCCGAGATGGGGAAATTCTGGCGGGCGCGTTCCGTTTGGATGCCCCACAGGGCGGTGGCCGGAACCGGAAGCTCACCCAGCGGATCTCGCTCAGTCCGTGTATTGCTCGGCTGATTCATGCGCTCCTCATGAAGCTGAAGCCGTGGAGGGGCCACGCGCCGGCCGGGCCGGCATCTGGTGATCGAATCACACCGGGAAGTTAGTCCGAACAGTCTCCGAGGGGATAGACGAACCCACAATTGGGACACGGGTGCTTGCATCCGGAGGGAGCAGGTTCAACGGGAAAGCCGCAGCGCAGGCAGAGCGCCTGGGACCGTCGGCGCGTGGGGCGAGGGCTCAGTTCCGGTTCCTGTGGCTCCGGCTCCGGTCGTGGTGGCGGTTCCGCTGCCGGGCCGGTGGCGCGATCGGACCGCGAGCGGCTAGACAAGCCGCACCTGCCCGGTCAGGAACGGGTTTGTGGCGCGCTCTCGACCCACCGTCGTTTCCGGTCCGTGGCCCGGGTACAGCACCGTCTCATCGGGGAGGGTCAGCACGCGAGCCTGGATGCTCTCCATGAGCGCCCGGCCGTTGCCGCCGGGCAGGTCCGTTCGGCCGACCGATCCCGCGAAGACGAGGTCGCCCACCAGGGCCATCCCCGGACCGACGAACACGACGTGGCCCGGGCTGTGCCCGGGCACGTGACGCACCTCGAACTCGATCCCGCCGCAGCGCAGCCAATCACCGTCCGACAGGCTCACGTCGGGTGGCGGCGGGTTGTGCGCCTCGAGCCCGAAGAACCTTCCCTGGTCCGCCGCGCGGTCATACAGCGGGCGGTCCGCCGGATGCAGATGGACCTTTGCCCCGGTGGCCTCGGCGACACGCGCCACACCCAGAACGTGATCGACATGCGCATGGGTGAGCCAGATCGCCCCGATCTCCACCCCTTCGGTGCGCGCGCGCCGGAGGAACAACTCCGCACCCTCTCCGGGATCGACGACCACGGCCTGACGGCTCGCGGGGTCAGCAACGATATAGCCGTTCTGGGCGAACTGCCCAGTCGTGAGACAAATGACCTTAGGCTGCTCCAACGCCGGCGTGCTCCCGTCGCTCCGCCAAGTACTTCTCCACGGCGATCGCGGCCGTGGTGGCGTCGCCCACGGCCGTGGTGATCTGACGCGTGAGCTGCACGCGAACGTCGCCCGCCGCGAACAGGCCCGGGATGGAGGTCATCATGTGCGCGTCGGTGATGAGATACCCCTGGGCGTCGTGGTTCACGTGCTCCTTGATGATGCCGGTGTTGGGCGTGAACCCAATGAAGACGAACACGCCACCGACCTCGAGCGCGGACACCTCGCCGGACGCCGTGTCCTTGAGTCTGATTCGGCGAGCGCCCCGCTCGTCGCCCTCGATCTCCTGGACGACCTTGTTCCAGATCACTTCGATCTTTGGATTCGCCAGCGCGCGCTGCTGAATGATCGGCGACGCTCGCAGTTTGTCCCGGCGATGGACGATGTACACCTTCGAAGCGTAGCGTGTGAGGTAATCCGCCTCTTCCACTGCAGCATCGCCTCCGCCGATGACCGCGAGCACCTCGCCCTTGAAGAACGCCCCGTCGCACACGGCGCAGTACGACACCCCCCGGCCGGCATACTCCTTTTCGCCCGGAACGCCGAGTTTGGTCGGCGTCCCTCCCGCGGTCAGGATCACGGCTGGGGCGCGATAGGCCCTGCCCAGCTCCGTGGTCACGACGAACTCGCCACTCGGCTCGCGACGAACCGCTTCCACGGTATCGGTGACGAACTCCGCGCCGAACTTGCGGGCGTGATTGGCCATTCGTTCCGCCAGCTCCCGGCCCAGGATGCTCTCGAAACCGGGATAGTCCTCGATCAGTTCGGTGTTGAGCAGTTCGCCACCCGGCATGCCGCGCTCGATCAACAGCGTGCGCAGCATGCCACGACCGCTGTACAGCGCGGCGCACAGGCCGGCGGGTCCCCCGCCAACGATGATCACGTCGTAGTCGGTCACTGACTCCTCGAAGTCCATGTGACATCACCCCGCAGCCCGGAACGCCGGGCTGCGCTGCGGAGTTCCCCGCCGGGGTTACGCACGCCCGCGCCCCCGCACGAGCTGTCCGCCATCCACGATGAGCGTTGTTCCAGTCACGAAATCGGCCATCAGCAGGTACAGCAGCGCGCGGACCACGTCGGCCGGCGAACCCATGCGCTTCAGCGGGATCGTGGTGAGCAAGCGCTCGTGCTCGGCGGGGTCCGCGTCGTCGGGCGGCAACACCGGGCCGGGAGCGATGCCGTTCACCGTCACGTCCGGGGCGAGCACGCGAGCCAGGCCACGCGTGAGCATCTCGACGCCGGCCTTGGACACGCAGTGGGGCAAGAACGATGGCCAGGCGTCGAAGGCTGCCACATCGGAGATGTTGACGATGCGTCCTCGGGCTGCCCTGAGCGCCGACGCGGCACCTTGCGCCACCAGGAAATACGCCCGGAGGTTCAGGTCCAGCACCGAATCCCACATCTCGGCCGTGACCGAACCAAACGGCTGGCGCGTCATGACCGCGGCGGAGTTCACCACGATGTCCAATCGTCCCATCCGCGCCGCAACCTGCCGCGGCAACTCGCCCGCCTGCCGGCCGTCGCGCAGATCGGCCCGAAACGCCTGGGGTTCGGGCTTGCCCCGGGCCTTGATCGCGGCAATCAGCTCCTGTGCCGCCCCGGCAGATGAGTGGTGATGGATCGCCACCGTCGCGCCATGATCCGCCAGTGCTTCACTGAGCGCTCGCCCCAGTCGCCGGGCACCCCCGGTCACCAGTGCCACCTTGCCCGTGAGATCCAGTGCCATTACGCCGCCACCTGGCTGCCCGCCCGCCGTAGGTGAAGCGCTTCCACTCCCGCAAGCCATTCAGCCGGGACGTCCATGACGCCCAGCAACGTCCGATCGTCGCCCGAGGCCGCATCGCCGTGCCAATCCGACCCGCCGGTGGGGAGCATCCCCACGTCGCGCGCGGCTCGCCGGATGCGGCGGCGCGTGGAGTCATCGTGGGCCGGGTGCAGCACCTCCACCGCGTCCACGCCCGCGTCTCGTAGCGCGCGAAGCGTCGTCCTGGTGCCACGCTCCTTCAGGTGCGCGGCGGCGCTCACGCCCCCCACCGAGCGAATCAGCGCGGACACTTCGGCAACGGATGGCAGGATCTTCGGGACGAAGGCGGGACGCCCGGCACCCAGGTATTGCTCAAAGGCCGTACTCACGTCGCGCACCAACCCCCGCGTCACCAGGGCGCGGGCGATGTGCGGGCGGCCCAGCGCCGCTCCCCGCGCATCCGCCGCCACGTCGTCGAATGCCAACGTCAACCCGAGCTGACCCAGCCGCCGCACGATCTCCTCCCCCCGCGCGAGCCGCCGGGCGCGCTGCGTCTCGAGAAATCGCTCGAGCAGCGGCTCGTCCGCCGGCAGGAAGTACCCCAGCAGGTGCATCTCACCCCACGGCGCGGCCACTGAAAACTCGCATCCGCAGACGACCCGGAGCGCGGTTCCCGCAGCCAGCGTGGCCTCGGCGATCCCGGCGAGCGTGTCGTGATCGGTGAGGGCGACCGCGCTCAGGCGTGCGACCTGAGCGGACCGGACGAGTTCCGTGGGACTGGATTCGCCGTCGGACGCATTGGAGTGAACGTGCATGTCAACCCGAGGCAAGCTTCACCCCGAGTGCCTGGCGTAACCCACCTCCGGGCTGGTCCACGCCGGTTGAGATTGCTTGAACAGCTCGAGCAGGCTGGCGTCTGACAGCTCGGCGAGCGCCGCATCCCATCGCCGGGCGCCGAGCGGCGAGAAGCGCGTGACCCGTCGCACGCGATCGGGCCCGGTGCCCTTCTCGAACACCAATCCGAATTCGTCCCGGTCGTAGGTCGTTACGCGGCCAGACGGATACACCTCCCAGCGCTCCCCGTGCACTTCAATCGTTCGGCGCGCCACGGTCAAACGCCCTCGGCCGGGAACGCTTCGAGCCCGCGCTTGACGTCTGCCATGAAGCGATCCGCATCGGCCCCGTCCACAATGCGATGGTCGTAGGATAGCGCCAGCATGCCCATGGTTCGAATCGCGATGACGTCCTGACCATCGTCAAGCGTGATCACCCTGGGGCGCTTTTCAATCGCCCCAACACCGAGAATTGCGACCTGCGGCTGATTGATGATCGGTGCGCCGGTGTACGATCCGAACACGCCAGGGTTCGTGATGGTAAACGTGCCTTTCTGCACCTCGTCGGGGCTGAGCCGCTTGGTGCGCGCACGCTCGGCCAGATCCGCCATCTGGCGCGCGATCCCCAGCAACGACAGCTCATCCGCGTTCCTCAGGACGGGAACGATCAGCCCCCAGTCGAGCGCCACCGCGATTCCGATGTTCACCTGACCGCGGTAGATAATGTTGTCGCCGCTGACCGAGGCATTGAGCACCGGATGCCGGCGCAAGTTGTCGGCAATCGTCTTCGTAATGAACGCGAGATAGGTGAGCTTCGCCCCGCGCTGCTCGTACGCCGCCTTGTGTCGCTCGCGGAGCCGCGCGACATGCGTGAAATCCACCTCGTAGAAGCTCGTGACATGGGCCGATACCCGCCGAGAGACCACCATGTGGTCGGCCGTGAGCTTGCGAATTCGGCTCATCGGCTCCACGCGATCGCCGGGCCAGGGCTCCGACGTGGGGTGCAGGACGGCAGCGGGCGCGGCGGCACCGGCTGGAAGGCCAGGCGCGACCGGAGCGGCAGGCGCAGCCGTCGCAGCCCCACGCTCGATGTACTCCAGAATGTCCTTCTTGGTTACGCGACCGGCGTGACCCGTGCCCTGAAGTTGGGCGATGTCTACGCTGTGCTCAGCGGCGATCTTGCGAACCAGCGGGGTGGAGCGGCGGCGAAGCCGTTCCTCAGCGGTCTCCGGTCCCGGTGAAACAGCGAGAGGAGCGGCCGGGCCGGAAGGGGCCGGACCCAGCTTTGGTGGTGCCGATGCCGCTGGGGTGTGTGGAGTCGCTGCGGCAGGTGGCGCGGCAGGAGCGGCGGGGGCGGCGGGAGCGGGTGAAACGGTTGGGGCGGCGGGAGCCGCTGGCTTGGCCGGGGGAGCAGCTTGCGCCCCGTCCGTATCAATCACCGCAATCACGGTTTGGACGGCCACCGTCTTCCCTTCACCCACCTTGATCTCGGACAGGACGCCTGAAGCGGGTGACGGAATCTCCGCGTCCACCTTATCGGTGGAGATCTCCAGGATGGGCTCGTCCCGCTTCACGGGATCGCCGACCTTCTTCAGCCACCGGGCGACGGTCCCCTCGGCGATGGACTCGCCCATCTGCGGCATGATGACGTCTACTCGTGCCATGTCCTGCGCGCACCCTCGAGCCGCGGTCTGCGGTATTTGAATGATGTCGGCAACGTTTTGGCTACGCGTCGGGGCAGGCTCGGCACAAGACTTGGACCATGCCCGAGCGACCGACGCCGCCGAAGTGGTGCCACCTCGTCTGGATGACACCGTCCGGGCGACGGTGGTTTAAGATAGCCGAGGCCGCCGCCTTCTGCGAGCGCGCGGTGCGCGCCGCCTGTGCGGCCTCCGGATGCCGGGCGGACACAATTCTCGTGCTGCCGGATCGCGTGCACGTCCTGGCGCAGATCCCGGCCAACGTCTCTCGTCGAGAACTCGCGCTGGGGCTTCAGAGCGACGTGGCTGGCGCCTTGCTCGCCACCAGACAGGTGCCTCGCGACGCCCAAGTTTGGCGTGGCGAGGGCTGGTGCGCCGCGGTCACAAGTCCGGCTGCCCTCGCCATCGTGCGCCGACGGCTGGCCCTAGTAGGCCAACAGGTGACGGGCGGCGTTCACAATGTCCGCCGTCTGTGGCAGGACGTAGTCCTCCAGGGTGGGAGCGTAGGGTAACGGTGTGTCGTGGGCCGTGACGCGCAAAATCGGCCCGTCCAGCCACTCGAACGCCTGCTCGTTGATCCGCGCCGTGATCTCACCCGCCACTCCGCCCGTACGGGTATCTTCGTGCACGATCAAGACCTTGTTCGTCTTCCGCACGCTGGCCATGATCGCCGCATCGTCCATCGGGATCAGGGATCGGAGGTCCAGGACCTCGATCGCGGCGCCGTCCGCCCGTTCGATCTGCTCCGCCGCCTCGAGCGCCTTCCACACCATCGCCGACCAGGTCACGATCGTGAGATCCTTCCCCTCCCGCGCGAGTCGTGCCTGGCCGATCGGAGTGACGATGTCTTCGCCCTCGGGAAGATCTTCCTTGATGCGGCGATATAGAAACTTGTGCTCGAAGTAGATCACCGGATCTTCGTCTCGGATGGCGGCCTTGATCAGCCCCTTGGCATCACGCGCCGTGGCGGGACACACCAGTTTCAACCCCGGCGTGTGAAAGAACGCCGCTTCCGGCATCTGAGAATGAAATGGGCCGCCCCGCACGTACCCACCGGAAGGGCCCCGCACCACAATCGGCGTGGCCAACCCCGCTCGGTATCTCGCAGTCGCCACATAATTGGTCAGGATGTCGTACGCGCACGAGATGAAGTCAATGAACTGCATCTCGGCCACGGGCCGGAACCCCATGTGTGCGGCGCCGGCGGCCGCGCCGACAATCGCCGACTCCGCGATCGGCGTGTCGATCACGCGCTCAGGTCCAAACCGCTGGAGGAAGCCCTCCGTCACCTTGAAGGCGCCGCCATACAACCCGATGTCTTCTCCGAGGATGAAGACCCGCTCGTCGCGTTCCATCTCTTCCCAAAGGCCCTGGCGCAGCGCCTCCAAATAGGTCACTTCAGCCATCCAGCCTCCTGAACCACAGCGGTTCGGCCTGATGCGGGGTCGCGAATACGCCGCTCAACGCGCTCTCAGGGTCCGGCAACGGATCGTTCTCGCACGCGGCGATGGCGGCGTCCAGTTCCGCCGTCACCCGCTGATCAATAGCAGCAAGCTCGCCCGGGTCCAGCCACCCATTCGACGTCACCGACGCCGTGTAGCGCTCAATCGGGTCGTTCCGCTCCCACTGCTCGATCTCCTCACGCGGCTGATAGCGCTGGTCGTCGTGCTCCGCGTGACCTTTCCGGCGATACGTCACGACCTCGATCATGCTCACACCCTCCCCGGCCCGAGCGCGGGCCACGGCCCTTCGCGTCGCGTCGTATACGGCGAACACGTCGTTGCCGTCCACGGTGTCCGCCGGGATGCCGTAGGCCTTGGCCTTGAGCGCCAGACGCGGCACGGCGGTCTGCCGGGACGTGGGAGTGGAGTAGGCGTAGCCATTATGCTCCAGGATTACCACGAGCGGGACGCGCAGCACGGCGGCCAGGTTGATCCCTTCGTGGAACGCTCCGGTGCTCGAAGCCCCGTCGCCGACGTACACGAGGCCTACTCGCGGCTCACGGCGCATTTTGAAACTGAGGGCGATGCCCGCCATGACCGGCACCATGTCCCCCAGGTGCGAGATCTGCCCCAGGTATCCCAGGCGGAGATCGTTGAAGTGCACGTTCATCTCGCGACCCGCAGTGGGGCTCGTGGCCTTCGCCATGTACTGCCTGAGGATCTCGATCGGCCGGGCGCCCATGATCAGCATGGACCCCATGTTGCGAATGAGCGGCGACATGATGTCGCCATCCTCCAGGGCCCAGGCGCTCCCCACGCTCTCCCCTTCCTGGCCGAGTGAGCGATACAGGCCGCCGATCACCTTGCCCTGGCGGTACAAGTTGACCAGCCTGTCCTCCAGCGAGCGGGTCAGGCGGAGGTAGTAGTACATCTCCCGGAGGTCGTCCCGGGTGAGCCCGGCCGGAATGCCCACGGCCGTGGCGGCGGTGGTCACGTCAGTCCTTGATGGTGGCCGTGTAGCCCGCAGCCTTCACGGCGGAGAGATACTGCTCGGGGTTGGCGCGCACGGCATCGTACTCCACGGCTGCCTCACCCCCCGGGAACTCCACCTGCGCTCCATACGTGCCGGCTACGCTCTGAAGGGCCTTTTCGACCTTCATTCGACAGTGCCCGCAAGTCATGCCCTGGACAGCCAGCCTCAGCGACGCCATCTCGCTCCTCCCACGAAGCGACGGACTGCCGGAAACCTGACCGACCCCGCCGGTGAATTCAAGAGATCGAGCGTTCGCCGGCTAGTACGCCCCCCGCACCCTGTGCGCCGGCTCGGCCCGCTGGTGCACGGCGGCAAGAAATCGCTTGGCGAGCTTGTCCGCCTCGCTCTCGCCCACCTGGTCGGTTTCGACGGTCACCAGCGTGTAGTGCCCGCCCTCCGCGGATACGGTGATCGTGATCTTCCCCACGGTCCCGCTGTAAGTCCGGAACCGCTCACCCATGGGGCCCGGCGCCAGCCGGCCCCCGAAAAATTCGTCGGCCGCGCGGAGCGCGTCGTCAATCGACACCGAAGTCCGGTGGAAGTAGCGCATCGTCAGGTTCCCAATGATGGTTGGAATCGCTGCAACCGCAGGCTGTTGCCCACGACCGACAGACTCGACAGGGCCATTGCGGCGCTTGCGATCACCGGACTCAAGAGCAGGCCGGTCCACGGATACAGCGCGCCCGCCGCAATTGGGATGCTGAGCACATTGTAGACGAACGCCAGGAAGAGATTCGACCGAACCGTGCTCATGGTCCGGCGGGACAGCTCGAGCGCCGTAACGACGGCACGCAGGTCCCCGCGAATCAAGGTAACGTCCGAGGCCTCGACCGCGACGTCCGTTCCGGTTCCGATCGCGATGCCGACGTCGGCCTGCGCCAGGGCCGGCGCGTCGTTCAACCCGTCGCCCACCATGGCCACAACGGCGCCTTCGTCCTGGAGTCGCTTGATCTGATCCACCTTGTCGGCGGGCGCCACCTCGGCCAGCGCGCGGTCGATCCCCACCTCCTGCGCCACGAGCCCGGCCGCGACTTTGCTGTCACCGCTCAAGAGGTACAATCGGTACCCCATCGCTTTCAGCCGCTCGATCGCAGGCTTGGCAGACGGCTTGAGCGCATCGGCGATCACGATGAGCCCGCGGACCGAATCGTTGATCACGACGACCACGGCGGACCGGCCCGCGAGAATGTGGCGATCGGCATCCTGCGCCAGCGACCCCAGGTCCAGGCTGCGCTCGCGAGCATGCCGCACGCTGATCACCTCCACGAGCAGCTTGCCCACGATGCCCCGTGCCCCCCGGCCGGCCATCGCCACGAAGCGCTCGGGCGTGACGAGCTCGATCCCTTTTGACTTCGCCGAATCCACGATCGCTTGGGCCAGCGGGTGCTCTGACCGTGCCTCGACGGAAGCGGCAAGTCGCAGAATCTCGGCCGGGCGTTCCAGCGTACCGTCAGAGCGCTTGGCTCCCAGGACGTGCGTAACCGAGGGCCGGCCCTCGGTGATCGTCCCCGTCTTGTCGAACACGATCGTGTCAATCCGGCGCATGACCTCGAGGGCTTCACCCCCGCGGATCAGGATGCCGTGCTCCGCACCTCGTCCGGTCCCCACCATGATGGCCGTGGGCGTGGCGAGCCCCAGCGCGCAGGGACACGCGATGACGAGCACCGTGACGAATGCCACGGTGGCGAACACCACCCGGGGCGATGGCCCCAAGACGAACCATGCCACGAACGCGGCAATCGCGAGGGCGATCACGACGGGCACGAAGACGCCGGCAACGCGATCGACCAGCCGTTGCACGGGCGCCTTGGTGCCCTGCGCCTCCTCGACCAGCCGAACGATCTGGGCCAGCGCCGTCTGATTGCCCACGGCGCGCGCTTCCATGATGAACGACCCGGAGCCGTTCATCGTTCCTCCGATCACCTGGTCGCCCGCCTGTTTTTCCACGGGCAACGGCTCACCGGTGAGCAGCGCCTCGCTCACGCTCGTGGTGCCCTCCAGAATCACGCCGTCCACGGGGATGGTTTCCCCGGGTCGCACCACCAACCGGTCTCCGACGACGACTTCCAGCAGGGGAATGTCGCGATCTTCGCCGCCGCGCTGCACGCGCGCGGTCTTGGGCCGCAACGCCAGCAGATGCCGGATCGCCGCCGACGTCCGCCCGCGGGCGCGGGCCTCCAGCATGCGGCCGAGGAGAATCAACGCGATGATCCCGTTGACCGCCTCGAAATACACGTCCGCGCCCAGCCCCGCGCTCCGAAACACCGCGGGCAGCGTCGTGGCGACCAGCGAATACGCGAACGCCGCTCCGGTTCCCATGGCGATCAGCGTGTTCATGTCGGCCGTGCGGTGTTGGAACGCGCGCCACGCGCCGACGAAGAACGCCCGGCCGCCCCACAGGAGCACGGGCAGGGTCACCACGGCCATGGCGAGCTTCAGCAGCGTGGGATCGAGCGCGTAGAGACCCGGCGCCAGTGAGCGAATCGGGCCCTCGATGGGCGCCATCAGGCGACCCCAGAGGTCATGACCCTTCGGCCCGATGTGGCCGGCGCCCGCGCTCATGAGCGGCATGGATCCCACCATGGTGACCGCCGTCGCGAACGCCGCCAGGGCGAACCGCAGAGCGAGCGAGCGGACCTCCCGGCGTCGCTTGAGGCGTTCCCGTTCAACCGGGTCTTCGGCGGGAATGGGGGCGGCGACCGCGAAACCGGCACGGGCAATGGCGGCCTCGAGTTCGGCGGGTGCCGTGATGCCGGGGACGTACTCGATGATGATCTGCTCGGTGGCCTGGTTCGCCACCGCGCGAAGCACGCCGGGCACGGCACCGACTTCCTGCTCCAGTCGCGCTACCCCCGGCGCGTAGTGCAGCCCCTCGACGCCGACCTGCACCGCCACCTTGGCCGAGTCGTACCCCACCTCGCGCACGGCCTTGACAAGGTCCGCGATCTTCACGCGAGACGCATCGAGCAGCACCGTGGCCCGCCCGGTGGCGTAGTTGACCGCGGCCTCCACCACGCCTGGCTCTTCGGCCAACCGCTTTTGCACGGTTACGGCGCAGGCGCCGCACGTCATGCCTTCGATCGGCAGGCTGACGCGTGAGCTAGCCATGCTTGTGGTGGCCCCTGCCAAGGTTCGCCCGCGCGCCGTCACGCCCGACCTGCGCCACGACGCGTCCGTGGAGCATCGCCATGCCGCAGCGGAAGGGATAATCCCCCGGCGTGGCGGGGGTGAACTCCACGGCCGTGGTCTCGAACGCGGGCAGGGTCTTCTCGAGACCGAGGGTCTCGAAGATCACTCGCTCGCTGCACTGCGCGGTTTCGTCGCGATAGAACAGCAGCCGGACCGGCCGGCCCGCCTCGACGAGCACGGTGTCCGGCTCGTATCCGCCCTTCACGACGATTCGAATCTCCTGCACGGCGCTGTGGGAACCGGTAGCGCCCGGCCGGCGCGGCCCAAGGAAGTACCACAACTCCCAGCCAATCAGGCCGGCGCCGAGGACCACGACCAGGATGTCGAGGGGGCTCACACCTTCTCGTACTCGTAGTACTCGACGCCGAGGTGGGTGATCTGTTCTTCCCCCATGAGCCAGCGCAACGTGTTCTTGAGCTTCGTGTGCTGGATGAACAGATCGTGCTCGGGCGTGAGGCCGGGGGCCGCCATGGGGCTCTTGAAGTAAAACGACAGCCACTCCTGAATCCCCGCCATTTTGGCGCGCTGGGCGAGGTCGAGGAACAGCGCGAGGTCCAGCACGATGGGCGCGGCGAGAATGGAATCGCGGCACAGGAAGTCAATCTTGATCTGCATCGGATAGCCGAGCCATCCGAAGATGTCGATGTTGTCCCAGCCTTCTTTGTTGTCGCCGCGCGGGGGGTAGTAGTTGATGCGGACCTTGTGGAACACGTTGCCGTACAGGTCCGGATACATGGACGGCTGCAGGATGTGCTCCAGCACGCCGAGCTTGGATTCCTC
>DATMAW010000010.1:0-4110 GCA_035559715.1 Gemmatimonadales bacterium | reverse complement strand
TGGGCGGCGAGCAACCCTTGCGGCGTGCTGGCGGCGAACGGCAGTCGCCCACACAACATCTCGTAGGCGAGCACGCCGACGGCGTAGATGTCCGCGCGATGATCCACGTGCGGATCCGCCACGGCCTGCTCGGGGGCCATGTACGCCGGCGTACCCAGTGCCACGCCGAGCGACGTCAGTGACGAGCCGGCCCCGGTAGATTCGCTCACCGCCTTGGCCACGCCGAAATCCGTGACCACCGCATGGCCCTCGGAAAGCAGCACGTTGTCCGGCTTGATGTCGCGATGCACCACGCCATGCCGGTGCGCGTATGCCAAGGCGTCCACCACCTCGCGCAGAATCCGCGCGGCCTCACTGATGGGCAGCTCGCCCTCGCGCGCAAGCCTGGCCCTGAGGCTCTCACCCTGAATGAACGGCATGACGTAGTAGAGCAGATCGCCCGCAGCGCCCGCGGTGAGCAGCTGCACGATGTGCGGGTGCTGGAGTTTGGCCGCGAGCTGGATCTCCCGCCGGAACCGGTCCACGTTCACGCCGGCCGACATCTCAGGGGGAAGGACCTTGATCACCACCTTGCGGCCCAGCTCGGTCTCCTCGGCGAGGAAGACACGGCTCATCCCCCCACCACCCAGCTCGCGCGCCACCCGGTACGTGATTCCCACCGCGGATTGAAGGCGTGATTGGAGGTCGGAGCTCATCGCCGCTCCCCCACCAGGCTCGCCATCCGCTGCTTCACCTCGCTCACCACCAACTGCAATTCGGCGTCCGCGTTCTTCCACAGATCTACGAGCCGTCCGTAGTACTCGACCGCCTTCTCTCGATCGCCACGCTGCTCGTACAGCTCACCCAGTCGCTTGAGCGCGAGGCCATTATCCGGATAGAACCGTGGCGTATCGGCCACGCGGGCATACAGCGCCAGGGCGGAGTCCGCGTTGCCAGCCCCATCGTGCGCCTGGGCCAATTCGAACAGCCCGTTCACCGGCCCGCCGCCAATGGGCGACTCGTGGAACGTGCGGAACGCCGTGACCGCGTCCTGCCACCGACTCTGGGCCATGGCGATCCGTCCCCGCGCCATGTGCCTGCCGAAGTCGACGTTCCGGATAGCCTCCTCCACTTGCGTCTCGTATTCCGTCATGAGCCTCATGGCCCGTTCCACCTGTCCTGCTTCGGCGAAGAGTCCCGCCAGTTCAGCGTACGGCCGATCGGCCGGATCCATGTCGGCCAGCGGCACGCGCCGCAGCGTTTCGTCCACGATGCGCATGGCCCGATCCGGCTCCCCGCGGAGCCGTACATAATCACGAGCGATGTCTATCGCGTTAAGCACCACGGCGCCGGTCGCGCCCCGTTCCTCTTCCAGCGCCATGACCTCACGCTCGTACCGCTCCGCATCGGCCACGCGCCCCTGCACACGGGCCGTGGTGGCCAGCTGGTTTGCGGCACTTCGCCGCGCGAACGCGTTCCCCCGATGCACCGTTCGCATCGAGTCGTAGGCGCGTTCTGCAGCGGCATACTGCCCCCTGGCCGCGGCAATCAATCCCCTGAACTCGAGGATCTGCGGGCTCCCCGGCAAGTCCCGCTCAAACGCGGCGAGCGTGGACTCGGCGGACGAGAGCTTGTTCTGGAAGGTCTGCGCGCGGATGGCGTTCTGGTACGCGACGCCGACTTTGGCCACGGCAGCGGCACGGAGGAACATCCGCTCGGCCTCGGCGTACCGCCTGAGGAGGAAGTACTGGAGACCGCCATTGTTCAGCGCCGCCGGGTCATCGGGCCACGTTTCCAGCACGCGCTGGTAGGCGGATATCACCCGCTCCGCATCCGGCTCCACCAGCGAGTAGTAGTACGCCTCGGAGAGATAGCGCTCCTTCAGAGGGAGCCGATCACGTAGCTCGAACGCTTTCCGCGCCGCCGCAATCTCCAGCGAGAAGCCAGCACCCGTGTTGCCATACACCACGGCGAGCTTGCGGTACGCCATGGCGAAACCGCTGTCGAGACCGATGGCCTCCTCCAGCAACCGCGCCGATCGAGCGTAGTCGGACACGTCCGTGGCCCGCTCCGCCTCCGAATAGCGGCGCAGGGCCTCGAGGGAACTGGTGGTGACTTGCTCCAGCGGCGTCCCTGCCCGAATGGTCCGCAGCGATTCCCCGATCCGCTCGCGCAGCTTGCCCGACAGGCGATCCACCGCGGCAATGATCCCGGTGGCGTCGCCTGCGGTTTCTCGCAGGGACACCAGCGCTTCGCCTGAGCCGGTCGAAACCACACGTGCCGACAGCACGAACCCCGCGCCGAGTGGCGCGATCTCACCTTCCACGACGGCCTGCGCGTTCTCGCGCACGGCCACTTCGCGCGCCACTGTCGAATCGAGCCGCGTCGCGGCATCTCGACCCATGCGCTTAAGCGCGTCGGCGATCGCGGCTCCCTCCACCAACCGCACCAGGGGCGACTCGGCCAGATCGATGCGCAACGCCTGCGTCACGGACGAGCCGAGCGTGGAGTCCGCCGTGCGGTTGGCGAAGTCCGCAATGACCAGACGGCCATGCTCGGCCAGGGCGCCGGAGGCAACGAGCGTCCCGAACGGCCCGATCCCCGTGACGCGCATGGCCGTGTAGGCGCCGGCGGTGACGGCCAGTCCGCCGAAGGCTACCCCACCCCCGATCATCGCCTTGCGCCACGTGAAATGCCGCTCCAAACCGACCGGCGTTGCCACCGACATTCCGGTCATTGTCGCGATGGCGCGCTGCCGTTCCCTCCGGCCCGTGATCAGCATGATGGGAAGGCCGGCCAGGAGCAGCCCGACCGCGCCGTAGAACACCCAGTCCGGCAGGCCGGCCAACTGAACCACAGCGTAGACCACGAACAGCACAGCGAGAGACGACGCCGCGAACAGTGTCGCAACGCGCCCCGGGTGCGCCTGCGCGTAGGCCCGCGCGGCACTCGCCGCCGTGACCGACTGGACGGGCTGAGTGGAGGAAGGCGTCACACCTCCGCTGGGGGTGAGCAGCGCGTCCACGTGGGGGATTAGATCTTCGGCCCGCTGCCAGCGATCCGCCGCCTTCTTGGCGAGACAACGCAGGATCATCTCGTTCAGCGCCGGCGGCACGGTCTCGCGATATCGGGTGAGCGGGTCCGGCGCCTGCGTGATGTGCGCCGAGAGCACTGCCTGCACGTTGCCCCCCGTGAACGGCGGCCGCCCGGTGAGCATCTCGTACGCCATGGCGCCCACGCCGTAGATGTCGGCGCGATGGTCCACGTGCGGATCGGCCGCCGCCTGTTCGGGCGACATGTAGGTCGGCGTTCCCAGCGCCACGCCGAGAGACGTAAGGGAGTGATCGCCGGTGGATTCGCTCACGGCCTTGGCCACGCCGAAGTCGGTGACCAACGCGTGCTTGCCAGAAAGCAGTACGTTGTCCGGCTTCATGTCGCGGTGCACCACGCCTTGCTCGTGTGCGTGAGCGAGTGCATCCAGGACTTCCTTGAGGATTCGCAGAACCTCGTGAACGGGCAGTTCGCCCTCGCGAGCCAGCTTGGCCCTGAGGCTCTCACCCTGGATGAACGGCATGATGTAGTAGAGCAGGTCGCCAGAGGCGCCGGCCGTGAGCAGCGGCACGATGTGCGGATGTTGCAGCTTCGCGGCGAGCTGAATCTCGCGCCGAAACCGGTCCACGTTGACGCCTGCGGCCATCTCCGGTGGCAGGACCTTGATCACCACCTTGCGGCCCAGCTCGGTCTCCTCGGCGAGAAAAACGCGGCTCATCCCTCCGCCACCCAACTCGCGCTCGACCCGGTACGTGGCGCCGACCGCCGCCTGGAGGCGGGACTGGAGATCGGACATCACCTCAGCGGCCCGCCACCCGGCGAGGCGATGTCGGGCGATGTCGGGCGATCGCCGGTCATCGCTCCCCCACCAGTCTCGCCATGCGCTCCTTCACCTCGCGCACGACCGGCTGCAGTTCCGGATCCGCATCCTTCCACAGATCCACGAAATCCCCATAGTACCGCAGGGCCTTCTCGCGATCACCCTTCGCTTCGTACAGCTCGCCCAGGCGCCGATACGCGTTGGGAAGCTCGGACCGGGCAATGACCGGAAAGTGAACGGGGAGATCCGCATACCGTTGC
>DATMAW010000009.1:0-18447 GCA_035559715.1 Gemmatimonadales bacterium | reverse complement strand
CTGCGGGCGCTGAGCGTGAATCCGACTTCTCGAGCCGCCGCCGTCAGCACCACCGCCGCAAGCGCCGGCGGGAGCCCACCGAGTCCCCGGCGGGACAGCGAGATCGTGTGCTGCCCCAGCCGAAGGTCGAGCCCTGGCAACACGCGCAGCACTTGCGACCACGCCCTCCGGTCGCGGGCCGCGTGTCGCTGCAGATCGAGCAAGCGGCGCCGAACGTTGTCACCGAACCTGGCGGTGAGGATCGGCAGTACGGACTGACGGACCCAGGAGCGATCGTGCCGCGGATCGACGTTGGCGGGATCGAGATGAATCGGTGGATGGCATGCGGCATCCGGATAGTGGGAACGCAACCAGGCGATCAGCGTGGCGCGGTCAAACGCGAGCAAGGGCCGCGTCAGGCCTTCGGGGCCGGCACCGGCGATCCCCGCGAGACCTGCCATGCCACTGCCTTTCAGCACGCGCAGCAGCACGGTCTCCACCTGGTCGTCCGCGTGATGCGCGGTCACGAGATACCGCGCCTGCACCTCCCGCTGCAGATCGCGCAGCGCCCGATACCGGGCCGCTCGGGCCGTGGTCTCGGAAGCCCCCGCGCCGAGCGACAGCGTGACGCTGCGAAACGGGAGCGCATAGCGCGCTGCCCAGCGTTCCACCGCACGGGCGACGGCGGCGCTGTCGGGGGCAATGCCGTGGTCCACGTGACCCACGACGAGGGCCAGCCGGAGCTCATGTGCCGTGCGGTGCATGAGGTCGAGTAAGGCGATCGAGTCCGGCCCGCCGCTCACGGCCAGCAGCGCCGCACCGGACTCGGGAAACAGCTCTTCGGCTCGGATGTGCGCGAGAACGAGATCGGGGAGCGGAGCCTCGCTCACCGGGGCCGGCTCCGCGGCTTGCGGAACAGCGCGCTCACGCTGGCCGCCTCGCCGGGCTCGGCGAACAGTTTGCCCTGCCCCCGCTCGCAGCCCATGGCTCGCAGGAGCCGGCGTTGCTCCGCCGTCTCGACGCCTTCGGCAATGACGTCCAGACTGAGGTTCTTGGCCAGCGTCACGATCGTCTGCACGATTGCCCGGCGCTCACTCCCATGGTTGGCGAGGTCCGCCACGAAAGACCGATCCACCTTGAGGGCACGAATCGGAAACCGCGTCAGCGCCGCGAACGACGAGTATCCGGTGCCGAAGTCGTCAATGTAGAGCTCGATCCCCCGCTCTTCGAGCCGTGGCAGCGGCCCGTGCCCCGCGTCGCCCTGGGTCATGAGCACCGCTTCCGTCACCTCCAGCTTCAAGCTGCGCGGCGGGAGGCCCGCGCGCTCCAGCACGTCGCTCAGCCGCTCCACCAGATTCGCGCTCGCGAACTGTCGAGCGGAGAGGTTCACGCACAGGGCGAGTGGACCGTGTCTGGCATCGCCCGCGACCTGCTGCCACTCCGCCACCTGGCGGCACGCCTCCTCCAGCGCCCACTCCCCGATGGGGAGGATCAACCCCGTCTCCTCCGCGACCGGCACGAACTCACCGGGGAGCAGAAGTCCGCGATCGGGATGCTGCCACCGGAGCAACGCCTCGCACGCGACAATGGCGCCCGTGTCGAACCGCACGATGGGCTGATAGAACACCCGGAATTCCTCGCGCTCGAGACCACGCCGCAGGTCGGTCTCCAGCTGGAGCAGGGCCACGGCGCGGGTGTGCATCCCCGGATCGAACACCTCGTGCCGCGCCTTGCCGGCGGCCTTGGCTCGGTACATCGCCGTGTCCGCATCGCGCAGGATGTGATCCGGCGCGTCATAGCCGGTGGCGCTCAGCGCAATCCCGATGCTCGCCGTCGTGAACACCTCGTGCCCGTCAAGGTGAAACGGCACCCGCAATTCGCCATGGATACGCTCAGCCACGCGCGTGGCGTCGCTTTCGTCCGAGATGTCCTCCAACAACACCGTGAACTCGTCGCCGCCCAGCCGTGCGACCGTGTCGCCGGGTCGAACGCACTGGAGCAAGCGGCTCGCGAACGCGACGAGCAGCTTGTCTCCCACGACATGTCCCAGGCTGTCGTTGACCACCTTGAAGCGGTCGAGGTCCAGGAACAGCACCGCGAACAGATAGTCGCGGCGGCGGCGACCGCGAGCGACGCTGCGGGCCAGAAGGTCCATGAACAGGGCCCGGTTCGGCAGACCGGTGAGCGGATCGTGGATCGCCTCGTGCAGCAGGCGCTCCTCTGCGACTTTGCGCGCCGTCACGTCGGTCTGCGACCCGGCCATGCGATACGACGCCCCGCTGGCGTCCCGCACGGCCACGCCGCGGCTCAGGACCCAGCGGAACAAGCCATCCTTGCAGCGAATGCGGTACTCGCACTCGAAGTGGCCGGCGTGCCCATCGAGGTGGGCGGAAAGCGCCGACCGAAACCGATCCACATCGGCCCGGTGGATCCGCGTGAACCACTCGTCGGGGTCCGAGCCGATGTCAGCCTCGGCATAGCCCAGCATTTCTTTCCAGCGGTGGGAAAAGAACACGCGGTTCCCCTTGAGGTCCCAATCCCACAACCCGTCGTTGGCGCCCACGGCCGCCAGGGCATATCGCTCCTCGCTCTCCCGGAGCGCCTGCTCCGCCTCCTTGCGTTCCGTGATGTCGTTGCTCACCGTCAGAATGCAGGGACGCCCTTCCACCTGAATGATCTCGGCGGACAGCAGGCCGGTGCGCAGCTCACCGCTGCGCACGCGGAACTGCAGCTCGAGGTTGTGGACAGAGCCGTGCTCCCGCAGCTCGCGCACCATGCGCTCCCGATCCTCGGGACGCTCCCACAGCCCGAAGTCCCACACCGAGCGGCCAATGACCTCCTCCCGGGTAAATCCCGTCGCTCGCACGAACGTCTCATTCACGTCAACGAACCGACCATCCTCGAGCGTGCTGAGCGTCACGATGTCCGGACTCAGGCGGAAGGCCATGGAGAACTTGGCCTCCGACACGCGCAGCGCGTCGATCATGCGGAGGCGCTCAGTAACGTCTCGGAAGCTCCAGACGCGCCCCAGGGTCTTTCCACCGATCCGGTGCGGCCGGGAGTAGCGCTCGAAAACCCGACCGTCCCTGAACTCGATCGTGTCGGAGCGTTCCGCATCCGGATCATGGTACAACTCGCGGACCTTCGCGAGGAACGCCTCCGGATCCTTCAGCTGATCGCGGACGAACTCTTGCAGGCGGGAGTCGTCCCGGGTGGCCATCACCAGATCCGGGATACCCCACATGTCCACGAACCTCCGGTTGTACGTCACGACCCGGCCGTCGTTGTCCACCACGAGGATCCCGTCCTCGGTTGATTCGAGCGTAGCCCGCAGCAGCGCGAGTGACCGCTCCAGCTCCGCCTCGGCACGTTTGCGGGCAGTGATGTCTCGGTACGTGCCGTAGACGGCCACCTGCCCCCCCCCCACGCGCACGGGTGTCCCGAGCACGGACACGTTGACCGCCGAGCCGTCCTTGCGACGCCGCACCGTCTCATGGGCAATGCGCTCTCCCGCCGCTACACGCCGGGTGAGCGCCGCCGCCTCTTCCCGCAGCTCCGCCGGAGCGAGCAGATCATCGAGCGCCTTCCCCATCACCTCCTCCGGCCCGTACCCGAACAACCGCGTGAACTGGGCATTCACGCGAAGCACATGTCCATCGTTGTCCAGCAGCACCACCGCTTCCGGCGCTCCCTCGAACAGTTGCTCGATGTGCGCCTTCTCGACGCGGAGGGCCTGTTCCGATGTCCGGTGGTCGGCGAGCACCCGCCCGTAGAACACCACGGCGACGAGGGCCACGAGGCTCACGAGCAGGGCCGGGATATCGGTGGGGTGGAAGACGTCGCCCGCAGTGGGACCCGGGCCAAACGCCAGCACGAGCTGGCTCACGGCCATGAGCGCGAGCATGGCGCTGAGAAAGCCCAGGCGCCAATCCCGGAACCGCCTGAGCAGGAGAATGGACCAACCCAGCGCGGCCAGTCGAAGGATTACGGAAACTGCGTCCAGGACGTTCGTGGAGGCCGACCTCTCGATGAACGCGGGGAACGCGAATGGGGTGCCGCCGTACGGGACGGCAGGCACGTCAAGTTGTATCGCCGCCTCACCGCCCGCCAGCGGACGGAAAGCGGCGGGCCGATGGAATCAGAACCGCAGGATGACGATGGGAAGCCTGGTGCGCCGGCTCTCGGGCGGGACGCCGCCGCCGCCGCTGTTGGACTCACCCGTGCCCCCCGAGAGGGCGGCCCGCGCCACCACGGCGACGGCGGCCGCTCCGCCCACGGCAAGGAACGTCGTCTTTCCGCGATCGAGCTCCCGCAGGTCCACGCGAAGAACGTCGGACTTCAGAACGTCCACCTGCTGATACAGCACCCCGGAACCAAACTCCCGCGAGGCCGGGACGGAGGCCACCCACAAGGAGAGCGTGGCTCCGTGGTCCTCCAACACGGTGCCCTCGAGATGGCGCCCGCTGCTGATCCCCTGCCGTTCCATCAGGGCCGCGCTCGCCGCTGGGGAGAGCACCGCCCGAATCGTGGCGCCCTGGGGAACCGCGTCGAGAGTCACGGGCTCGTAGCGGTAGCATCCGGGAACGCCAGTGGCGAGCAAGAGCAACCCGAGCAATGTCCGTCGCTTCATTCCCCTCCCCGCGCTAGAAGGCAAACAGTCGAGTCGCCTTCACCGTCACGGCGCGATCCAGCACAACGCCCGCAGCGAGATCGCGACGCTCGGACAGCACCAGGAACACGTCGCTCAGGGGGGCGTAGATCCAGTTGAGCCGCACGTTGGTGACCAGCTGCTCGGTCTGGCTGTTGTATTGGACGAACGCGCTCCCGAACAGTCTGGTGGATGACGCCACCCGCACTCGACCGCGCAGGACGTCGGCCGTGAACGCGCCGCCGGGCAACTCCACGTCGTCATGGGCCGCCGCGGCTTCGATGGTCAACCGGTAGTGTGCCCTCCACGAGACGTCCGCGGAAACCGACCGCCGTTGGCCACCCCAGAAGTCACCGCCGCTCACGCTCAGCTCGGCTCCGAGCGCGCGCCCGCGATTCGATTCATAGGATACTCTGGCTTCCCGCATCGCGTAATCGCCCACCGGCACGCCCACACCACCAACGGCGAACGGCGCCTCGATGCGCTCGAACCGGTCAACCAGTTCCGTGCTCAGCACGCTGCCGTCGCGAAACTGCGCCCCAAAGCCGAGCGCCCCTTCGCGCGTCTGCAGTACGCCCGAAAGGTCGGTGACGGCGGAACCCTCGACGTACGGGTTGATCTCCTGCAAGAACGACAACCTCGGTCGTGGATGAGCCCCGGCGGTGGCGTACAGGTGCCGCACGCCTGCTCGCCGCACGAACCCGACACCGGGATCGAACCCGTCGCCGATGTGATTGACGAATGCGGTGAGGTCCCACACCCGGTCGCGCCAACCAACGGCGAGGCGCGCGGCCCGCTGATCCCCCCTGCCGTCGCTTGCGGCGGTTCCGGCCACGTACGAGTTGACGATCATGTGCCCAAGCAGCCGGAGGTTGGCGTCGGCGCCGAAGGTCCGATTGTACGCCGGCGCCCCTTCGGTGGCCTCACGATTGATCACCATGAGCCCAACGTCGGACCCAGCAAGATTGCGGCGCAGGCGAACCACGCCGAAGTTTTCGGCGGGCACGGCATCCGTTCCCCTCGTCTGGACGTCGAGCAATCCGAGTTCCATGCCCCCGATGCGTCCCGTGATCCGCGCCCCGCCAAGCAGGGGGATCGGACGCCCGTCCGCCGTCAGCCCGATCCGCCGCGAGTGGAACAGCGTGAAGTCCCGCAGCGAGCTTCCCGTCCTGTAGTTCCGCTCGGTGACGTTCCCCAGCAGGAACGAACCGGAGTTTTCCACGAAGAAATCGCGCTGCTCCGGAAAGAACAGCGGGAATCGTGTGAGATTGACCCGCTCTTGATCAACGTCCGCCTGGGAGAAGTCGGTCCGATACGTCAGGTCCAGCGTGAGGCCGGGCGTGAGGCCGTACTTCAGATCCACACCGGCATCCGCTTTGGATTGGGCCGCGCCCCCGGGCGCGTTTTGGCCCGAAACGGATGATCCCAGCACGAAGGGTTTCACCGTGAGGTTGCGGCCCCGCCGGAGATGGCGCAGCCCCGTGAGCGTGCCCGCGCGGGACATGCGGTGAACGGGATCGCGCCGGTCCACGGGGGCCCACAGGGCATCTTCGTTCTTGCGCCGGATGCGGCGCAACAGGTTCATGCCCCACTGCTGCTCATCGTGCGTCCCATCGAAACGCAGCGAGGTCCACGGAATCGCCATCTCCACCGTCCAGCCAGAATCGTGAACCGTGGTCTTGATGTCCACCACTGCGCGCCAGGCGAAATCTTCCTGGCGACTATCGTTGAACGTCTGGCCATCGCGGTAGGCACCGCGCGGATTCACCAGGAACATGAAGGAGTTGCGGCGATCCAGGAACGGATCGAGCGTGACGCCGAAGATGTCGCTGTCTCGGGTGCTTTGCCCGGGGAAGTCCTGCTCCAGGCTCAGCACCGTGAGCGCCGAGGGGTCTGAGTCGTAGCACAGTGCGCCAATGTAGAGCGCGCGTTCGTCGTACAAGATGCGGACGACGGTGCGCTCGGTCGCGGGATACCCTGGGTGGGGCTGCGACTGGATGAATTCCGTGATGGGCCGGGCGGCCGACCAGGCGCTCTCGTCCAGGCGTCCGTCCACCTGGATCCTGGCGCCGGCAACGACCGCCTCGGCGAACGGTCGCGGGGCCGTCTCCACGTTCACCGGCAGCGCGCCGCCTCCAGCCGTATCGCGCTCTCGAATCGTTTCCTGGGCGAGTGCTGGGAGCGGACCGCAGAGTGCCACCAGCGCGCCACCGACAAGAAGCTTCATTGATTCCCCGTTTCATTAAATGCAACACCCTCAACGCCTTGCAAGATAAGAACTCCGCCCCTTTTCAGGGAAACGCCACTGGTGTCATGCCACGGGCGACAGGGAGATCAACCGTGCGCGGCTCGCCGAAACGGCCAGAAAGAAACCGACCCGCCGGCAGCATCGCCGACGGGTCGGAACTCCGGCCCCGAACTCGGTGCCGGTGCGGAAGAGGCGAGCGACTACGGGATGTTGGGGTTCGTTTCCCGCTCCGAACGCCCGATCGGCCAGCACACCGACCGAACGCGCGGCGAGGTCATCGTCTCCCGCTGCGTCCACACGTTGTCCTTCACGCCGCCCGGCAGGCCGTTCGCTTCGTCCACCCAGAGTCCGTCAAACGTGGTTCCGGGGGATCCGGCCGCGGCCCAGCGCCTGAGATCGCCCAGCCGCCGCGCCTCGAGCCACAACTCGAACTGCCGCTCGCGCTTCAGTTCCGTCCAGCCCTCGGCAATCGTCGCCGGCGCCAGGTTCGGTCGCCCGATGTTCGCGCGCCGCTGGTTCATGAACCCGGTGGCTGCGGGCAGGTCACCCCGCACCAGCGCCTCTTCGGCCTGGAGCAAGCGCATTTCCCAGCCGGACGAGAGGGCGATGGGAGAGGCCTGCGTGGTGTACTTCGCCTGCGGATACCATGGCACCCGGAGTCCTGCGAACCGGGCCACGGCCGCATCCCCGGTCAGCGTGGTCGTACTCCACGGCACGCGAGAGTCAAACGTGGGGCCAAACTGCTCGAAGTACGTACCCCACTGCGTGTGGGCCCGGTACGGCGACCCCGCCGCGCGAGCCGCCGTCGAGCTGGCCCACTGAATGAAGTTGTAGGACCCGAGGTCCGTGATCGCATACGAGGCGTTGTACCTGAAGGCGTTCGCGATCGTGGCCGCATCGGCCGCCGCGGATGCCCAGGTCGCGAGATTGTTGCCATTGAACGACGCGAGGCTGGCCCGGACGGACGCCCGGCCGGCCGTCGCGGCGGAGTCCAACCGTCGCGCCGTGTTCCGCGTGGCCGCGGGAAGCGCCGCGTCGCCGATGATGTTCGCGGCAACCCGCTTGGCTTCCGTGAAGTGCCCCTCGGCCCGCGTGAAGAACACTGTGTGAGCCTCAGCCGGGCCCCCGTCAATCACGGCCTGACACATGTTCTCGCCAAGCAAGCGATTGGCATATCCAGCCGTCAGCGCGGCCTGCACGACGAACAGCGTCTTGTCGTAGGTGGCCTGATCATACACCCGCGCGAACCGCCGCAGTGCGTCCTCGGCCGTCCACCGAGCCTGCTGGGCGTTGCTCCAATCGCCGTTCCCGTCGTTGTCGTCGAGAATGCCCTCCTGCACGTTGGGCAGAATGCCGTAGCTGCCCGTCGAACCTGCCGGGTTCAGCTCGAAGGACAGCGCCCCACCCCAGTAGGCAATCTGGTCGAGGGCGTCGGCCAGATTCCGCTGGATCCCGTTCACCACCGATACATGGCCGGTGAGGTTGTCCAGCGAGTCGTTCAGGATCGGGCCGGGGTTGACCACGTCGAAGTTGCAGGCCCCGATGGCCAGCGTGCCCCCGAGCGCAAGCGCGTGCGGGAGCCCCCGCAAGAGGGGCCGCCGAGTCTTCCGGTAAATGCTGTTCATGACCCCTCCCTCAGAACGTGATGCGCAGCGACGCGGTGATCGTCGCCGGCGGTGGGAGATGCTCGCTGATGCTGCGGTTCTGCTCGTCGAGCGAATCGCGGCCCGTCATCTCGGGATCGAACAGCGCCATGTCATACAGTTTCCGGAAGTAGTTCTGGACACTGACGCGCAACGTGGCAGTTTCGGCCGTCGGGACGGCGAAGCCCACCGGAATGGAGAGCGTCAAGTCCCGCAACTTCAGGAAGTCCTGTTTGTACCAGAAGATGTCCGAGTCGTACACGCGGCCCGCCCCGGGGCAGGCGATCTGCTCCCACGGGGTGAGGGCGGTGGTACGCTGCGCGGCATCGTTCGCGGTGCCGTCGGACTGGAGCACCAGGTAGGCCCGGCGGCACGTGGGCCAGATCACCGAACGCTGGAGCGCGTTGTCGCTCGCGCCGTCCGCGATCCACGCGCCGGACTGATGCTCGCCGCGCGCCGAGATGGAGATTCCCTTCGGCAGCCTCAGCGTCACGGTACCGCCAATGATCCGCTTCGGTTGGAGCGGTCCGAACACGTATTGTCCGTCAGACGCGCACGGATCACCGTTGGCCGGGACACAGGCCGTGTCCAGGGGCGCACCCACGGCAGGCGGAACGGCCGGGACCAGGGCTCCGTTGCCCGGCGAATAGTCGTCATAGCCAGGGTTCTTAATGCGCTTGCCCCGGGCCACGACCACGGGGAACCCTTCCTGGACCCAACCACCATTGGCCCCGAACGGCACGGCACTACCCAAGGACACAACCAGGCTGTTGTTGGTATACAGCGTGCCGCCCAGGTCCAGGCCAAAGTCCGCCTTGTCAATCACGGTTGCATTGACCGCCAGCTCCACGCCCTTGTTCTGCAGCACGCCCA
The DNA here is from genome assembly GCA_035559715.1 of Gemmatimonadales bacterium. GTDB lineage: Bacteria > Gemmatimonadota > Gemmatimonadetes > Gemmatimonadales > GWC2-71-9 > JACQHC01. The sequence goes on along the minus strand of DATMAW010000009.1, from coordinate 9,056 downwards.
CGTTCGCCGTCTGGGCGTTCCACCCGCCCAGTGAGGGGATCTGCCGTACGTTCATCAAGGCGTCGGACGTGCGGCGGTGGTAGTAGGTGAACTCCACCGACACGCGGTTGTTCACGAGGCCAGACTCGAAGCCGACCTCGATTTCCCGCGTCCGTTCCGGACCGATCAGCGTGTCACCCAGATTCCTTGGCGTGACGGCCGGACTGCCTGCGTACGTGGTGGGGCTGTAGGTCTTGAGCTTGTCGAACGGGTCAGGGGCCCGCCCCGCGTAGCCCATGGCCGCGCGCACCTTCATCTCCCCAAGGGCGTCCGGCCACCACGGCTCTTCGGACGTCACGTACGACGCACTTACCTTGGGGTAGGCCTCAAGGCCCAGCGACTCACCGAAGGCGCTGTTGCCGTCGAACCGGGCGCCCGCGGTGAGGAAGTAGCGCTCGTTCAGCTTGAAGATGTTCTGGAAGAAGAAGCCCGCGTTGACCACCCGCGTGCGATCCTCTTCGGCGATCCACAGCGCGGCCCCCGAGACCGTGGGTTCGCCCGGACCCGCGAAGTCCTGGCCGTAGGCAAACGTGCGGGAATCCTCGTTGGCCACGTACTGGCCGCCCAACGAGAACGTCCCGGCCAAACCACCACTCAAGCGGTAGTCGGCGTTCGCCGCGTAATCGCCGGTGAGGATCGCGAACTTGTTCTTTTCATCGTGCAGCCGGCCCAGCGGCGCTCCCACGAAACCGAATGGCCGCAGAGTGCGGTTCTCCTGCGCGGCGAAGTCGAACCCAACGGTGAAGCGCTGGTTGAACCATGGCGCCGGGGTGTGATACACCGTCCCGCCGGTCACCAGCCGGTCAATCTCCGTCGTGATGTCCTGGTTCAGCAGGGAGTCAATGACCGCCGGATCACTGGACGAGCGGTAGTTGCGCTCCGCGCGATACACGTTGAGCACCAGCCCCTGGGCGTTGTTGCCCGACGGCGTGTTCACGATGCGGTAGTTGGTGTAACCGGTGTTGAAGTCGAGCCGCACCTTCTCGGAGAGGTCGAAGCTGAAGTTGCCGCGCGTGGCGATTTTCTTCTCGCGATCCTGCGGCATCACGCCTTCGTTGTCCTCGTAGGAACCCGACAGGAAGTACTGGAAGGCGTCAAACCCGCCGGCCACCGAGCCGTTGTACCGCTGGCGCCAGCCGTTGCGGATCCACGAGCATCGGGCGTTGTTGGCCGGGTTTGGATGGCACTGCCCGGCGGTGACCTTGCGGTCCTCCAGCACAATCAGCTGTCCGTTGGCGTCAACGCCCATGCTGTCGGGCGGCGTGAAGTTGAGGAACGGGTTCCAGTCGGGCCCAAACGGGCGCGTGACCGCCAGGCCCTGCGCCGCCTCGAGGCTCCAGCGCGGGCGCGCCGCCCGGCTGCCCTTCTTGGTGAAGATCTGAATCACGCCGGCGGATGCCTCGGTGCCGTACAGCGTGGCCGCCGCCGCACCCTTGATGACCTCGATGCGCTCGATGTCAGCCGGGTTGATGTCGTTCAGCGGGCTCGACTGGATGTTCGAGCCGCGGCCCGTGAAGTCGGCGTTGCCGGGAGCGTTCCGCCGATACCCTTCGGAGCGCACGCGGATGCCGTCAATGTAGATGATGGGCTGGTTGCTCTGGTTCACGCTGACGCCGCCACGCAGGCGGATCTGCGCGCCCGAGCCTGCGCTCGCGCCGGTCTGCATCACGTCCAAGCCCACCGTGCGGGCCTGGAGCAATTGGTCCACGTTGGCCGGCGGGTCCTTCACCTCGGCGGCGAGGTTGATCTGGGCAATCGAGGTGCCCAGCTCGCGGCGCCGCGTTTCACCCGCCGTGCCCGTGACGACCACCTCGTCGAGCCGCAGCACGCTGCGCGTCAGCTCGAGGTTGGCCGTCGTCGTGCCACCCGGGACTACGTTCACCTGGAGGGTCCCCACCTTGTACCCAATGGCGAGCACCCGGATGCTGCGCGCGCCCGCGGGCACGAGCAGCGAGAAGCGCCCATCGTCACCGGTGCGCGTCCCGATACTGGTGCCTTCCACCGTCACCTGGGCGCCAGCCAGCGGGCCGCCACCCTGGGCGGTGACGCGGCCCTCGACCGTGCCCGTCTGAGCCCTGGCGAGCGCAGGAGCGACGAGTGTCGCTCCCAGCGCCACGACCAGGGCCGAGCCGAGCAGGCGGCCGAGCCAGCCGCGAGAGTTGCTCCGACCGAGCTGTGTCATATGCCACCGCTCCTTGTGTTGGGACAGACCTGAGTTCGTTCGCGAGTTCGTTCGCGCTGCGAGAACACTGTGGAAATCCTTACGCCGGCATTCGACCAGGATCACAATGCATACGCAGGGCCCTCCTCGCGCCGGAGAAGGGCGGGCCGGGCGAACGGTGACAAATGTTCATGATCGCCCGGCCCTGTCAACCCTCGCTGGGACCTTACCTTGCGCCGCCTCCCGCCGCGGCCGGCGCGGCCTGACGCACACCGGCGAGATAGATCCCATTGAAGAAGAACTTGAACGTGCCGTGCGGCTGGCCGCGGTTGAGGATTTCAGGACCGAAGAGATACAGCCGGCCCTTGCCGACCGTGGCCTCCGCCATCGCGACGCCGTCCTTCAGATACTGCTGGCCCCAGGCCCACCCGCTGCGGAGCGGAGCGTCGGAATCGAACCAGGCCACCTTCTGCACGCCCTGCTGCATGGCCTCGGGCAGGAGCTTCATCACGGGGCTGTCGTCGAAGAACACGTCAACGTACTGGGGCACTCCCCACGCGATGGGACGCGTGTTGTCCACGCGCACGCGAAGCAGCGAGCCCGGGATGTAGAATTTTTCCTCAGGCAGGTGCTTGCCGGACGCGTCCACCAGGTGATCCGCGACAGCCAGTCCTGCGTGCCTGCCCATGCTAATTGACGTGCCGATGGCGATGATCGTGCCGCCCTCGTTCAGGAACTGCGTGAGATGCGGAATGGTCTTGTCCTTCGTGACCGCACCGAGCCAACCGCGGAATTCCGCGGGGATGCTCATCGGATCGGGCCCCAGCCCGCCAAAGCCGCCGCCCTGGGGACGCTGGTCGTCCGACGGAATGGCGCCAGTGGGGAACACCAGCACGTCGTACTTCGTGGCCAGCTTGCCGGCGTCCAGCGCCTGCGGATAGACGACCTCGAACGGGAACTGGAACTGCTCCAGCAGCCAGCGCGTCCACCCCGAAGGCATGGACCCGCCGTAGCGGTCCCACAGCCCGATTCGCACCGGCCGGATACGCATGTTGCCGCCGCCCGGCGTCGCGGCAACGCCGTCGAAGTTGAGGCCCAGATCCGCCGCCAACTGGCGCACCATCTGACCCGCCGCTCCCCGTGCCGGGATGTAGATCGTCCCCGCGGGGTACGTCTTGCCGTTCGCCTGCGTCGGCGCGGTCAGCCAGTACACCTCATGCCTGGCAGCCAGAAGTCGGTTGGTCGCGACAACCGCGTCGTTCACTTCGTGCGACAACAAGAATCCAGCCGCGCGCTCGGCGTTGGCCACCATCCCGGCGGGCGGCTTCACCAACCCCTGGACCTTCTCGAACGGGCCGTCAAACCCATCAAGGATTCGATCGAAATGAACGCCCATCTGATACGCGAGCGTCCAGCCGGCGTTGTCGTACGGCGGAATGGGCGGCCCGCCCGGATACCGAAAATCGTTCGGGTGATCCTGCGGCTCGAACATGTCAAGCACGTGCGGCCGGAAGGCCTGAGCGGTCTTGATCACCAAGGAGCCGGCCGGGTACTGCTTTCCGCCCACCGAGAACGAACTCGTCGCCCGGTGAATCGTGATGCCGTTTTTCACCAGCGTATTGACGAATTTGACGGCCGTGGGGAAGTCGGGCTGGTCGGCCGGGATGATGTAGCCGCGCGGGTCGCGGAGGGCCGGATCTCGCATCATGGTGGTGAACAGCGACGCCGGGGCTCGACGGGGGCCGAAGCCACCCTCGGTGGCCTGACCGCCTCCCTGGCGCTCCGCCGCCGCCTTCACCGCGTCCACCAGCTTGGGCTGAATCCGCCAGGTGTCCTGGTTGCCACGCTGAATGGCGTTGCGGCCCATCTGATAAATGTTGAAGAGCAGCTGCTCTCGATGCCGGGAGGCGTAGTCGAACACGGCTTTGTTGGCCGTGACGGAATACTCGACGGACTGCTTGAAATGCCAGCGCTGCGGCATAATGGGAAACGGCACGTCATTGCGCGGCAGCGTCATGTCCGGCACGAACGGGATCTCGATCGGCGTAGGGTTCCCGATCGTCTCCGTCAACAGACCGATCATGTTGTGGAAGTACGTGGTGGTTCGGAGACCGCCGTTCCACCAGGTGGAGTAGCTTGCGCCCGAGCGCATGACGGCGCCGGGTTTCCCTTCCGAAATGAAGCGCTGGTGCATCGCGGCGCCCACGGCTTCGATGCCAATCGGCACCAGCGGATCGAAGTTGTAGTTGAAGGGGTCGCGGAACGGCGGCGCGAAGAGCACGGCGCCGGCGGGCCCCGTCTGGTGGTGATTGTACAAGATCTGAGGGAACCACTCGTGATACAGCACCCGCGCCATGTTCTCGGTTTCGGGTTGCGCCACCATGTAAAAGTCGCGGTTGTTGTCGTGCCCGATGTACTTCTGATAGAGCCGCGGGACTCCGCTCGTGCTGCGTTTCGTGGGCTCGGGCTCCCGCATGTACCACGACGACACCAGCTCCATCCCGTCCGGATTGGCGTGCACGGCGAGGATGATCAGATCGTTCAGGAAGCGCAGCGTCTCGGGATCGTTCTGGCTCACGAGGCGATAGACGGTTTCGATGAGCTGGTGCGCGCCCAGCACTTCCGTGGCATGCAAGCCGCCGTCGAACCAGACCACCGCCTTACCCTCGCGGGCGAGCTGCATCGCCTGCTCGTCCGTGAGCCCTTCGGCGAGCGCGAGCCGGCGCGACGTCTCCTTGTAGCGCGCGAGGTTGCGGTGGTTTTCCGGCGACGTAATGATCGCCATCAACTGCGGCCGGCCCTCGGCCGTCTTGCCGATCTCCTGCACGATCATGCGGTCCGACTCGGCGTCCAGCTTGGCCCAGTAGGCCTGAAACTGCGTGTAGGTCGCCAGGTGGTAGTCGTCGCCGATGCTGAAGCCGAAGTGTTCCTGCGGTGAGGTGACGCGGATTTGCGCGAGCGCCGGAGCGGAAAACACAATGAGGACTGCCAGGCCCGTGACGCTGCGCCGCCAATGACGGGAGTGTGTGACCATCGGGTCCAACCTCGGTTCGGAAACGGTGAGAGGGATGACGGATCGAAGCTACAGTAGAGTACGAGGAGGAGCCATCGCCTGTTGAGGGGCGATGACAGGCGATGGCGGGCGATGCCGGGCGATGTGACGCCCTCTCATCGCCTGCGGTCGCCCGTCACGGCCCCCCCATCGCCGGCCCGGTAGATCGCATTGAACAACAGCTTGAACGTCCCGTGCGGCTGGCCGCGGAAGTACGGCGAGAAGCCGAACAGAATCACACGGCCGCGACCCACGGGCACATCGAGCACCGCGTGCCGGCCGCGCACGTGCTCTTCACCGACCAGCCAGCCGGACATGAGGACGCGGTCGGCCGCATAGCGCACGGCGCTCCGCGCTCCCGGAGCCGTCGTCTCGAAGGCTCGACTTTTCCTGAAGTACGCGGCAGCTCGTTCCGGCATGCCGAAGGCGAGCGGGTGCGAAGGATCCACGTCAATACGGACGATGGACCCCGGGGCAAAGAATTCCTGAACGCCAAGGCCCGCCACCGCATTGCGGACCGGGAGACCCAGGTACTCGGGCGCGGTAGCGAGATCGCAGGCCCGATCAACCAGCACGAGCGTTCCCCCTGCTTCCACGAACGCCCGCAGCGCGCGCACGCCCTCGGCGCCGATCCCGCCGCGATACTCCGGAGGCGGGAGTGCCTGGTGCGGCAGCTCGAACTGACGCCGTCCCTCGCGGTAGCCTCCCACGATGTCCCCCGCGTCCTGATCGGGGATCAGGATGACGTCGAACCGAGCGCCGAGGTTGCCAGCCCGCAGATCGCGATTCACGATCGAGTCGTACCGCACGCCATATTGATCGAACATCCAGCGCGTCCAGCCTTCGCCCGGAACCCAATCGTCCACCCATTCCGCCACGTACGTCCGGTAGAGGCCCACGCGCGGCGCGCGCAGGGACCGTAGTTCGCCTTGATCTCGTGCCGGCGAGACGGACAAGCCGCGAGCCACGAGGCCCAGCTCCTCGGCCAGGCGCTTCACTTCGGCATCCAGGCCGCGCCGCTGCCGCACGATCACCGCGCCCGGGGGCCACGTCTCTCCATTCAGCCTGAGTGGCGTAGCGAGGCGACTCACGGGGACTCCCGTCCCGAGCAGGCGACCCACGGCAATGACGGTGTTGTTGATCCGCGGATCCAGTGCATACCCCCACGTGGCCTCTCCACTCACGGAGCCCACAACCCTGGGGAAGCGATCCAGCAGGGTCAGCGGGGCCTCGAACGGCCGCGCCACCGGCTCCGCCTCCACGCCCATCTGATACGACAGCGTCCACCCGGCGTTGTCATACGGCGGTATCGGTGGTCCGCCGGGGTAGGCACGCATGTCCGGATAGGCCTGGGGCTCCAGGAGATCCTTCACGAACGGCCGATAGGCCTGCGCCAGGCGGATCACGTAGCTCCCCGCCGGGAATGAGTGGCCCTCCGCCACGAACGACGCGTCGGCACGGTGCACTTCCACACCGCCCCGCATCAGCGTCTCGATGAACTTCGCGACGACCGGAGGGTCGTGTTGCTTGGGCGGGATGACGTACGCCGTGGGAGCCTCCGTCTCGCCAAGCGCGATCTGGCGGGCGCCCACCTGATAGACACGATAAAGGAATTCCTCACGATACCTCGCGGCCACGTCCAGCACGGCGAGTGATCCGGTGAGCATGTAGTCCAACACGTCGCGAAACCGGAGCCAGCCGCCGCGCCAGGGTCGCGGATAGTTGGTGGACGGCATCCGGGTGGACCAACCGTTGCCGAAGCGCTCCGGCATAAGCGCGGGATCGTAGTAGAACGGCGTCGGAGTATCGTGCGTCGTTTCGGTCAGAATCCCGATCATGTTGTGGAAGTACGTCGTGGTCCGCAGCGAGCCGTTGTACCAGGAGGAGAATCCGTAGCGCGACAACACGCCGTCCTTCCCTTCCCGTTCGAACCGGTCCTGCATCGCGGCGCCGACCAGTTCGATGCCGCGCAGCACGCCGGCGTCAATGTTCGGGTTGAACGGATCAGGGAACGGCGGGACGAAGATGCGCGAGGGATAGAATCCCTGGTGGTGGTTGTACACGATCTGCGGCAGCCACTCGAAGTACAGCAGGCGGCTCACGACCTGCGTTTCCACCTGGGTCTGCATGAAGTAGTCGCGGTTGTTGTCGTAGCTCGTGTACTTGTCGAACCACCGCGGCATGGGGCTGTCCTGGTAGGGCGTCCCGACGGTCTTGCGGTACCACTCCACCACGTGGTCCAGCCCGTCCGGGTTGACGCACGGTGCGAGGACCAGGATGACGTTTTCGCGGATGCGGCGCGCTTCGTCCGACTCGTCGGTGGCGAGCCGATGAGCGAGGAGCAACGTGTGTTGCGCGTGCGCGGTCTCGGCCGCATGCAGGCCCGCGTCAATCCACACGATCGCCTTGCCCTCCCGGGCAAGCCGCCGCGCCTCGGCATCGTCGAGGCCACGCGCCGCCGCGAGTCGCCGCGCGACGTCCTTCCACCGATCGAGCCGCGCCAGGTTGTCGGGCTGGGAAATCACGGCCACGAGCATGTCGCGCCCTTCGGTGGACTTCCCTGCCACCTGGAGCATCACGCGGTCGGAGGCCGCATCGAGGCGCTGGAAGTACTCCTTGAGCTGAGCGAAGTCCGCCAGGCGGTAGTCGTCGCCGGGCGTGAAGCCCAGCACGTCGCGGGGATGCGGCACGGCATGCTGCTGCGCAAACCCCGCCGCGGGCGCCGCGAGGCAGAGCCACGCGACGGCGGCCGCCACCACCGTGACGAATCGAACGATGCGGGGCCTCTTGGTGAGGCGGGCTATGGCTGTCATACGCAAGGAGGTAGAGATGGCGGATCGCGTTCGCAAGGTCGCGTACTTCAAGACCATGATTCCGCACCAGGAGCGACGCCGCAGCGCATGCCTGGAAGATGGCCGCGCCATCGAACACGAGGCCCCCGACCACAGTATCGTGATCGGGGGCCCCGTTTACGGCACTCGCCTGTCGGCGCGTCCAATCACCCGCTGCAGTTCGTCACCCGACGCGTCACGAGGTTCAGCGTGCAGGTCACGTCGCCGACCAGGATCGTCACGTTGCCCTGCGCATCGGCGGGGAACGTCACCTCAATGCGCCGGCTCACCGTGCGCGTTTCCTCACGCGGCCCGGTGATCGTGATGGTGGCCTCCACACGCCGCACCATGCTGCCGGACACGGGCCACGGATTCGTGGCGCGCGGCAGGTTGAACACGACGTTCCGCACGGAATCGATCGAGGACTCCGCGACGGTCTTGGTCATCGCCTCACGGGTAATGGTCACCGTGTCGTTGCTCGTCCCCACGCCGTTGTGCGTGCGGGACGTCTCGTCCCCCAACAGGCCGCTGATCGTCACGTCCCGGGCGCGATGAATGTGCGCACTCAGGTTCTCCGTCTCGCGGGTTCCGTCCACCGTCCACTGCACTCTGACGGATGCCGTGGTCAGGCGGTTGCACTCGGTCTGCACGCTGCCGTTCTGATCGTAGCAGGTGCGCGTGCGGCTGACCACGAGATCGGAGGGCGCTTCCGGGGCGCCTGCCGGGGCGGCCCCGAGTCCGGCGAACAGCTCGTTGGCGATAAGATCGGCCACGTCACCGGCAATCGCGTCGCCAGACGAGAGGGCCATGTCCTGAGCCACTTCCACGTCCGTCAACCCTTCCGGCGGGCCGCTGAAGTCAATGCACGCCACCACGCCGAGCATCGCGGCGGCGGCCGTCAACACACGGATGACTGGACTCGTCTTCACGTTCTGTACCCTCCATTAAGGTGGCGCGGGCAAAGCCAGGTCTG
>DATMAW010000008.1:0-5265 GCA_035559715.1 Gemmatimonadales bacterium | reverse complement strand
GCCTCCTTCGTGGCCGCGTTCGAACCTGGCGCTTCAATGGCTTGCCGCCCCGGCCGCCATGAGGGTGATCTGCACGACCTTTCCGTCCCTCAGTTCGGCACTCAGCACCCAGCCGGCACCGATGAAGTCGAGAAACCGACCGCTTTGGCGCTCGCGGGCTGGCGTGCCCCACGTGTTCCGCAGCTCCACTTCGGGATCTCCGATCTTCACGCCGCTCACCTGCCCAGCGGCTGGCCGGCTCGCGACGATTCCATGCACGCCCGCCTCTCCTTCCTTCCAGATCACCGTCACGCCCCGCCGGGAGTACTCCCAGAACCGCATGCCGAGGGACTCGGATTCGCGATCCGCGCGTCCAACGGCGCCTCGCGTCTGCTCGGCGGTCATCCCCAGCGAGATTCCGGCGATCGATGGAGCGGCCACCTGCGCCGCAGCGGTCACGGTCGTAAGCAGTGCCACCGCCACCCACCACCTCGATCTGTTGCTCACGCGCGACACGGCCCCCTCACCATGGCAGCGCGTAACTTGATCCTCCGGGGTAACGGCGCTGTGCTGCGGGCGTTACATTGGGCGTAACACCGCTGGTTCCATGGCGCTTTCCCTCCATGGGCGCTTTTCCTAGTTGACTCGGGATGTGACTGGCTGACCTGGTGACGAGAGCGACCGAGCGTTGATTCGCCTGCGCATTCTTGGCGCGCCCGATCTTCGAGGGGACGACGCGGGCGAGATGCGTGGCGTATTGACCCAGCCGAGGCTTGTGGGGCTGCTGTCCTACCTGACGCTCGCCCGTCCCCGCGGATTCCACCGACGAGATTCGCTGGTCGCGCTGTTCTGGCCCGAACTGAGCCAGGAAGGTGCGCGCAATGCTCTCCGCCAGACCGTGCATCGGCTACGAACCGCGCTGGGCGAAGGCGTGGTCGTCAACCGCGGCGCAGAGGAAGTAGGCGTGGACCCCGCGCGCCTCTGGTGTGACGCGGTCCGGTTCGACGACGCGGTGGACGTGGGCGATTCGACGGACGCCGTGGACTTGTATCGAGGCGACCTGTTACCCGGCTTCTACGTTTCAGACGCGCCCGAATTCGAGCGCTGGCTCGAGGGGGAGCGCGACCGCCTTCGGCAGCGCGCGGCGACGGTGGCCTGGGGACTTGCCGAGCGGGCGGCGGCCAAGAACGAAGCCGTCACAACGGCCCACTGGGCTCGCTGGGCTGCCGCGCTCACCCCCGACGACGAGGGGTCGCTGCGGCGCTGTCTCCGCCTGCTTCTCCAGGTGGGGGATCGAGCCGGGGCCGTGCGCGCATACGACCTGTTCGCCAAACGACTCAAAGAGGATTACGGGTCGGAGCCGTCACCCCAGACGCGGGCGATGCTCGCTACGCCACCGGCCACCGAGTCGGTGGCGGCCGCCCGGCCCGATGGGGCGGCACCCAGTTCGCCCGCGGGTCCACCAACTCCTGCGTCCGCTCCTGCCGCGCCAGCGGTGACCTCCGCCGTGATGACCACACGGACCGCGGACGCGCCTGACACAGCCCCAGTTGCCCCGCCGCGCACCGGGACGACGGCCCCGCGGCGCCGCTGGTGGGCGGCCCTGGCGATCGCGCCGGTGGCGGCGGCGCTCGTCATTGGCTGGGTCCGCACGCGGGCTCACACAACGGGCGGGGACATCCAGGCGCTGGCTGTCTTTCCCTTTACCGTTCGGGGGAGCGAGGAACTGGACTTCCTGCGCGAAGGCATGGTGGACCTGCTCAGCGCCAAGCTGGACGGCGCCGCGGACCTGCGCAGCATTGACCCCCGGGCCACGATCGCGGCTACGCGGAATGACATGCCGGCGCCCGAGCCGCGCCGCGCCAGCACGGTCGCCAGTCGCCTGGGGGCCCGCTGGTTCGTGCTCGGCGACGTGGTGGAAATCGCGGGCCGTGTCACGCTCAACGCGGTGCTTTACCGAGCGCCTGAGCCCTCGCGACCGGTCGTCTCGCGCAGCGTGGAGGGAGAAGTGGGCCGACTGGCCGAGCTGGTGGACGACCTCGCCGGCCAACTCCTGGCCGGGCAGACCAGGGGTCGCGACACCACGCTCACGCGGCTCGCGTCCCTGACCACGCACTCGCTTCCCGCCCTCAAGGCGTACCTCGCCGGCGAGCAGGCGCTGCGAGCCGGACGGGATGTCCAGGCCGACGCGTTGTTTCAGGAAGCCGTGGATCTCGACAGCACGTTTGCGCTGGCCCGTTATCGGCTCGCGATCATCACCGTGTGGGTGCCGCGCGGAGACCCGGTGGCTTTGGCGGCCGAGGCAGCCAGGCACGCGGACCGACTCACCCCATTGGCCCGCGATCTCCTCATTGCGTACCGCGCGTACCGCCAGGCGGCGGCGGACGCTGCCGAGCGATTGTATCGCCAGATCACGGCCAGCCACCCGGACAACGTCGAAGCCTGGACCATGCTCGGGGAAACCTGGTTTCATTTCAACCCGTACCGCGGGCGCTTCCAGGCGGAGGCCGAGGGGGCGTTCCGCCGAGCCATGGCGTTGGACTCCATCAATCCTCACGCCATCGTCCACCTCGCCCGCTTGGCCGCATTTGAGGGGCGGCGCGCCAGCCTGGACTCTCTCGTGGGCCGCTTTCTCCAGCTTTATCCGGATGCCGAGCGCGGCCTGGAGTTGCGCGCCCTGCAAGCGTTTGCCACTCGGGATTCTGTGGAGAGTTCGCGCGTGGTTTCCGTTGCGCTGGCTGAAACCAACGATGTGCAGCTGAACTCGGTGTGGGAAGCAGCCGTGCTGTGGACCCAGAACTGGGTTGCCGCGTCGCAGCTCGCGCGCGCCAACCTGAGCGGTCGGGATCCCATGTGGCTGAATCACTGGAGGCGTTGGGTCACGGAAATCCCGATCGCGAGGGGCCAGGTAACCACGGCCGGCATGCGGGATGCGTCCGCCATTCCCGTGGACGATGGCTGGCTGCTGGAGTCTCGCGCGCTCGCCGCGGCCGATCCATTCTTCAACTTACCCCTCCGGCACGTCGCAGCCGTCCGAGGGAGCATCGAACGAAGCCCCTCGTACCCCGTGCAGCCGTATCTGATGGGGGAGTCCAATGAGGCGGTGGGCACGGCGTTCCGACAGTATCTGTTGGGTCTGCTGAGCGCGCGACTCGGAGACACCGTTCGCGCCCGCAGGGTTCTTGGCGAGCTGGCTATCAGCGGCGACACGCTGCTCGAGCGCGTTGCCCAGAACCTGGCGGACGGCCTGAGTGCGGAAATCTCGCGCACCTCCGGGAACCCGGCCGCGGCACTCGCACCGCTGGATCGGATATCGAAGGGCGTGCTCGGGGCGCAACGGCTTCTGGCTCACTGGAGCACGCGGGAGCGGTTCCTGCTTGCGGACGTGCTGGTGGCGCTCGGCCGCGACGAGGAAGCGCTGCCGTGGTACGCGTCGTTCAGGAGTTACTACGATCTGGTATACATGGCGCCGGCTCACTTCCGTCAGGCCGAGATCTATGAGAGGATGGGCAACGCGGAGCGGGCACGATTCCACTACGGCCGCTTTATCGACCTCTGGAAGGATTGCGATCCCGAGCTGCGGCCGCTGGTGGATCGCGCCCGCCAGGCACTGGAACGGCTGAGGACGGGCCCGTAACCTACCCTACGACCTTCAGCGCCCGCCGCGGCGCCGGTGGCCGTCGCAACGCCAGCAGCTCCCGAACGAAGGCCCGGTTCGCCCGCGTCACGCCGTACACCTTCTGACGCGCGTGATCCCGTTGGAACACGGAGATCTTGAAGAACACGAACGTGAGCAACGCCGCACGCCACCAGCGCGCGACGCCATCGCCTGCCCCCAGGTAATCGCGCATCAGGCGCCACCAGCGCCGCACGATGGCGGGCCAGGCGTAGAACGTCTGGTTCAGTCGCTCGAAGATGTCGAACACGTCGTCGGGGCTCACGGTCTTAGGCAAGAAGACCAGGTGGTCTCCCTCGTAGTGTGAGAGGTCCGGGTCGAAGATCCGGCCCTCCGCTTCGACCGCTCGCGCGAGCGGCGTGCCCGGAATGGGGATCGCGATGGAGATCAGCGCGGCGGTGGGCCCCACTTCGTCCAGCCGCTCGGGCAGCGTGGCGTAGTACTCGGGAGTGTCTTCATCCAGCGCTACCATCATCCCGGTGAACGTGAGAATCCCGCGCTCCCGCAGCTTCTGAAACTGCCGGCGGTACTCCGGAACGCGGTTCTGGCGTTTTTGCACCGCGTGGAGGCTCGCCTGGTTGAGCGACTCGAGCCCGATGAACGCCATAGATCCCCTGGCCCGCTGTAGCAGTTCGACGAACTCTTCGTCCTTGAGGCAGTTGAAGGAGAACTGGAATCCGATGGCCCAATAGTCGAGCCGCGCGATCTCGCGCAGCAGTGCCTTGGCGTAGTCCATGTCTCCGCCGAAGTTGTTGTCGTAGAACATGGCCATCTTCCGCCGATGGAACGGGAGGCGATCCGTCGCCGTGAGGTCGCGGATCACATCTTCGATCGGCCGGAGTCGATGCGGCGCGGGGCGGATGTTGAGCTGACAGTAGGTGCACCGGAACGGGCAGCCGCGCGTCGCTTCCGTCACGATCGGCACCGCAAAGGCGGACTCCACAAGGTCGAACCGCGGCGGCGGGATGTTCTCGAGCGACGGGGCGAACGGCGCCTGATACAGCTTCTGCAGCCGGCCGCGGACGGCATCCTCCACCACTTGCGGCCAGATGCGCTCGGCCTCGCCCACGACGACGGCGTCGAAATGCGGCAGCAACTCCTGCGGGAACGTCGACGCATAGCGCCCGCCCGCGATCACGATCTTGCCGCGCCGGCGAAACCGCGCGGACACGCGGTAGGCGTGCGGCGCGCAGAAATCCATGAAGCTGAGCGCGATGATGTCCGCGTCGGTGTCGTAGTCCACGGGACGCACCATCTCGTTGAGCAGCTCCACGTCCACGATGTCGGGCGTGAGCGCGGCAAGCAGCGGCCCGGTGAGCGGCGGGGCCGGGATTTTGGCGAAATACGGATGCTCGTCCCCCAGGTTCTGCCACAGGACGATGATCTGGAGCTTAGGTCGGGACATGGGACACCTCGGGCTCAACACGGAGGCGGCGCGCCAGGTGGCGCATCGCCAGCCGCACGATGGATGGACTCAGATCACGCAGCAGCCATAGCACTCGTCCGGAGAGCGATAACACCACGTCGTTGGTGTGACCCTCGATCGCTCGCACGACCGCGGCCGCCACTCTAGCGGGGGACGCGTACCGGCCGGCGGGGCGACGCGCACC
>DATMAW010000007.1:0-13653 GCA_035559715.1 Gemmatimonadales bacterium | reverse complement strand
GCCCCGCCGCGCGCCCCGGGCCCGACGGCGCGGCAGCGCGCCTACCCCAGACGAAGCACGAACCGGCGGCACGCTCCCCCCGCGGCGCGCCCCGGGCCGGGCCCCCGGAACGGTCGGTCACGACCGGGCCGGCGGTGGTCGCCGCCCCGTTTCCCCTGATCCCTGGGGCTCCCCCTCACCTCCCCGCCGGCTCCGTCCGGGCCCGGCCGGCGGTGGCGGCCGGGCCCGGCTGTCAGTGGGAGGTGTTAGCGTCGGACCGGGACCGACCGGCCACGGCCGGCCGGCAGGGCCCGATCACCCCGGACCGACCTCCATGGAGGCGACCATGCGAGCGCTCACCGCAACCCTTCTCCTCCCCCTCACCTTCGCCCTCGCCGGCTGCGGCGACAGCTCGAGCGAGCCCCGGACGCCCTCGGCCTCCGGCACGTGGACCGGCGCGGTCGGCAGCGCGACGTTCACCCTCACGCTGGCCGAGCAGCGGGGAGGCACGATCACGGGCGCCGGCAGCGCCCGCGCCACGGGCGGCGCGGTCTCCCTCACGGTCACGGGCACGCACGTGCACCCGAGCATCTCGCTCACCCTGAGGTCGACGGGCTTCGAGGACCTGAACTACACCGGCCAGTTCATCAACGACAACACGATCTCCGGGAGCCTGAACGGGTCCGGCTTCACCGGCGAGACGCTGACGCTCGTGCGCCAGTGACCGGGTCACGCGCGGGGCCCCGCAGCGCGCGGCTCGCCCCCTCGAGGACGCCGCGGCCGCTGCGTGGGCCTCGTCTGGCGGCTGATTCCCTTGCCGTGGGCGGCCCATTCTCTTATTCTTTTCCTGCGGCCCCTTCCCGGCGGGGCCGGCCCTCCCATGTCGGCGGGCCGGCCTGGGCTTTCCGCCGCACAGACCCGCTCATCTCGATCGCCGGCCGTGCGCCGGCCCAATCCCGAACCGGCCGTAGGCGCGATCATGCCATCGCCTGCGCTCTATCTGTTCAAGGCGGCGCGCCGGCCGCTCTACCGCAAGGAGAACCTCCAGATCCTCGCGGCCGAGCGGGCGTCTGTGGTGGACGTGTGGTACAACCGCGGGTGGGTGGCGCCGGAGCTCTTTGGGGGGGGCGGCGCGGTCGCGCCCGGCACGCCCGTGGTGTTCGTCTACACCGACCGGCCGTGGACGCCGTTTGTGCCCGTCCGCCAGGGCGAGGTGCTGGACGCGCCCTCGGACGACCTGGCCCCCGGCTGCGGTGGGCCTGCACGGCCCGCTCTCCATGGAAGGCGACGTCCCCCGTATCGAACTCCAAGTGCGCGCGCCGCGGGAGGCCGTGCGCCTCAGGCCTCCGGTACGCCCCCCTCCGAGCGACACCCTCACGGTGCCCATTGGGGTGGTGGGGCGGACCGCGCGTTCACGGCGTAGTTTGGCACCCCGCTCGTGGAGCACACCCCCATGGTGGTGAGCTTCCGGGCGATGGCCGCGGAGGACAGGCGCCGTGGCTGCGCCTCGACGGCGCGCCGGGCTACCGCCCTCCATTCGCCTCCGCGGCCGGATGGCCATGCTGTCGCGTCGCGCGGGGAAATTCTGTCGCTTTGGCAACCTGCTGGAGATGAGCACGCCAACCGGGGCGCACTCGGCGACCGAGCCAGTGCAGGCGGGCCCGCCAAATACGGTGAGCAGTGCTGCCAGCGGCCGCCCCTCGCGAGCAGCATCCCGCCCGCGCGGCCACCAGCCATGGCGGCGCAGTTGCACTGCGCGCCCGGCTCAAGGACGCCCACATGGCGGCGGGATCAGCGTCGGGGCGGTGCAAGTGGCGGGTCGATTGGCGCAAGGACGGCGATGGGCGCGCGCAGGAACGCCTACGCACGCAGTACGGAGGCCGGCGGATCCTGGCCGCCCCCGTTGGGGCAGGCGGGGGGAGCGCGCCGGGCTCGACCGGATGGAGCGATCGGAGTCGCATGGAAACACTGCCGGAATATCTATCAAATTCTCCGTGCCGCGGCCCATAGAGGTCCCGTCGCCCAGGCGGCCTGCCGGACGGTGCACCTTCCGCGCGAACACGTGAATTCGCCCGCCCGGCGGCGCGGGCGACACCGGCCGGCACCGCCTGGAAGGTGTCGGGCGTTACGTCAGTTCTGTTACATGCAGCGCTGATCGGATCGACCGGTCGGCGGCCCCTAGTGATAGCAGCCCGTCTCAGATTGCAGCATCGGAACTGTCATCATTCCCCAAGTGGCAATGCTGTCTGTTGGACCCCGGCAGTTTACGCCTCGACTCCCGGAAGCAGAACGCCTCCGCCTACTGGAGATTCTGCAGCGCGAGTCGTCATCGGCCTTTGATGTCGTGGCTGACTTACGCAAGACCGCCGCCTCCTCCGCAGGACAGGGTAGCGTGGCGTTCCGTGCCGCATGCCTCTTATTGGCTGACCTAAGCGAAAATGGTTGGGCGATCCATGTCGCTCGGGGTCAAATATGGATCGAGCCCCCAAGTTGGATGCCGCTACCTGGCGAAACACCGCAGGATGTGAAGGCGCGGCTTAGAGCGGCGTTGCGCCGGGCCCGGGATCGGCAGCTTGGCGCGTCAAGTGTCCGACGCTTCCTACGGGCCATGGAGCGGCCGCGGATGTTCAACGGGCGGCGGGTGTCGGTATTGGACCTGGTTGATAGGGGCCAGGAGCTTGAGCAAATTCTAGGGGGCCTGCGGTCTCAACCGGACGAGGAGCGGCTCGAGGCCTTGTCTCGGCTGATACAGCCTGTGGTGCAGGTCTGTGACGATAACACTCGGTGTGAGCATACGGGCCTGCTGCTGCGCGATGTATGGCGATATTTTCGGCACACGTGGGTTTTAGAATACCGGCCGACGCCCGGCCGGACGCTGCAGCTCCTCATTCGGAATCGGGCGCGGCCTAACTGGCCGGTGATCGGGATCGCCATGCTGGCGAACGCCCCGTTACACCTGCGTGTGAGAGACGAATGGATCGGCTGGACTACCACG
This sequence comes from Gemmatimonadales bacterium, assembly GCA_035559715.1. Classification (GTDB taxonomy): domain Bacteria; phylum Gemmatimonadota; class Gemmatimonadetes; order Gemmatimonadales; family GWC2-71-9; genus JACQHC01. The sequence continues at coordinate 10,679 of DATMAW010000007.1, read as the reverse complement.
GCGCTGAAGAAGAGGATCGCATCGGGCGAGATTGCATGTGCGCAGGTCGCGGAGGCGTTGACGCGTGCGATCGCGGAGGCGGTGGAGCGGATTCGCCATGATGACCTGATCAGGGAGGAGGAGCTGCGGGTTCCGACGGAGGAAACAGTGCGTTTGCTCCGGGCAGCGGCAGCGGAGGCGGCGGTGCGCCGTCAGGACGAGCTGGTGGCGGCGGAGCGGCGGCGGCAGGCGGGGGAGAGAGTGCGCCGGCGCTCTCTTTCCGCGACGGACGGAACGATCGATTGGCAGGTTGCGTCGGAGGCTCCGCTCTTTCGCCGAAAGCGCGCGGCGGTCCTGGCGGATCTGATGGAATGTCGATTGGAATTCGAGCGCTCGGGGCTTGGCCGGGACCCGGAGAGGGCATTGGCCGCTCTATTGAGTTCCGAGCGCGGCACGCGCGCTGTGAATCGGGCGCTAGCTGAGCTTAGGAAGCAGGGACTCGCGACGCGAGTCTTAGATGTGAGCGTTTGCGGGGCGGTAGCGCCGTACAATATCCTCTTGGGAGGGAAGCTCGTGGCGCTGCTCCTGGCGTCGGAGGAAGTACGGCGCGCCTACGCGGACCGTTACTCGGGGCAGCCGAGCCATATTGCTTCACAAATGGCAGGGCGGGTGATTAGCCGGCCGGCTGACCTGGTGCTGCTGACTACGACGAGTCTGTACGGTGTTGGCAGCAGCCAATACAATCGCCTGCGGCTTGCCGCGCGGGAACACCAAGGGTTGGGCAGCGATGTGGCGTGGGAGCCGCTAGCACGGGCCGCGGACGGACGCGGGCTGGAGGGCACGACGTCCGGGTTCGGGACGGCGCATTTGTCGGCGCAGACTTTGGAGGCGCTACGGGAGGTTAGCCGTACCGTCTGGGGCATGCGGCGGGTGAACAACGAATTCGGGGAGGGCACGAGTCCGCGGCTCCGACAGGTTCGGGAGGGTGTCGAGGCGCTCGGCCTTAGCGCTAACGACATTCTGCAGCACTCCACGCCGCGGCTCGTTTATGCGTGCAAACTCGTTCCGGATGCGATCGAGCAGCTACTGGGGATCGCCCCGCGCGGAGGTTACCGGGCGCCGTCTACGGAGGCGCTTACGAGGGCGTGGATACGACGGTGGCTTTTAGGACGCAGCACGCGCCCTGATGTTCTGCAGGCGCTGCGTGCGCTGGGCCCCGAGAGCATCGCGGCCGAGCTGCGGGCGAGGGCTGAGGACCAGTTCACCCTGGAATTCTGCACACCGCGAGTGGTCACCGCAAAGGCAACTCGAGCTCTTGATCCACGGAGTCATCCCATGAGCTTTGTGCGCCGGCTGTACAAGTCGATGGCGACCTGCGCCGACCACCACAGCGATGAGCAGTTGCTCGCGGTCCACGTGGAAACGCCCGTTGAACGGTATGTACGCAATGCCCTTCGAGCGGGCAAAGTCGTCTTCGTGACCGGTAGTCCGGGAGATGGCAAGACACACATGCTGCGCGCCATCACGCTGAAGGAGGGGGCCGGGATCGAGGTCGCGGTCATATTGGATGGGAATGACAGGTCGGATGCGGAACTGGGCGAAGTGATCAGCGAGGCGCTTCGGGCAGGCAAGGGACTTGGCGTCGCAATCAATGAGGGCACGCTTCTGGATCTCGCGCTTGCGCACCAGGATCGCCATCAATGGGCTAAAGAGACGCTGCTTCAGTTGCGGCGGCCGGTGCGATACGATGATGAGAACGGGACCGGGACTGTGGTGGTGGTGGATCTTAGCCTGCGCAATAACCTCAGTCCGGAAATCACGCGCCGGGTGCTGCGGATGCTCACAGGGCTTGTGCTGGAGGGCTGCGACGAGTGTGGCGAGGAGGAATGTCCCGCAGCGCTGAACGCGCGGCTACTCCGACACGCGGTCGTGGAGGACCGTCTCGTGGCCATGCTTGCCCAGGTGGCCTTAGGGGGCTACCACGCGACGATGCGCGATGTGCACGCGTACGTTTCGTTTTTGATCTTCGGCGGCTTAACGTGCTCAGAGCTTCGACGACGTCATGGTGCAGGTGTGCCCTCGTACGCTGAGCACGCGTTCGTCGGCGGCCAGGGAGATCTGTTCGAGGCCGTTCGGCGCCTGGATCCGGCGGACGTTACACACCCCTTGCTCGATGATCGGTTGTGGCGAGGGGCGGACGCTCGGGCCGAGTGGCTCGGGCCGTCGCGGCCGCCTGAAGTCGATTCCGCCGCCTCGCCGCTTGAGGAGCGATGGAAACAGTTTGCGAGGCGAAAGCGGCGGGCATTCTTCGAGCACAGGGACGGCGACGCGATTTTGACGCAAATGGCCAGCGGTCAGAGCGGCTTTGATTTGCTGCTGAATAGCGCGGACTTCGATAGCCCGGTTCGCTATGTGCGGTTGCTGAACCGCTTCTATGATCGTGATTCTGAGGTGGATGGGGTTCTTTATCTTTGGGTTGCGCATCGGTATGATGCGAGACCGCCGCGGTACGCGGCGAGCCGGTTGGCCGTGCCGGTAGAAGAGCTACGGGTTTTACGTCCTCGGCCGCCGGCCCACGTTCGCGACGCATTTCCGGATTACGTACCGGACCACGTCGTCCTGTGTCACAGGGACATGCCGGCGGACGCCGGGCTGCGGATCGATGAGGCGCTCTTGCGGGCGCTTTCTGCTGCCGGGAAAGGGCTGCCGCCGAGTTTCCGGGCGGGGGAGCCGTGGCAGCGGGTCGGGAACTTCATCGATAAACTCGCGCGGCACAGCGGGAGCAAGCGGGGAGCTACGGATGGCGTGGCGGTAGTGCGGTTCGTCGACCTTGATACGGGCCGGAACTGGCGGATCGGGGTGGATCTTCGGGGCAAGAGATACCAGGACGAGGAATGATGATGTACGCGATCGGCGAAGTTTTGAATGGCGTGTACGATGATGACGTGGGTTGGCGGCCTGCGAGCGGCAGTATTAAGCCGGTTCACGTTGCGAACGGACTCTTTAGGGCTCTTACCGGGAAATATTATGATATCGATGGGATTGTGGCCTTGATCGTGTGGGAGCGGCGGGGAGAGCCGATCGAGGACCATGCGGCGGAGGTGTTGATCGAGCGGTACCCGGATGCGCTGGGTGCGTTTCGGGGGCGGCCCGAGCGGCTTCACACGACCCGGGTGTTCCTTCGGGGGATTCTCGGGGCGGACGGGGCGGTGTTTCCGGCGGCGGATCAGAGCTGCCTTACGATCGCATCGTCGCTGATGATCTCGCGGAGCAACAACGATCGAGGTGTCGGCGCGTTCGGGGCCTGTTTGTTGGGTGACGTGGCGGATGAGAAGAGCCTGGCGCACGCGGTGCGGGAGGCTTTGGACGCGGGCGCCTCGGATGATCCCCTGACGACGGCTGCGTGGCCGTTGCTGCCGAGCGTAACGGACGCGCGGCCGGTGGCTGCTTTCGATGGGGCGGCGGCGCTCCGTCGCCCTCACGCGTCACGCATCGTAGAGGCGCTGCGGCAGGCGGCGCAGGATCTTGCGACGCACGAAAGGGCACAAGGTAATCGTCTGAGGACGCTGGAGCGAGCAGTGTATTTGGCGGTAGGGGGCACGCTTGCGCATGCCCAGGCCATTTCGGCAGGGGGCGATCTTGCCGCGCGGATTCCGATTTTATTGGCGGCAGGGTTCCACAAGGGCAGCGAGATCAGTGCCGCGAGCGAACTGTCTCTTGATCGGATTTATCGGCGCTTTGAGGAGTGGTTGGTGGACCGGCTCGCGGAAAGAATTCGCGACGGGAGGCCGCTCGCCGGGGTCGGTGAGGCAATGCCGCGGAATCCATCGGCATCGGAGGCGGAAGCGGTACTCAAGGAGCTGCGCGGGGCCGGGGCCGGACACCCGCCGCCGGGCGCAGCGACGGTTGAGGCGCGCTTGGCGGCATTTAGGGAGGCGCGTCATTTGGCGCGGGGAGATGTGGTGGCGGCGCTGGCTCGAGCGCTGGTTATGTCGTATCTTACCGAGTACGTTTCGGGGGGACCGCAGCCGTTTCTGGAGGGCCTGGGACGGCGCTCGGGGTTCTTGTATCCGCACTTTCAGGGCAGGTCGCGAGAGAAGAGGCTGTGTCCGAACGTTCGTGTTCTAGATGCGTTGGTTCGGGCCTGCGTCCCTGCCGGGGAGTTTCTGCCGCTGCAGGACTTCCTGGACAGGCTTTGGGGGCGGTTTGGTATCGTGGTGGGCGGACGGGTTTCGATCGAACCGACTGATCTGGAACTGCTGCGTGGCAGCGGGATCGATGTCGATACAAGCGCGTTGGGTGCGAACGTGGAGCGCTTCGTCGAGCAGCTTGCTGCGATTGGACTGGCGCGGCGGTATGCGGATAACGTGACGTTTGTGGGAGACGCTTATGGGCGCTGATGATCGGACGTATACAGCGGAATTGCTTGCCGATCTTGTCGCGGAGGCGATCGTAGACGGTCGGGCAGGGTTCGGGCTTTTCTTGGAGGAATTGCCTCCGCTCAACCCGGCGCGGTTTGTTCAGCGGTTGGCGGAATCGCTGCCGGGGCGTAGGATTCGGGTGTCGCTCCTTGGCGGTGAGCAGGGGCTTGCGGCAGAGCTAGGTACCGGGGTTGGGGGCGTTCAGGTAAACTTTTCGCCCGAGGTGGCGAATGAATGGCGGAATGATGGGCCGGGCGGCGGTGAGGTGCCGCAGATCGTGGTCATCTTGGGCCCTGCACCACGGATCAACTCGCTTCGGACGACCTATCCTGGGCTTGAGCGGGAGGCGATCCTGGGAGCGGTTTGTGAGCGAGCCATACGGCTGTCGCCGTCATTGGAGCGGCGGACGTTTTGGACTGAAGCGACGAATTGTGGGAAGTTGACGTCGTCTCATAGGACTGAGGCGACGAGGCGCGGGAAGTTCACGTTGCCTCAGCTGTTGAGGTTGTTGGCGGAACTCGCCGAGCTTCACGGGAATGGCGGAAGTCGCGCGGTGTTGGAGCAGGAACCGTCTCTGCTGCACCTTCTTGACCTGATCCCCGACGCGATGCTGCTGCGGACGACGGGGCCGCGCCAGCTCGCGCAGCGGTTGAGGCGGAATCGGGAGCTACGCGAGCGGCTGCGAAGCCTGCGGCCCGCGGATCGCGTGAGGCTGGTCGAGCTGGCCATTGCGGGATCTCCGGATGAGCGGCGAGTGGCTGAGGCGGCACTGCGGTACGCGAGGAGCGGAGTACCGGAAGACCTGGCTGGCGCGGATTATGAGTTGTTGCGCAAGATGCTGCGAGCCACGCCGGCGGCGACCGACGAGGGCGAGGAAGCAGATGGGGGTGAGCCGCCGCGGCGGCGCGTCGTACGAACCGTGCTTGCCGACCAGTTGGCCATCGAATGCCTTTTCGGAGGGCAGCCGGGCGACGCGATAGGGACCTTGGAACAGGTGCGGCGCGTTCTGGAGGATGAGGTTGAAGACGATGTGATACGCCGGGGCGATGAGATGGTCCGGCCTCGCCCACGATCGGGTAGAACGGAGGCCATCGCGATAGCGGAGTCGCTGATTTCGGAAGAGGTTTGGGGCGGCTTTATTGAGGCGCGCGGGACCGAAGATCCGCTTTTGGCACTGCGGCAACTGGAGGAGGATGAAATTCGGGTGGTTCCTTTCCATCCGGAGGCCAGAGATTGGCCCGCGGAGATGCTGCTCCGGGCCGTGCGGATGGGCTACGCACAGTCACGTGCGAGCGAGGCGTGGGAGAACTACAAGAGGCGGCGGGCGAAGATCGTTCCGCATCGGCACGGCTTGTCGGAATACCCTCTCCTTTATCTGGCTGCGCAGGAGGCCCTGCGGGAGGACGCAAGGGCTCTCTTGGAGGCGTACCGGCATCTCATGATGGCGGTACAGGAGACAGCGCAGAGTCTGGGCGAGGCAGGTGCTCCGGAGGCGGGGCAGCGATTGATTGCGCGGACGCTTGCGCTGGATCTAGTGTTCTTGCTGACAGGACGAGTATTCGACGCGGTCTGCGGACCGACGCACCCGTTTCATCTGTGGCACTGGCTGACGTTGTACGATCTGATTTCGGCGGAGCGGGAACGGTGGGCGGGAGAAGTGGAGCTGCTGGAGGAGGCGGTACGTATGCCGCCGCCGACGGCGCCACACGTATTGTTGAGTCCCTTTGTAATTTCCCACCTGGAGCACCCGCGGGCTTTGATCGCCAACGGTCGAATCGGGGCTCTTCCGCGGTTCTCTGAGCCGGGAGCTCGGCTTTACGGTCCGGACGGCAGCCGGGCGTTTGCCGCTCTGGCGGAGCGCTTCGTCCGGCTGCAGCCGCATGCCGGACGAGGACTCCGGATTGCTGTGGTCGACCCGCCGGTTCTTTCCGAGTTCGTGAAGGGCCTGCTCGGGCTGGAGGGCGCACTGGAGCCGGATGGCCCAATCCCAGTGCATGTTCGCGTCTATCGAACGCGCCGTGCTCCGGAGCCTCCGGAGGAGGAGCAGGATGCACTGGATGGCGTGAGCGCGGAACTGGCGGAACATGGCGGATCGTTGCAATTTGAGGGCGCTCTCAAATCGCCTGAGGAGGTGGCCGAGGATCTTCGGCGGCGACCGGCGCACGTCACGGCGATCTTCGATCCAGGAGCGGCGCGGGATCTGACGGTGAATGTGGTGGAGCCGCCCGCGCTGAGTCCCTTGGTGCTTCCGCGGGTTTACCGCTACAATGCGTTCGACGATCGGATCGATGCGGTGCCGGCCGGGACCGGAGGTCCGTTCGGTGCGTATCACGAGCTGTTTTGCAGCCTCCTGGCGCGTCCGACCACCGACTTCGTGGGCCGGCGGAGTGGCGCAGCTCAGTATGCGGAAGGCCTGGCGAGGCTGGCGGAGCACACATCGTGGCTGGTCGTGCTCGACCGGGGTCTCGAGCCGACGTTGCAGATCGGGGGCTGTGCGCGCCTCGATACGCGGTCGGACGGCGCCCGGGATGTAGCGGTATTCACTCATCGACCGGAGGCTGTGCGCGACTTGGTGGCGGAGGCATTGGAAGCTGCCGGGATTGTCCCGCACGAGTTGCTAGTGCAGCAGGCGATCGAGGGTCTGGCGAGGCTCGGGGGAGAGGGTGTGCTGGCGCTGCTGCGGCCGGGGGGGCGATCGAACTTTGGCGACCCCAGGCGGGCAAAGGGTCTGATCGGGATTCTGCGGGCGGGCCGCTGGTACTCTGAGCGGTACCCAGATGGGCTGCTGTTGTCGCTGGATCATCCCGCCGCTCGGCCGTGGTTGGTTGGCGAGGACGAGGCGCGGCGCGCGGATCTGATCGGCATCCGGTCGACGCCGGATGGCTTGGTGGTGGATGTGATGGAGGTGAAGACCGACGACGCCGCAGCGGACGCGTGTCGGCTTGATCGACAGCGGATCGAGGGCACGGCAGTGCGGCAGATCGAGGCGACGATAGATACGATGCGACGGGTCATGCGCGCCGGGCAGGCACCGACGCTCGATAGTGCCCGGCGAGAGGTTCTACGTGATTGCTTTTACCGGGCAGTGGCGTCACGCGCACTGGAGCCCGATCAACGGCGACGGTATTTCGGTATGCTGGAGGAGTTGTTCCGCGAAGGGCCGAAATCGTTCGTGGGCATCCTCGTGAAGGCGACGATACAGAATGCTGTGGGTCCGGCAGAGCGGGTGCATCCCGTCACGTACCGATCGCCGGAAGGCGTCGAGATCACGCTCGTCGAGTTGGTGGAAGGCGGGCGGCCCGGCGGTGCTCCGGACGGAAACGAGCGGGGCGCGGTAGTGCGGCCGGAGGAGACCCGAGTCGCGAGCCCGGGAGGCGAGGAACGTCAAGGACAGGGGCCAGAGGAGGAAAACATCGGCTGGCCAGAGGCGGCGGAGAGAACCGGGGATCAGCGGCTGCGGTTTTTCATTGGCCGAGACCTATCCGGTTCGGATGTGTTCTGGGACCCGGACCGTGGCGAGCAGCCGCTACGGAACTTCGGATTCCAAGTGACCGGAAGTTCAGGGTCCGGAAAGACGCAGTTGCTACGAGCGCTATTGGCTGAGAGCGCAAGCAGTCGTCTTCCGGTCCTCGTATTGGATTTCAAGAACGATTACTCGGAGCGGCTCTTTACGGGCAGCGCCGGCCTGCGGGTTCACGACGTTGCGCGGGACGGGCTTCCGTTCAACCCGCTTGCACTCGTGCCTGACGGGACGGACCTCGTTCGCCCGGGATATGCGGCGTTCGAGGTCGCGGCGCTGCTGAAACGGGTTTTCCGATTGGGTGAGCAGCAGGAGGCGGCGCTGAGGAACGCGATTCGAGATGCCTACCGGACGGTGGGGATTCCTGACGCCGCGACACCTCTTCGAGCGTCGGGTTTGCCGGACGCGCCGGGCTTCGGAGCTGTGGTCCAACTTCTCCGGGCGAGTCCGAGCAACACGGCGCTGCTGAATAGGGTGGAGCCGCTGTTCGACCTGGGGATCTTCCCGGAGAATGATGCAGTCGCGGCGACATTCGAGGAACTTCTGGAGGGGCGGACGGTCCTTAGCCTAAATGCGCTGCCGAACGACTGGATCCGATCGGTGGTAGCAGAGTTCTTGATCATGCGCATGCACGGGCATTTGCTTCGGGGTGCCCAGCCTCGGCGGCTGACTCGGCTTATCGTCTTGGATGAGGCGCATCGGGTTGCGGAAAGCGAAAGACTGAGCTCTCTCGCGCGTGAGGGTAGGGCATTTGGTGTGGGTCTTGTAATTGCGACGCAGTTCGCGAAGGACATTCCGGACACGATTTCGGGAAACCTTGAGACGAAGGTGTTCTTCAAGGCGTCTGCCGAGGACGCGCAGGCGGTTGCGAGGACAATCACGGGTAATGCAGCCGGACAGGAGGCGCGGAGGATCATCGAGTTGGCGCTCAACCTAGAGCAATATCGGGCGCTGGTGGCGAACCAGCATTACGCGCCGTACGTGGTGGTGAACACCGTGCCGTTTTTCAGGCGTGTGCTGGGCGGGGGCGCGGAATAATGGGTAGAGGTTTAGGAGGAGGCCGGGCCGGAGAGTTGCTTGCGAGCCTCGAAGTCGCGTTGGGGTGATGTCGCTTGTGGGGAGGAACGGGGAGGGGAGCCTGGAGGTGTTGCGGCGGGGGCGGGAGGCGTGGGGAGGGGCAAAGGGGCGTGCAGCGACATGGAGGCGGCGCATGCGTGGACAAGGCAGTTGGTTGCCGGTGGAGCTGGCGTCAGGAGGGGCCGATGGTGGGGGGAGGCTGGGGGGCCCGGTGCATGCTGGGGGGTGGGGCGGGGGTCCTTGGGGTTAACCCGTCCGGCTTTGTTAATCTTCGTGATTTAGGCTGGCGCGGCAGCCTCCTGCGTCGCCTCGGAGTTGTCGGGAGCGGGTTTTCCAGGGTCGGGGTGATGGGCTGAGGCGCTCAGGGGAGGATAGCCGCGGTCCATGGGTCCGGTGCTCGGGGTGCGCGCCAACTCCCGTGGCGACGCATGAGCCGGCGAAGCGGCGGGGGTGGCTCGGCCAGCCGGTCAGCGGTGGGGCGAGAGGGCACTTGGCTTTCCGCGGCGCACCGCCTGTGCCTGGCAGGTTGTGCGTGACCCAGGAGCGGCAGGAGCGCCCAGGGATGCCTGAAGAAGTGGCCAGACGTGGTCAGGTGCTCGACCCGGGATGCGCCGGACGACGCGACCCTGTGTCTCGAGGAATTGGCCAGGGTCGCTTTGCTTCCCGAATCGGCGCACAGGAACAAGTCCGGCGACGTCCGCCGGTTTCCCGCCCACGATGCGGGGTGAGCGCATCCGCGTCGCCTTCCACACGTCGCTTCAAGAGGGTGCAGCGTTCGGGTGCCTCCCCGTCGCACGCCGGATCCTCCTTGGAGCGAATCTCCGCGTTCGAAGGTCGCACACAGCGCTTGGCATCCGTTGCCAAGTTCAATCATGAAATCCTGCTCCGCCGGATTTCGGCACTGCGGGGCAGCAGGTCGGTCGCGGCGGACGCCCACGGCTCGAGCCGGGGGGCAGGCGGCAGGTGCGGCCGCGGCGGCTGGCGTGATCAGTGCGCTAGGCGGTGGAGGAGGTGGAGCGGGGCGAGGATGGCGCGCCGCAACGTCGGCTCGCTGGAGCCTTGCCCCTTGAGGGTCGTTGAGCGCGACACCGCGATCTTGTATTGGCGCAGCGACGCTCTTTGGCGACCGGAGCCGTGAGCACCGCGGCCTGGCTCGACTCGCCTGGCCGCAGCAACTCCGGTAGTCAGACGGATGATCCCCGATGCGGGCGAGGATCGCGGCGCCGCGGCTCGCCCTCCGCGCCGCTTTGCCGCGCCCGGCGGTTCAGTCTGCGGGCTGCCCGCCCCAGATCTATGGCGCCGAGCCAGGGCGGGACCGATCGGTGCGGCGACATATGAGCCGCCACGGAGGGCTACCCGTGTCCGGAGATGCGCGCGGCGGACACGGCGGGCTCACGGGCAGGACCGGCGTGCGCCGCTCCGCGCTCACACTCCCGGGCTCCACCGCGATCCCGGGGCAGCGGCAGGCGTCGGTCGGTAGGCGGCCACGATCGTCGTCGCCCAGGGCGTTGGCCGGACGCTGCTCAGCCAGGAGCAGCGTGTCGCCGCGGAACGCGACCGCGGGCCTGCCATCCCGTTAAATCGGGGCCCTGGCGTCCACCCACGCCGGGCGGCGGCCGGGCCCGAGGAACGCGGACCTCTCGGTGCAGGACGTGCCGGGCTCCCCGAGGCGCACGCTTTCC
>DATMAW010000006.1:0-22485 GCA_035559715.1 Gemmatimonadales bacterium | reverse complement strand
GGGTTTGCGGCGAGGATCAGCGCCGCGTTGCCGGCGCGCGTGATGGCCAGGCCCTGAATGAATCCGAGCTGGTAAAGGGAGTTGCCGATCGTGCCGTAGAGCACGATGCGTCCCCAGTGTCGGCGGGCGGGCAGGCCGTGTCTCATGGCCAGCGTGACGGCGATCATCGCCACGCTCGCCAGCGTGAACCGCACGGCATTGAGCGCCAGCGGCTCGAACACCGAGAGGGCGGCTTTGGGACGATGAGGTTCACGCCCCAGATGAGCGCCATGAGGGCGAGGAGCGAGTCGGTGCGGGTGAACACGGGCGGGTAAAGACTAAGAGGCGTGATGGGTGAGGGCAACGTCTAAGCGTCCGTGAGGCAGTGACTTAGTGGGCGCGCCCGGCAGGATAAATCTGCCGAATGCAACGTTGCATCTCCCGTCTGCAACGCCGCATTCGCCTGCTGCAACGTTCCATCGGCCGGCTGCAACGTTACCTCCCCCGCTCGCGGCGTTACATCGGTCGGTTGCAGCGTGTCGTCGGGCGGCTGGAGCGTGACATCCGGCGATTGCAGCGGTGCAGCGACCGTTCGCCGGCGGGCATCTGGCGTCGGCAGTCCGCCAACCAGGGCTTGCACCGGTGCTACCGATCGACACAGGCGGTCGAGCCCCCCGGCTTGTGCCCGCCCCGGTAAAACCGGCATTCTAGGGTCGTGATCGAAAGCCTGCTGCGCGATCTGCGATTCGCCGTCCGGTCGCTCGCGAAGAGCCCCGGGTTCGTTGCCGCCGCGGTGGGGTCGCTGGGACTCGCGCTTGCGCTGGCCACCACGACGTTCGCGGTGCTCGATTCTCTGCGGCATCCCTACACGCCGGTGAAGGACCCCGACCGCGTGTTCTACGTGCGGATGTGGGGCGACTTGAAGCGAGCCACAGGCTTCCAGCGGTACGAGGTACTGCGGGACTGGGGGCGGTTCTATCGGGACGTGGCGCTCATTGCTGCCTCCAGAGGCGATCGCGTACAGGTCTCGGACTCCCTTGAGCTCTTGTTCTCGTTCCAGGTCACCGCCAACTACTTCGACCTGCTGGGCGTGCGGCCGGTTGTCGGGCGCGCGTTCGGCCCGGCCGACGACGACGTCGCGATCATCAGTCACGAGCTGTGGCGGCGATCCCTCGGCGGTCGCCCGCTCGACGCGTTGACCGTGGAGGTCGGCGGGCGGACTCACGCGGTGGTCGGCGTCATGCCGCCGGGCCTGGGCTCGCCGGACGGCGAGGTCTGGCTGCATCTGCCGCCGAGCATCGCGCAGTCCGGTGCGGGAGTCGCGTGGGTCTCGCCGGTCGTTCGCCTCAAGGACGGCCTGAGCATCGACCAGGTGAAGGCGGAGCTTGCCGTCCTGGCGCAGCGATTGACGGATCGGTACGGCGCGGGCCCGGATCCGTTCGGCTACTCGCTGCGCAGCGTCGTGCGCGAGCCCATGCCGTTCCGGCCGATCCACGTCGCGATGGCCAGCGCCGCCCTCGGGGTCCTGCTGATCGCCTGCGCCAACCTAGCGAGCCTGATGCTGGTGCGCGGCGCGGTGAAGCGGCGGGAGCTTGCGGTGCGGCTCGCCCTTGGGGCGGGACGTGGTGCGCTGATCCAGCAGCTCGTTGCGGAGGCGGCGCTCATCGCGGTGGCAGGCGGCGTGGTGGGGATGCTGCTCACGGCATGGGCTACGGCGGTGCTCGGCGCCCAGCTGCCGCCCTATGTACGGGGCCTCGGCTCGGTCACGCCGTACGTGAGCTGGCGCGTCTTCGTCTTCGCGTTCGCGGCCACCGCTTCGAGTGCCGTGCTGTTCGGCGTGCTGCCGGCGTGGCGCGCCTCGGACGTGAAGCTGGTGGACCCGCTCAAGGACAGCGGTGCCACGACCGGCAAGGTCCGGTACCGCTACAACCCGCTCGTCGTTGGGGAGATCGCCGTGAGCCTGGTCCTGCTCATGGCGGTGGCGTTGCTGTCCCGGGCCGCGGTGCGCGTGAGCGGGCTGGACTTTGGGTACCGGCACGAGAACCTGCTGGGCAGCTACTTCAGGCTGTCGCGTGAGCTGGATTCCACGAGCCTGCGTGCGGCCGTGCAGCGCGTCGTCGAGCACGTCAGGGATCTCGACGGGGTCACGTCGGTCGCCGCCCGTGCCTCCGTGTTTCCCATCAACTACACGGTGCTGTCGGATGCATATGACGGCGAGGCCGGGGCGCTCTTTCTCAACGCCGTGTCGGTGGTGAGTCCCGGGTTCCTGCGCACGCTGGGCGTGCCGATCGTTCGCGGGCGCGACTTTCTGGAGGGCGACGGGGTGGCGGGCGCGGCCATCGTGGACGAAGCTGCCGCGCGGGTATTGTGGGGCGGCGACGGAGCCGATGCGGTGGGCCGGACGCTGAAGCTGGGAGATCTGGAATCGCCGGCGCCGTGGATACGGGTTGTGGGCGTTGCCCGAGGAGCACGCCTGCGCTCCGGGTTCGACCCGTATCTCGCGCCCCCACCCGCGATCTACGTCGTGAACGATCGCATCGTCGAGCGGCTGATCGACGTCGCAGTGCGCGTGAACCGCAGTGAGGCGGTGATGGCGGTGCGCATCCGGCGCCAGATCGAGGCCGCCCTCCCGCCGGGCTCGCACGGCGGGTGGACGTGGCGCTGGGTCGAGGGGTACGAGAATCTCGTGAGAGCGCGGAAGTTCCTCGCCGGCGTGTTCGGGATGTTCAGCGCGTTCGCGCTCGTCCTCGCGGCGATCGGGCTGTACGGCGTGCTCGCCTACGCCGTGAGCCAACGGCTCCGCGAGTTCGCCATTCGGCTCGCGCTCGGCGCGGAATCGGGCAGGATCCTACGGATGGTGCTGCACGACGGCGCGGTCATCGTGCTCGCCGGGACGGGGATCGGGGCGTTTCTCGCGATGTGGAGCGCACAGATCCTGGACGAATGGCTCTACGGCGTGTTCTTCACGGATGCCGTGTCGCTGATCACGGCAGAGGTTGTGTTGCTGATCGCCGGGTTTGCCGCGTGCATCGGCCCGGCGTTCCGCGCCACCCGGGCCGATCCCGTCACGATCCTGCGGGCGACGTGACCGTCCGCCTCGCGACTGCCACCGATGCGGACGTTCTGGCGCGGCTGCGCTGGGATCTGCGAACCGCTTTGGCCCAGCCGGCGGGAGAGCAGGCGGAGTTCCTCGCGCGGTGCCGCGAATGGATGCGCGAGCGCCTCGAGGAAGGTGGTGGGTGGCGCTGCTGGGTAGCCGTGGAGAACGGCGAGGTGGTGGGGGCGCTGTGGCTTCAGCTGATCGAGAAGGTCCCGAACCCGGTCGGCGAGAGCGAAACCCTGGGCTACATCACGAACGTCTACGTACGACCGGAGGCGCGGAACCGCGGCCTGGGCTCCCAACTCGTGGCCGCCGCGGTCGCGTTCTGCCGCGCGCTCCCGGTGGATACGATCGTGCTCTGGCCCACGGACGAAAGCCGCAGCCTGTACGAGCGCCACGGCTTTCGGCCGCCGAAGAAGCTCATGGAGCTACTCGTGGGCGGGCGCTGAGCGGCTCGATCCCCCAGGCACGCCCCGTCGAAGGCCGCTTATTCCCTCGGCTGCGGCACGATCCTGAGATACGGCTTCGGCGCCTTCCACCCCTTGGGATAGACCTTCTTCGCCTCCTCGTCCGAGACCGACCCGGCGATGATCACGTCATCCCCCTGCTGCCAGTTTACCGGCGTCGAGACCTTGTGCTTCGCCGTGAGCTGCACGGAATCGATTACCCGCAGCACCTCGTCGAAGTTGCGTCCCGTGGTCATGGGGTAGGCGATCATGAGCTTGATCTTCTTGTCCGGCCCGATCACGTACACGTTGCGCACGGTCTGGTTGTCGGCCGGCGTCCTGCCGGCGCACGAGTCGCCGGCGTCTGCCGGGAGCATGCCGTACAGCTTGGAGATGGCGAGCGTCGGATCGCCGATCATCGGGTAGTTCGGCGCCGCGCCCTGTGTCTCCTGGATGTCCTTCGCCCAACGCCTGTGGTCCTCCACCGTGTCCACGGAGAGGCCAATGACCTTGGTGTTTCGCTTGTCGAACTCGGGCTTGAGCCTCGCCACGTAGCCTAGCTCGGTGGTGCACACCGGGGTGAAGTCCTTGGGGTGCGAGAACAGCACCGCCCACGAGTCGCCAATCCACTCGTGAAACTGAATACGCCCTTCGGTGGTCTCAGCTTCGAAGTCCGGAGCCACGCTGCCGATTTGCAATTGCGGCGTCATGTGTCCCCTCATGCCATGGAGGGTTGTTGACATCAGGGACCGACAGGTCCTACGCCTGATACATGGTTTTCCCGCCCACGACCGTTTGCACCACCTTGATGTCCTTGATCGCGTCCGGATCCGTGTCGTGCGGATCCGCGGCGAGGATCACGAAGTCCGCGAGTTTCCCCGGGGTGATGGAGCCCTTCACGTCTTCCTCGAACGACGCGTAGGCGCCGTGCATGGTGCACACGCGCAGCGCCTCGGTCATCGTGATCTTCTGATTGGGGCCCCATTCACGGCCGCGGAAATCGCGCCGGGTCACGAGGCTCTGGAGCGCCATGAGCGGCTCGTACGGCCCGGGCATGTAGTCGGACGCGGGCGCCACGGGGATCCCCGCGTCGAGGAACGAGCGATGCGCGAACATCCACCGCATCTTCTCCTCGCCGTACTCCGCCCACTTGTCGCCGTGGTAATACACGTAGGTGTAAAACGGAGTGGGGATCGCGCCCGTGGCCTTGATGCGGCGGATCAGGTCCGGGTTGATCAATGAGCAGTGCTCGATCCGGTGCCTCGGGTTCACGGGCTTGGGCCACATCTGGAGCGCGCGCTCGTACGCCTTGAGCACGAGGTCGATCGTGACGTCGCCGTTGGCGTGAATGCCGATACGCCAGTCGTGGCGGTGCGCATCCTCTACGGCGTCACGGATCTCGTCCTCCGTCATGGTGAGAATACCGTAGTCATCCGGGCGGCCCACGTACGGCGTGCTCATCCGCATGGTGCGCTCCGACGCCGAGCCGTCGGCGGAATACTTCACCGGGCCGATGCGCAGCCACTCGTCGCCGTAGCCCGTGCGGATGCCCGCATCTCGCAGCTTGCCGTAGATCGCACCCCGCGGGAAGAAGTACAGCCGGAACCGCATCTCTCCGGCACGGTAGGCGTCCTGCAGCGCGATGAGGGAATCCTCGTCGCCTCCCGTCTGGTGGACGGACGTGAGCCCGGCCTTCGTCATTTCCTCGGAGATATGCTTCACGCCGGCCTGGCGCGTGGCACGCGTCACCTCTTCCCGCTTGCCGACGCCGTTGAACACGCTGCGCGCGCGCTCGGCCACCTTGCCGGTCAGCTCGCCGTTCTCGCGGTAAAACCTCCCTCCCGGCGGATCGGGTGTTTGCGCCGTAACGCCTGCCAGCTCGAACGCCTTGCTGTTGTAAACGCCGGTATGTCCGCCGCGGTGTCCCACCATGGCCGGATGGTTCGGCACCGCGTCGTCGAGGTCCTTGCGCGTGACGGGGCGATCGAGCTTGGTGTCGTCGTACATGTAGCCCGACACCCAGTATCCCGGCGGAGTGGTGGCCGCCTTCCTGGCGAGCGCCGTCCTCACCTCCGCCACGGTGTTCAGGTTCACGTTTACGCCGATCAGCTCGTTCACGCCGCTCGGATGACAGTGCGCGTCAATGAAGCCGGGTACCACCGTCATGCCCGCGGCGTCAATCACGCGCGTGCCGCGCGTGGCCAGGTTTCGCACGTCGCTCGTGCTTCCCACGGCCACGAACCGCCCGTGCTTGACCGCGAGCGCCTCGGCTCGAGGCAGGGCGTCATCCACGGTGTAGACGCGGGCGTTCACCACGATGAAATCGGGTCCGGGGTCGCTGGCCGCCTGTTGCCGGGCCCGTCGCTCGGTGGCGACGGCGAGGGCGGGCTCCGGGTCGAGGCCGATCGCGGCAGCAAGGGCCGCGCTCGACTCGAGGAACTGGCGGCGAGAGCAGGCTGACATCCGAGGCACTCCCGATGGATAGGGTGACTGGTGACGAGCTACATCTTTTTTTCAACCCGCGCGCAGGCTCGCTCCAACCGGCCGAGCGCGTCCGCCACCTCGTCCTCAGTGCACAGCATGGACGGCCCCATGCGAACCACCTGGCCATGCAACCCGCCCACGCCCACGAGCAGCCGCTCTTCCTTGGTGGCCTCCAGCAGGAGCTTCGCCTTCTTTGGACTCGGCGTCTTGTCGCGCGGGTCGTCCACCAGCTCGAGCGCTTGCATCAGGCCCATGCCCCGCACGTCGCCGATCCACTCGTGCTTCGACTTTAATGCCTCGAGTCCCGCGCGCAGCTGCCGGCCGCGTTCCGCCGACCGCCGCGGCGTGTTCTCGCGCACCATGACCTGATTGGTGGCGATTCCGGCCGCCATGGCCACGGGATTGCCGCCGAAGGTCGAGATCGTCTTGGAAGTCCAGGCCGCGGCGATCTCGGGCCGCGTCATCGTGGCGCCCACCGGGAACCCGTTGGCGATGGCCTTGGCCATGACCATGATGTCGGGTTCCACGTCCCAGTGCTCGATGCCGAACCATTTCTCGCCCGTGCGGCCGAAGCCCGCCTGCACTTCGTCGCAGATGAACAGACCGCCGTACTTGTGGATGATCTCCACCATGCGCTGGAAGTACCCCGCCGGCGGCACCACGTAGCCGCCCACGCCTTGAATCGTCTCCGCGATGAACGCGGCGGGCTTGCCGCCCGTCATCGTGAGGATCGCCTCCTCGAAGTCGCGCGCGAACTTCTCCACGCACGAGGCGTCACACGGGGACTTGAACTGACAGCGGTAGGGGTACGGCGAGACGATGTGCTTGATGCCGGAGACCGACGATGCCAACGGGCGCCACCCGGCGTGGCCCGTGAGATTGGTGGCCATCACGCTGCGTCCGGAATACGAATGCCGCAGCGCGAACACTTCGCTGCGCCCGGTGAACTGACACGCGAGAATGATCGCGGTTTCCACCGCTTCCGTGCCGCTGTTGGTGAAGAACGTCTTCTTGAGCCTGCCCGGCGCGATCTCAGCGAGGCGGCGCGCCATCTCCACCTGATTCTCGGTGAGATACAGCGTGGACGTGTGGCCCAACGTGGCCACCTGCTCCTGAATCGCGCTGACGACCTCGGGATGGCAATGGCCAATCGCCGTGGTGAGGATGCCGCTGAAGAAGTCGAGATACTCGCGACCCTCGGCGTCCACCACGGTCATTCCCTGGCCGCGCACGAGCACCAGTGGATCGTCGTAGTACGGCGGGGCGCATTGGAAAAGGAACTGCTGGTATCCGGCTCTGACCGCGGCTGCGTCGGTCGTTTCGACTCTCAGGCCCATGGTTGACTCCTCTGAGTTTCCGCCCCGGGCGGCTCTCTCACCACCTGGAGATCACCACCCGCTGATCCGTGTAAAACTGCACCGCGTCCCGTCCCTGCGCCTTCAGGTCGCCGTAGAAAGATCCGCGCGATCCGCCGAACGGGAAGAACGCCATGGGCGCCACGACGCCCACGTTGATGCCGATCATGCTAATCCCGGCACGGTAACGGAATTCCCGAGCGGCCTTCCCGCTCGTGGTAAACAGCGAGATCGCGTTGCCGTACCGGTTCCGGTGTACGAGGTCCAGCGCGTCGTCGAGCGACGCGGCGCGCGTAACGCCCGCCACCGGCCCGAAGATCTCCTCGCGCCCGATGGCCATGTCCGGGGTCACGTTGTCGAACACGGTTGGGCCGATCCAATGACCGTGGGGGTATCGGTCTACGGTACGCGTTCGCCCGTCGAGCAGGAGCGCGGCGCCGCTTCGCGCGCCGTCATCAATGAAGTTCACCACACGCTCGCGATGCCGGCGAGAGATGACGGGCCCCATATCCACGCCGTCCTCGAGCCCGTAACCCAGTCGCAGCGCGGCCGCGCGCTCCAGCACCCGCTCGCGCAGCGGCCGGTACACGTCGCCGACGCCGACGACCACGCTCCCTGCCAGGCACCGCTGTCCCGCCGCGCCGAACACGGAACCGATCACGGCCTCGGCGGTCGCGTCGAGGTCGGCGTCCGGCAAGACGATCATGTGGTTCTTGGCGCCGCCGAGCGCCTGGACGCGCTTGCCGGACGCCGCCGCGGCGGCGTAGACGAACCGCGCCGTCTCGCTCGAGCCGACGAACGAGACGCCCACGATGCCCGGGTGCTCGAGAATCGCCGACACCGCTTCGCGGGCACCGTGCACCACGTTCAGCACCCCCGGCGGCAGTCCCGCTTCCACGGCCAGGTCCACGACCTTCTGGTGCGTGAGCGGGTCCTGCTCGGATGGCTTCAAGACGACCGTGTTGCCGCACGCGACGGCGTAGGGCCAGAACCACAGCGGGATCATCACGGGGAAATTGTACGGCGTGATGACCGCGAATACGCCGAGTGGCTGGCGCACCGTCTCGCAGTCAATGCCGCGCGCGATGTCCTCCAGCGTCTTGCCCATCATGAGCGTGGGGATGCCGCACGCGTGTTCGACGTTCTCGATCCCCCGTTGGATCTCTCCCCGACTGTCGGAGACGATCTTCCCGTGCTCCGTCGTAAGATCCTTCGCCAGATCGTCCCGGTGGCGGTCGAGCAGCGTTTTGAAACGAAACAGCACGCGGGCGCGCTCGACGGGTGGCGTGGCGCGCCAGGCCGGGAAAGCCTGGGCAGCGGCTCGTACCGCCGCGTCAACGTCGGGCGCTCCCGAGAGCGGCGTTCGACCCAGCAGCTCTCCGGTGGCGGGGTTCCGCACTTCGAGCGACTCGGTGGCCGTCGAGTCCGTCCAGCGGCCGGCGATGAAGTTGGGGATGGGGCCAGCGTGCATGGTCGCGCCAAAGAATATGCTCGGGGAGTCGCGAGTTGTCAGTCGCGCCCGGCCCGGCTCCACTATCTCCCGTACTTCCGCAGCGCCGCCCGCAGTCGGTCGTGCGGCAGCGCGTACACGCGGTAGTCGTCCGCTCCCGTCATCGTTTCCGCCGCGACCAGCGCGTTGACGATCGCCTCCTCGGTGGCTTGCACCGTGGCCAGAAACAGCGGGCCCAGCTGGCCGTTTGGCAGGACGGTGATCCGTGCCGGAGCGGGGCCGCGGTCGGCGCCCGGATTCGCGGTGGAGAAGGCGATGAAGATGTCGCCTGATCCGTTGGACGCGATGCTCCCCATCTTGCCGAGCCCGAGGGTGGTGCGGCGCGCCAGCCGCTCGAGCTGGTGCGGCAGCAGCGGGGCGTCGGTGGCGACCACGATGATGATGGACCCCCCCGGCTCCTCGTCGGGCCCCTGAGGGCCGGCGCGGCCGCAGACCCGCGCGTCGGGCTGGCCCGGCGGTGGCGTGACGTAGCACGGCATGAGGTCCGCGATCTCCGTGCCCACCGGAACGCCGGCGATGCGAAGCAGGTTGCGCGAACCGTAGTTGCACTGCACCAACACGCCCAACGTGTACGAAGCCTCGGCGATCGTGACGCGGCGGGACGACGTGCCGATCCCGCCTTTGAACTGATGACACACCATGCCGGTGCCTCCGCCCACGTTTCCCTCGGCCACCGGCCCGCTGCGCGCGCTGTCGAGCGCCTGAAACGCGTGCTCCCCCGTCACGTGGAACCCGTTGATGTCGTTCAGACCGCCGTCCCACGTCTCGGCGACCACGGGGAGCGCCCAGTCGAACTGCTGCCCGCGACGCACGAGCCAGTCAATCACCGCGTCTCGCACCACGCCGACACTGTGCGTGTTGGTGATCACCACGGGTCCTTCGAGAAAGCCGGACTCCTCGAGCCAGGTCGTGCCGGTCATCTCCCCGTTGCCGTTGAGCGTGAACCACCCCGCGAACACGGGATCGTCGAAGTTGTTCCCGCGTGGGAGGATCGCCGTGACCCCGGTGCGTACGGGCCCCTCCCCGATCACGCGGCGACCCGAGCCGCGAATGATGGTCGCATGTCCGACGCGCACACCCGGGACGTCGGTGATGGCATTAAGGGGCCCGGGAGTTCCTTCGAGCGGAACGCCAAGGTCGCGGGCGCGCGGCTTGGTCTGCGCGTGGGCTCCCTGGACCAGGGAGGCCGAGGCGAACAACAGGAATGGGGGTAGAATCCGCATGGACGTACTCCAGCCGAAGTCAACGTCGTTTCAGGGGAGTTCGACGGTGGCGGTCAAAGATGCCGTGCGGTCGAGTCATGACGGAAGGATTGTGATGGAGTGAAGTTGTGAAAGGCTGGGCCGCGGGTATCTTCTCCGCCGCTCCCCCTTCAGGAGGTCGTGATATGAGGTCCTTTCGGCTGCTGGTTCCGGCGGTGTTAATCGCGTCCGCCGCGTGTGCTCCTCGAGTCGACACCGCCGCGGAGCTCGAGGCCCTGCGTCAGGCCGACGCGCAGTACTCCCAGGCTGCCGCGGCCATGAACATTGACGCGTTTGTCGGCTTCTACGCACCCAACGCGACATTGTACGCGCCCAACATGGCGCCCATGTCCGGCACGGAAGCCATTCGCGGGTTCGCCACCCAGATGAGTTCCATGGGCGGGTTCTCAGCCGTGTTTCATCCGACGGCTGCGGAAGTGGGGAGCGGTGGAGACATCGGTTACACGTTGAGTCACTACGTGGTCACCACGAATGGGCCGGACGGGAAGCCCGTCACCGAAAAGGGGCCCGACTTCCACCTGTGGAAGAAACAGCCCGACGGGTCATGGAAGATCATCGTGGATATCTGGAACTCGGAGGATCCGCTACCCGCTCCGCCTCCGGCACGACGTCGGTAGCCGCTGGCACGAAGCAACGCGGCCGAACTGCCCGGCTGGCCGGGGAACGGATCTCCTCGCGGCTAGCCGGGTGGAGCCAGGAGTAAACGACTCTTGAAGCGGGTTTGAGACGTTCGTGTGCCGGTGCGGTTAGGTTGGCGCCCGAGCCGTGTCTCCGACCACGAACCCCTTTGAACCCTCCGGAATTGCCCAATTGATCCGAGGAAGGCGGGCCTGAAATGATTTCCATTACTCGCACACGCACCCCACGTGTCCCGGTTGTCCTGCGCAGCCACAGCGGGGCGCGCGTGCCCAATCGTCTGCTCGCCGGACTGGTCGCGGTGCTGTTGCTCGGTGCCATTGCGTCTCCGGCGGGAGCGCAGGGTCGCATCACGACCCCCAAGGAGCACTTCGGCGCCAACATCGGCGACGATTACTTCCTCGCCACGTACTCGCAGCTCATGGCCTACTGGCCCAAGCTCGATGCCGAGTCGGACCGGATGGTGCTGCAGGAGATCGGCAAGTCCGCCGAGGGCCGCCCGCAGCTGATGGCCATCATCACGTCGCCGGAGAACCATCGAAACCTGGCCCGCTACAAGGAGATCAGCCGCCGGCTCGCCCTTGCCGAGGGCCTCACCGACGAACAGGCCCGCGTGCTCGCGCAGGAGGGCAAGGCCGTCGTGTGGATTGACGGCGGTTTGCACGGGACCGAGGTGCTTGGCGCTCATCAGCTGATCGAGATGGTCTACCAGATGGTGAGTCGCAATGACCCGGAGACCATGCGGTTCCTGAACGACGTCGTGATGCTCGCCGTGCACGCCAACCCGGACGGGATGGAGTTGGTGTCGTCCTGGTACATGCGTGAATCCGATCCCCTGAAGCGGTCCATGGAAGGCGTGCCGCGCCTGTATCAGAAGTACATCGGGCATGACAACAACCGCGACTTTTACATGGTGAACCAGCCCGAGACGGAGAACATGTCGCGGATTCAGTACCACGAATGGTTCCCGCAGATCGTGTACAACCATCACCAGACGGGGCCGCAGGGCGTGATCCTGTTTGCCCCGCCGTTCCGGGATCCGTTCAACTACAACCTCGACCCGCTCCTGATCACGCAGATCGACGCTGTGGGAGCCGCGATGCACACCCGCTTCATCGCGGAAGGAAAGCCAGGCGCCACGATGCGGGCGGGCGCGAGCTACCAGACATGGTGGAACGGCGGACTGCGAACCACGACGTATTTCCACAACATGATCGGTCTCTTGACCGAGTCGAAGGGCCATCCCACGCCGATCCAGATTCCATTCTATCCGGAGCGTCAGCTGCCGAGCGGGGAAACCCCGTGGCCCGTTGAGCCGCAGACCTGGCACTTCCGGCAGTCCATTGACTACTCCATTACCGCGAATCGGGCGGTGCTCGACTACGCGTCTCGCAACCGCGAGCACGTCTTATACAACATGTACCTCATGGGCAAGCGCTCCATCGAGCGCGGGAGCCGGGACAACTGGACCACGCAGCCCAAGCGGATCGACGCGGTGCGGGCGGCGGTCGCAGCGGACCGATCCGCGCAGGTGGGAGAGGAGCGGTTCCCGGGGTTCGGTCGAGAGGTGCCGGCTCGGTTCTTCCGACTGCTGCGGGATCCGGCGCTGCGCGATGCCCGCGGGTACATCATCCCCGCCGATCAGTCCGACTTCCCGACGGCCGTGAAGTTCGTCAACACGCTCGTGAAGAACGGCATCACGATCCACCGCGCCACGAGTGCGTTCACGCTGGCGGGCAGGCAGTATCCCGCGGGCTCCTACGTGATCAAGACGGCGCAGGCATTCCGGCCGCACGTGGTGGACATGTTCGAGCCGCAGGACTATCCCAACGACTTCCTGTACGAGGGAGGCCCGCCGATTCCCCCCTACGACAACGCGGGGTACACGCTCGCGTTCCAGATGGGCGTGAAGTTCGATCGCATTCTGGATGGCTTCGACGGTCCGTTTGAAACGACGAGCGGGTTACAGAAGCCCCCCGCGGGGAACGTCGCGGGCGCGGATCGCGCCGCGGGATTCCTGCTGAGCCACGAGTATGTGGACGCCGCGCTGGCCATGAATCGGCTGATGGCGAAGCGGTTTGAAGTCCAGTGGCTTACCGAGCCGTTCCAGTCCGGTGGCAGGACGTATCCCGCGGGCACGATTTACGTGCCGGCGAAGGGCGGCCTGGTTCCGGTGCTCCAGCAGCTCGCCACGGATCTTGGCGTGAGCTTCGAGGGCGTGCCGCGCGCGCCGGATATCGGGGCAATGCGGATGCGCCCGGTGCGCGTTGGCCTGTGGGACCGCTACGGCGGCTCGATGCCGTCGGGGTGGATCCGCTGGCTGCTCGAGCGGTACGAGTTCCCGTTCGAGCTGGTATTCGCCAAGGGATTCGATCAAGGCCAGCTGGCGCGCAAGTACGACGTCTTGATCTTCCCCACCGAGGCGATTCCCGAAGAGGATCGGCGCACCGGCGCGGGGGGGCAGCCGGACTCCCTCGCCATTCCGGCGGAGTTCCGCGGATGGCTCGGCGGCGTCACGGTGGCCAAGACCGTTCCGCAGTTGAAGCAGTTCCTGAATGACGGCGGAACGATCATCTCGATCGGATCGTCCGTCGCATTGGGCCATCATGCAGGACTCGCCATCGCGAACCATCTCGTGGACGCGTCCGGCAAGCCGCTGCCCGAGGACAAGTTCTATGTGCCCGGCTCGGTTATGCAGGTGCGAGTGGACAACACGCGGCCCGTGGCGTACGGCGTGCCCGAGCGCGTGGACGTGTTCTTCGACAACAGTCCCGTGATGAAGCTCTTGCCGGAGGCCGCGGGGCAGGGTGTCCGATCCGTTGCATGGTTCGACAGCGACGCGCCGCTCCGCAGCGGGTGGGCCTGGGGCCAGCAGCATCTCAAGGGTGGCGTGGCCATGGCCGAGGCACGCGTGGGCCGCGGGCAACTGTTCTTGTTCGGTCCCGAGATCACGAATCGCGGCCAGCCGCACGGAACATTCAAGTTCCTGTTCAACGGGATCTTCCTGGCCGGGGCCCAGCCGCTGCGGGCGCCGGCTGCGGCGGGAGGGTCGAAGTAAGGGCCGCTCACCAGGCTGCGAGCAATCTCACGTTGAACGAGAGGCTCGGGTTCGGTTGCCCCGAGCCTCTCGGTTCTTTCGGGAAGGCCGCGCCTCGCCCGGCTGCCCCGAAGCGTTCAGGCGATCGCGCGGCGCAGCGACTCCTCCCACGCGTCGTTGTGAACTACTCGGGCGACCGTGCACGCTCGCAGTCGTTGGAGTGGCGCGAGCTTGCGCAACGCCAGGCGGTGCGGGTTGCCCGGCGTGACGACCGCCTCGTCCGGCGTCAATGCCAGCGGCGCGCGACGGAAGTGGAGGGTCTGGAGGTGGCGATTCACCGATTCGACGTCGTCTCTGAAGACGTACGTTGCGGCGGAAGGACCGGCGAGAATCTCGAGCACTGTGAGCGGGCCCACCGGCGCCAGGAGGAACATCGCCCAACGCTCGGGCAGCTCCGACGGCGAGCCGAAGGTCTGCGTATCTGGATCTAGCAGCTGCACGAACCCCAGCCGTGGCTCCGCGGTGGCGAGCGCCAGGAGGCACGCGGCACACGGTGAACGATTCGGCGCACTGAAACGCTCGATCATCTGTTCGAAGTCGCGTGCGGCCGCACGAGGCACGCCCCAGCCATCCGAGAAGCCGCCCTGCCCGGTCAGACTCGCGAGGAGGCTGCGCTGGGCTTCGAGTCGTTCGAGGATTGCCCCGTGGCACGCGTCGCGCTTGCGACCCAGATGGCCAAGGTATGTGGGGTCGCTGCTCGCTTCGAGCACTACCGCCGGCGGGTCTTCCTGCCGGCGCACGGTCGTCAGGGCGCCCAGCGGCACTTGCCATGGGTCGCCGTCATCGGGCACGACGGCGACGTGCGTGTCATACAGCTGGAACTCGGCCGGGCGCGCGTCCCGGCCGTGGAGCAGGGCCCCGATGAAGACCTCGGGGGCGGTGATGCCGTGCGCGAGCAATCCGGCGACGCGGGCCTGGTTGCGGGCGCCACGGAGTTCCTTCGCGAACGTGTCGAACCGACGCCCCAGCTCGGTCAGGACCAGCCGGCCGGCGGGCCAGAGATCCAGCTCGATCCGGTAATCTGCGGCGCGGAGGGCGTCGGCATCCAGAAACGAAGCGGTGACCGGCCCGACGATCAACGCATCGTCGCCGATCACCGCCTCCGCATGCCCCTGTTGTTGCGCCGCGCCGTCAACGCCGGTCAGCGTGAACGCCGCTCCGGCGCGGCGCGGATCTGCGGTCACGTCAATTCCCGTACGGTTTGCCGCACTCCGGGCAGAACTTTGGCGTCCCGTCGGCCTCGGCGCCGCAGTGGGCGCATTTCCGCTTGGGGCTCAGGGCCGTGCCGCATTCGGGACAGAACTTCCCTCCTTGCGCCTTGGCGCCGCACTTGGGGCAGATCACGGCCGCGACTTGTGCCAGATCCCGCTGGCCCAGGTAGTCTACCTCGCGAGCTTTCTGCGCCACCTGCTCTCGCGCCGCATTGGCCTGCGCGGCGGCGATCTCTTCGTCGAGGTCCGGCGCGCAGGACTCGCACAACCCGGCCTTCTTGTTCCAGCACACGGGCTCGCACACCCAGTTGCCGCAGCGCGTGCACTGCTTGAAGAGTGGGCTGATCTCTTGAACGGCCGCGTTCAGCGCCGCATCATGTGCCGGTCCCGCCACCATGGACTGCAGCGCCTCGGCCGACTGCGCCGCGCGGCCGAAGATTCCGCCCAACAGCGACGCAGCCGCGTGAGCCGCGGCCGCCGCAGTTCCGAGCTTGCTGGCCTGAAAGGTGGACATGTACCCGTTCCCGCACTTCTCGCAGAAAAACTTGAATTGGAAACCGCGCTGAGAAGAGAGGTCGGTGTAGTTGTTGGTGAACGGGATGGTGGCCATGGCGTGGGCTCCGGTGGTCCAAAGGTCCGGCACCGGTAGGTGGGCGTCAAGCGGCGAAGCTATCTACCTGAACCGGCCGGTGCGGTGCTGAATGCGAGGATCCTCGTCGGCGCCTGCCCCACCTTCGCCGACGTCTGCACCACGCGCAGTCCGCGGTGAATGGCGGCCACAGCGCCGGCTCGCTCGACCGACACATAGAGCGGCTCTCCCATCGGATGCAGGGTGAACCAGTGCGGCCCGTCCCCGACGGTCAGTTCGGCCAGCAGCTCCATCTCCGGCACCGCGAAGGCGTACACCTTGTCGGTGGCATAGGACGCGATCCACACCTCGCGCTCGTCGGGCGACAACAGGATGCCGTGGGTGTACGTGTCGAGCAGCGGGCGCGGCGTTCCGGGAGGTACGGGGACTTCCGCCACACGCCGTGTCACGTCGTTCTTCAGGTTCAGTTCCGCGAACCCATGGAAGCTCGACAGCGTGAGGAAGATGCCCGTGCCGTCTCGCTTCAGGGCCATGACCCGTGGGATTCCACCGGGCTTGATCTTCCGCGTGATCTCCAGCCGCTCCGGGTCAATGACGGCAATCAGGGAGTCGGCGAGCGAGGTCACGAACACTTCGCGCCCATCGGCGGAGGTGTAAGTGTTGTGCTGCTCCCGGCCCGCGGGCAGCGACTTCACGACCGCCATCGTCTCGGTGTCCACGACGTCCGTTTGAGCTCCGCCCCGCTGCGGCACGAACACATAGCGGCCATTCGCGCTGATGGTCGGCTCGTTCGGCACCGGTCCGACCTTCGCCCGTGCGACAACCGCATCCGTGGCCACGTCCACCTTGAGCAGCTCGTGCGTGGTTTCCACGGTGATGTACAGCCAGCGGCGGTCGGGCGAGACGATGAGGCCGTGCGGGCGGCGCCCCGTGGGAATGGTGTCCAGCACCGCGAGTGAATACGGGTCGAGTCGCAGCACGCCTTCGTAGCGATCCGCCACGTACAATCGCACATCCGGTCGCTGTGCTTGTGTTGTGGCCTGCAACCGGGCAGACGCTGCGGCGACGGCCAGACTAAGGACCGTGGCGGTAGGGACGACGCGGATCAAGCGCATTGCTCGTATCCTCGGAGGGATGAGAGGTCGGCGATCACGTTGCCAGAGGATCGTGATGAGGTCAAGCCGCGCTTCGGCCACACCTCCCGGAGACCCCGGTGGACGCGAGCGGGCTGAAGCGATATTTCTCCCGTCGGCGTTGAGTCCCCTCCAACTCGGCTGCCGGGTGCCTTATTCACCAGGAGGGCGACAATGCCGCGTGCGTGCTTCAACGTTCTCTCGGCGGGCCTGGCGCTCGTGCTGGCTTCCTGTGGCGAGCAGGCCCCGCCCGCGCTCGGCGATCCGCTGCCTGGGCTCACGCGCGCCGAAATCGCACGATTCGAACGTGGGAAGGCTGCATTCAGCCGCGTGTTCCTGCCTGAGGATGGCCTCGGCCCCGTCTATAACGAGAACTCGTGCAACGCATGTCACAGCGTCCCGGATGTCGGGGGCACCGGGGGCGGCGAGTATGATCTCCATGCCACGGCCCTCACGGCCGACGGGACGTGCGACCTGCTGGAAGCCCATGGCGGCGGCAACGTGCGTTCACAGGTTACGCCGGCGGCTCTCGCGCTCGGAGTTCGGCCGGAGCGTTCGCCCCCACAGGCGACCGCCAAGGGCCGTTTCACGGCGCCGCCGATGTGGGGACGAGGAATGATCGAAGCGATCTCCGACGAAACACTGCTGGCGCTGGCCGATCCCGATGACCTGGATGGGGACGGCATCAGTGGCCGGGTTGGCCGTGATGCCGCGGGGCGCATCGGTCGGTTTCGGAGAAAGGCGGACGTGGCTGACCTTGACGACATCGCGGAAAGCGCCGTGCTCGTCGAGCTCGGCCTGACGACGCCGAAGCATCCGACTGAACTGGTCTTCAGTGGTCCGATCCCCGCCGGGGCCGACCCCGTGCCGGATCCCGAGCTTGATCAAGCGACCATTGATGCCATTGCGGACTACATCCGCTTCCTCGCTCCGGCCGCGCCCGACGTGCCGGCGGATCCGGCCGTTCGCTCGCAGGTGGCGCTCGGCCGACAGGCGTTCTTCCAGGTGGGATGCGCGGACTGCCACGTGGAGGCGCTCGTCACGGGACCGAGCCCCGTGCGCGCGCTCGACCGCAAGACGGTCGTGCTCTGGTCGGACCTGCTGCTCCACGACATGGGGCCTGAGCTGGCCGACGTGTGCGGCCCCGGGGCCACGGCGTCGGAGCTGCGCACGCAGCCGCTGGCGGGGATGCGCTTCAACAACGTGTTCATGCACAACGGCCGCGCGCCTACGCCGTGGGAGGCCATCTGGATGCACGGCGGCGAATCCGCAGCGAGCCGGGACGCGTTCAACGCGCTGCCGGAGCTGGCGCGGTACGCGCTCGTGCAGTTTCTTCTGACGCTGTGAGGGCCCAAGGTTAGAGGTTTCCGCCGTCTGGCGAGGAGCCGGAACCGTCGGGGTGCCACGCCAATTAGGGAGGTACGTGCCGTGCGAAGGTTACTTTGCCTCACGCTGATCGTCGCGGGGTGCGCGAGGGAGGCGCCCCGCGCTCCCGCGAACCCGGCCGATCGCTACGCCGGGACATGGGACGGCGTCTCGTTCCGCGCCGGATCGGACAGCGGGATCAGTTGGACCAGTCAGATGGCCGCCACCGCCGAAGGGACGGTGACGGGAACGCTGACGTTCTCGGGGATGGAGGCAGCGCCGATCGAGCTGCGCACGATCGAGCTGAGCGATTCGATGATCGTCTTCGAGATGGGTCCCTACGAGAGCCCGACTGCCAGAGCCGAAGTGATCACGCGATCCACGGGCCGCGTCGTGGGCGACTCGCTGTGGGGGACGTTCGAGATGCTGCCAACGGCCGGGGGCGGCGTCGCGCCCGACATGTCGGTGGCCCAGTGGAGCAACGCCGTGGTGAATCCCAAGCCGGGCAGCGAGCCGATCCGGGGCACGTTTGCCGCCAAGCGACGGTCTGGGGCGCCCTGAGCGGGCACGACAGGAGGACCTGACGGAACAAGAGTCGTCGGCGTGAGATGGGCGCGGCGGGGGGGTGGTGAATTACCCCGCGCCCGTCGCGGCGCTCATGCCGAGGTGAAGCTGTCCGTTGGGATGATGCGACCGGAGGGACTCGAACCCCCACGGGTTGCCCCACAGGATCCTAAGTCCTGCGCGTCTACCAGTTCCGCCACGGTCGCATGATGGCGCCGCCTCAACATAGACCGGGAGCGGGCTCCCGGGCAGTCCCGGTGTCACGCCGTCCGGTTTGCCGTTGGGTTGGTGGGCAGTAAGGCAAGCAGCATCCGGGTGGCAACTGATCGCTGCCCTCGGTCTCGACTGCGGAGTGTCACGGTTTATCGAGGTTCACCCACGGCGGCCCCACGTCGTTCTTCGCCGGCGGCACGGTCATCAAGTAACGGTAGATGGCGCGCAGATCGTCCTCGGCCATGCGGGCGAATGCCTGCCAGGGCATGGGCGATCCGGGAATCAGTCGCCCCGCTCGGAAGCGCGCCACGAACTGATCCTCGCTCATGCGAGCCAGGCGCCCCGTCTCGGCATCGCTTGTGATGTTCGGTGGTGACCAGGAACGCCCGGGATCGTCGGGCTCGATGAAGTCCGTGGCGCCGCCATAGCGCGGGCCCGTGAGCGCGCCGGTCATCTGACTGCGCTGCGTGTGACACGCCCAGCAGAGCGCCACGGACTCCGCGAGGTAGCGGCCGTTTTCCACCGTGGCGCCGCGGGGCGATCGCGCCGGCGGGGGCTCGGCCGGCCCAACGGGCTTCGCCAGCGCGGTTGCCTTCACGACCTTGCCGATCAGCGTGTAGCGATGCGACGGAACGGGATTGCGCACCGGTGGCTGGGTCCGCAGGTAGGACACGACTGCCTGAAGATCGTCGTCGGAGAGCCCTTGCAGCTCCATGAAGGGCAGGAGGGCGCGTCCGTCATGCCCCACGCCTTCCCGCAGTGCGCGGGCGATCGCCTGATCTGAGACGTTGCCCAAGCCCGTCTCCCGATCCGGCGTCAGATTGCGCGCATAGAACTGCCCGGGCGGGATGTCCCACCGGTACCCGCCGCTGAGAGGGACGTCCGCGCCCTCGTTGTAGGCCGCGCGCCGCGCGGGATCGCCGTGGCAGGCCGCGCACGGCGCCACGTCGCGCACGATGTAGCGGCCGCGCGCCACGACCGCTGAATCGGTCGTGGCGGTGATCGGCGGGTATGGCGGGTCGAAGGTGAGATTCTGGCGCGCCGCCACGAAGACGGCGGCCCCAACGACGACGACCACGATCAGGCCCACCAGGCCGAGCAGGATCTTGCGCACCATAGGCGCCGCAAGGTACTCCGCTCGTCCGATTCCGCCAGACTCCCGCGTCTCCGCGTTGGTCGGCTGGGCCGGCTCGAGGTAACATCACACCGCCTACACCCCTGCAACGGAGCTGACGGCGCATGGCTGCTCATACCGTCGCGGTATTCGATCCGCTCACGACGTATCGGGAGTACACCCCCCGGGAGATGATCGCCCGGAGCGCCGCATTTGCCGCGGATCTGCGCCGCCGCCGCACCGTGCGGCAGTTCAGCGATCGCGCGGTGCCGGTGGACGTGATTACCAACTGCCTGCTGGCGGCCGGGTCCGCGCCGAGCGGGGCGAACCTCCAGCCGTGGCACTTCGTGGTCGTCTCGAGCGCCGAGGTGAAACGCCAGATTCGTGTTGCGGCGGAGGCGGAAGAAGCGCGCTTCTACCGCGAGGGCCCTGCCGACTGGCTGGCGGCGCTCGCCCCGCTGGGGACGGACGAACACAAGCCGTACCTGGAGACGGCCCCGTACCTGATCGTTGTGTTCGCCCAGCGGTACGGCGAGACCCCCACGGGGAAACGGCTCAAGCACTACTACGTCATGGAGTCCGTGGGGATCGCCACGGGCATGCTGATCACGGCCTTGCATCACGCCGGGCTCGTGACGCTTACGCACACGCCGAGCCCAATGGGGTTTCTCAACCGCGTGCTCGGCCGGCCAGCGTCGGAGCGTCCGGTCATGATCGTGGTAACGGGGTACCCGGCGGCCGATGCCGTCGTGCCACGAATCACCAAGAAGCCGCTGGAGGCCATCGCCACGTTCCGCTGACCGACGGTGAGCCGGTTGCTCGGTCTGTCCGCCCGCGGTTCCGCCACGTATTTTTTCGCGCTCCCCAGGACGCGTGCGCGTGCTGCCACGAGCACGTGTCGAGTTACCGACATTTTCCAAAAACTTGGGATGACGCACATGTCACGTCTCACCTCGTTCGTCGTCGCCGGCGTAACCATCTCCATCGCCGCGGCTCCCGTGCGGGCGCAGCGCGCCGCTCCTGCGGAGACTGCGCTCCGCCCGGTCGTGCTCGACTCCACCATCCTCGCCGCGTACAAGTGGCGCAACATCGGCCCAGACCGCGGCGGGCGATCCATCGCGGTGAGCGGTGTGAAGGGTCGGCCGAACGAGGCCTATTTCGGTGCCGTGGGTGGCGGCTTGTGGAAGAGCACGGACTACGGCGAGAACTGGTTCCCGGTGACGGACGGCCAGGTCAGGAGCGCGTCCGTCGGCGCCGTGGCGGTGAGCGAGACCAATCCCGACCTCGTCTTCATCGGCATGGGTGAGACCTGTATCCGCGGCAACATCATGCCGGGCGATGGGGTCTACAAGAGCACCGACGGCGGCAAGACGTGGACGCACGTCGGATTCTCCGAATCGCACGGAATCGCGAAGATCCGCATCCATCCTACCAACCCGGACATCATCTTCGTCGCCGCATTCGGTAAGTACAGCGTGCCCAGTCCCGAGCGCGGCATCTACAAGAGCACCGACGGTGGCCGCACCTGGCGGCGCGTGCTGTTTCGCGACGACAAGACGGCCGGCGTTGACATCTCGATTGATCGCAACAACCCCAACGTGATCTACGCGTCGCTGTGGGAGGCATATCGCAAGGAGTATCAGATGTCCTCCGGCGGCCCGGGGAGCGGCCTGTTCAAGAGCACCGACGGAGGAGAGACCTGGACCGAGATCACCCGGAACCGTGGTCTGCCGCCGACGGGCTTGGTGGGCAAGATCGGCGTGTCCGTGTCCGGAGCGAATTCGAACCGCGTGTACGCCCTGGTGGAGCACGAGAACGGCGGGTTGTTCCGCAGCGAAGATGCCGGTGCCACGTGGGCCCTGATCAACGACCGCCGCGCCATTCGCCAGCGGGCGTTCTACTACACCCACGTGTTCGCCGATCCGAAGAACGCCGACGTGGTGTACATGCAGAACACCACCATGTTCCGCTCCACCGACGGCGGCAAGACCATGACGTCGGTGAACAGCGGCACGCATGGGGATTTCCACGACCTGTGGATTGATCCCGACGATCCCAACCATCTTGTCGTGGGGAACGACGGCGGCGGCGCGGTGTCCACGGACCACGCGGCGTCGTGGACGGATCAGGATTTTCCCACCGCGCAGTGGTACCACGTGGTTACCACGAAACACGTTCCCTACCACGTGTGCGGCGCGCAGCAGGACAACAGCACGCTGTGCACGCCGTTCAATTGGAACGCCGGCGCCTTTGGTTTCGGAGGGCCTGGCGGGGGCGGCGGCGGTGCCGGCGGCCAGCAGAGAGACATCACGCTCGGCGGAATGCGGGTGTCGTACCAGGTCGGTGGCGGCGAGCCGGGCTACATCGCCCCTGATCCGCTCGACCCGGACATCTTCTTCTCCGGCACCAATAACGGCGGCTACGTGG
>DATMAW010000005.1:0-47815 GCA_035559715.1 Gemmatimonadales bacterium | reverse complement strand
GATCCGCCGATCCGCCGATCCGCCGATCCGCCGACCCGCCGACCCGCCGACCCGCCGGCCCGCCGATCACGTGAACAACCCCGGCCCCGCTCCCGGCATCCCCTTGCCGAACGGAGGATTCCGCTCGGGCCGGATGCGAGTGTAGCCAAGGTCCTCGGAGCGAGAGATCCGCTTGTGCGCCACGAGCCCCTCCAACACCAACTCACATGCCGCGACCAGGGTCGCCGGGTCTTTCGTTGGCGCCAGCCCCACGGTCTCCACGAGATCCAGCAGTCCCGCCACCTTGGAGAATCCCTCGAGACACACGTCGGAGCGTTCGCTGTCGGATACCTTCAGGGCGCCCCCGTCGTCGAACCACGTTACGATCGCGTCGTAGTCGGCGCCGCCCAGCAGATCCCCGAAGGTCTTTCCGGCCGCCTTCCGTATGAGTTCTTTCGCAATGGTCTCCGCGCCCTGCAACTCGCCCTCGTACTCCAACTCGAGTTTCCCGGTGATGGACGGCAGCGCGGCGTACACGTCCGACACGCGCGGGACGACGCGCTGCTCGCCGGTGCGCACGGCCCGATGCTCCGCCGAGGACACCACAGTCTCGAGCGCGCTGATCGGCAAACGCTGGCTCACGCCTGAACGGCGATCCACGCGTTTGTCCGCCCGGGCCGCGAAGGCAATCTCCTCGACGAGGTGGCGGATGAAGGGCGGGATCTCGATGGAACGGCCGGCCCGCTCGGTCCACGCCTCCTGCGCCGTGATATTGATGGCGTGCTCGACCGTCGGCGGATAATGGGTATGCACCTCGGCGCCGATGCGATCCTTGAGCGGCGTGATGATCTTGCCGCGCGCCGTGTAGTCTTCCGGATTGGCGGAGAACACGAGCAGGACGTCCAGCGGCAAGCGGATCGGATACCCTTTGATCTGGACGTCGCCTTCCTGCATGATGTTGAACAGGCCCACCTGGATCTTGCCGGCGAGGTCCGGCAGCTCGTTGATGGCGAAGATGCCGCGGTTGGATCGCGGCAAGAGGCCGTAGTGGATGGTCAGCTCGTCCGACAGGAGATGCCCGCCGCGCACGGCCTTGATGGGATCCACGTCGCCGATGATGTCCGCAATGGTCACGTCCGGCGTGGCGAGCTTCTCGACGTACCGCTGCTCCCGCGGCACCCAATCGATCGCGGCCGCGTCGCCGCACTCCTCGATCATCTGCCGGCCCGGCTTCGAGATCGGCCGGAACGGATTGTCGTTCACTTCGCTCCCGGCAAGGATAGGGATCTCCTCGTCGAGCAGCCGGACGAGTGCGCGGAGAATGCGGCTCTTCGCCTGCCCGCGCAGGCCCAGCAGAATGAAATTGTGGCGCGAGAGAATGGCGTTGATGACCTGCGGGATGACCGTTTCCTCGTAGCCGTGGATTCCCTGGAAGACCGGCTCGCCGCTCTCGAGCTTCTTGAGGAGGTTCTGCCGCATCTCGTCCTTCACCGAACGGAGGTGCAGGGCGGGATCTCCCCAGCGCGACTGCTTCAGTTCACCGAGCGTGCGAGGGCGGCTCTTCATGATCGGAGATATACCCCGTTTTGCGGGTCCAGTTCAACCTGCGCGAACACCGGGCGAAAGTAGCTTGATCACGGCAACGCCGCGCGGCCGGAGCTCCACGACCACGCCGCCATCGCGCACGTCGAGCGGGGCGCGGTCGCGGCCAACGACGTCTGACAGCCGTGCCTCCGCGAACGTGAGCACGTCGCCTCGCACGGTCACCGGCCGCGCCATGCCGAGGATCTCCTGGATGTACACGAGCACGGCGTGATCGTCTTCCAGCGCGAGACCGATGATGGGCGCTCCGGGATCAGAGGTCTCGACGAGACTGCCGAAGGAGGGCAGCGCAACACGGCCGGTCCCCGCCACGGCCGCGGCGCGCATCGGCTCCATGCTCCATCCGTGACGCCAGGGCTCCTCGGTATAGCGATCCTCTCCGGGCAACTGGAACGCGAGACGGTACCGCGCGGCGCTGTCCCCGGAGTGGACGGTGAGCGTGCCGTCCGCGTTGGCCGTGGCGAAGGGTGTCTCCAATCCCCCGAACAACAGGGCGCCGGCCTCACCCGACAGCCGTATCCACCTGAGCCAGGTGAAGTCCAGCGGGGCGACGGACTCGCGGCGGCCGGCGGGAACCTCCCACTGAACGGCGGCATCCCGCACGGTGGTGGCAAATGTCACTTCCTGCGGCGCTCCGCTCTCGGTCAGCACGTCATTCGCGATGTCCACCCATGGCAGGTTGTGGTACACCGTGACCGACGAGCGGATCAGCCGCCCGGTCGGCGTTCGGCGATCTGTCGCGAGTCGTGTCGCGATGCCGGGCAGCAGACGCCGTTCTATCCTCTCGAGGCGCGCGCCGGCCAGGCCATTGAAGCCCCCGCTCCCGGCTCGCACCCATTCTCCGCCGTTGCGACGCGTGCGCAGCGAGCGAATGGCACCAGAACTCCGATCCAGTTCCAGCTCGATCATGGATCCCGCCGCCGTGAACGCCGGGTCCACGGGTTGCCAGTCCGGGGCGTCGCGGGGTACGCCGGGGATGAATGCATAGCCGTTTGCCGGAACGTCCGTCGCCAGGCGCTCCACGCCGTCGGGGAACCGTACGAGATCCGTTCGCGTGAACGGTGAGGGGTTGAACACCAGCGTTCCGGGTAACCCGGTGGCGAGGCGTTGGCCGATCCCCTCTAGGTCCCGCGCGCCGATGACCATGGCGTCCGCAAGACACGCGATCATCGCGTCCGTTCGGCGGGCGCGTTCGGCGAGTCGTGTGCTCGTGATCTCACGCACGCGGCTCGCGGCGGGGCTCGCACCGTCGTGCGACCCCGCAGGCCACGCACGCGCGGGGGCCGTGCCCGCCCGCGTGAACGCTTCCGGCGGTGGCGGGGAACCGTCGAGCACGATCCGGGGATAGGCGTATCGCGCGTTCCACTCCAGCGCCGTTCGCAGGGCAAGCTGTCCGATCTCGTCCACGCTCGAGCCGATCACCAGCGCCGACGCATCGGTGGTTGTCCTGCGTCCTGCCGCCGGGGGTTCGATGCTCGAGAGCCACTGCTCGACCGCGCGTGCCATGCCAGCGCCCCCCGCGGCCATCTCGAGGCGTCGCATGTCTCCGACCATCCTGCCCGGCGCGACCTGAACCGTGGAGCCGTCCGGGCCCATGAGCACGCTCGCCGTCTCGGTTTCGTCGCCGAGAATCACCGCGTGGCGCGTTCCCGCACCGGCCAGCGCGAGCGGAATCGTGGGTGCCGCGAACTGCGCCGGCACGCCCACCGCGACGGCGGACGCGCGGATGCCGTACCGCCGTTCCAGCTCTCGAGCCGACCGGCCGGCCTGAAGAAAGGGCAGGTGATCCCCCAGGGCGAGCGTGCCGGCGCCCAACGGGTTGCCGTAGATCGGCCGGTGTGCGAGCAACGCCGATTCCACGGCGCGCACCAGCGGCGGCAGCGCATTCAAGCGATCCAGGAGATCGGCGGCGTCCACCACCGCGAGCACGTGCACCGTCCATCGCGGCCGCGGCTGGAGCGTGTGGAAGTCCCAGCGTGGTCGAGCGCCCGGCAGCGACAGTTCGCTCACCAGACGGCGGTTGGCGAGCAGCGGCAGCCAGAGCTCGCCGTAAAGCCGCCGCTCGCCGACGGCCAGCGCGCCCGCCGTCCCCAGCAGATTACGGGTTGTGTCGAACACGCGGAGCCGGCCGGCAGGTGCGTCGCTTCCCGCGATGTGAAACCGCACGAGCACGCGCTGCGCGTCCGGCGCCGAGTAGAACAGCGTGGTTTCCGCTTCGACACGAACGGCGGGCGCACGGCGCTCCTCGCGCGAAAGAACGAGCGGGGTCCAGACGCCTGCGAGCGCGGTGACGAACCCGCGCCTATCTATGGGGTGATCCTTCACCGGCGCTGGTTGACTCGCGGGATTCAGCGGCGAAGACCGAAGGGCAGGGTCACGATCGCCGCGGGGGCGCCGGCTGCGATGACGCCCCTGGTCCGGTCGAGCTCGCGGCGCACTTTGGCGAGGCCCACCCACGTGCCCCATGGCTCGACCCACACCGCGGTCGTGACCGTTCCGACCGTTCGGTCATCCTGCACCACGTGAGCGTTCGCGGGCTCCGGTGCTTCACCCCATTCGAGCCCCACCAGCCCACGGTTGGCATGCCCCCGGAAGTGGAGCCGCGCCACGGTTTCCTGGCCCACGTAGCAGCCCTTGGTGTACGACACGCCGCCGACCTCGTCGAAACGCACCTCCTGTGGCAGGGTCTTTTCATCGATCTCCGCGCCGAGCCGGGGCCATCCCACGAGGACCCGCGAGAGTTCCAATGCCGCCTCGGTCACGGGCATCGCCCCCGCTTGCGCAAGACGACCGCGCACGTCTTTCGCATCGCGGTCGGATTGAATCTCGAGCGCGAACGGTGCAGGCTCCTGCGACGGTCGAATCACCACCAGCGGCGTCCCTCCCACCTCGGCCGTTGCAGCCCGACCCATCTCGGGAAGCGGCAGGCCGGCGCGCCCGGCGGCTTCGACGGCCCTGGGCCCGATCAGCCGCAGCACCTCGACGCGTCCGGTGACCTCAACGTAGCGCGCCAGCCTCGGTGGGAGCGATCGCGAAAGCACGTCGGCCAACGCGCCTCGACCTGCCGATGGCGCGCACAGCCGAACCTCGCCACCTCGCCGCGTGGCCCACACGTCGGTCTGAATCATGCCCTTCGGGGTCAGCACGGCACCGTACACGCAGCCGTTGTCGGCGGCCTTTTCGATGTCACTGGTCAGGAGTCCCTGCACGCAGCCGACCGCGCCGGGTCCGCTGACGTCGAACACCACCACGTCGGGGACCGCCACGCCCGCACCGGACACAACGGCTGACGCATCCGATGGGATCAGGTGAGTCTCGTCGAGCACCAGCGGGATCGAGGCGGGGGCGGGCGCGGTCATGACTCGGCGCGTGCGAGCAGTCCGGCGGCGCGGTAGGACTGATCGAGGATTTCGACGGGATGAACGACCGGGATGGCCAACCCTCTGGTCCGCAGTCCAGCGCCGATCTGCATGACGCAGCCTGGATTGCCCGTGGCCACCACGTCCGGGTTCGCCCGCTCGATCGCGGCCACCTTGCGCGCGATGATCTCTCGGCTGAGTTCGGGCTCCGAGAGCGAGTAACTGCCCGCGCTTCCACAACAGAGTTCTGCTTCGTCCAGCGGGACGCGCCGGAGTCCCGGAACCGCGTCCAGCACGGCGAGTGGCTCGTGCGTGATTCGTTGCGCATGGAGCAGGTGACACGGCGGATCGTACGCCACCGACAACGGCACCGGTGCCCCGGGTCGCGGCCCTGTCTCGGCCAACGCTTCGGTGACGTCTCGCACGCGCGCGGCGACGGCGCGCGCCGCGGGCTCCAGGGGATCGCCGGCGAGCAGCCGCCCGTACTCCTTGAGCGCCGCGCCGCAGCCGGCGGCGTTGACGACGATGCGATCGGCACCGGCACGACCAAGTGCCGCCACGTTCCGCCGAGCCAACGCCCGGGCATCCTCTTCGAATCCAGCGTGCGCGTGCAGCGCGCCACAACAGGTTTGCCCCGGGGCCGCCACCAGCGTGTAGCCGTTGACGGCGAGCGTCCGTGCGGTGGCCCGGTGCACGTGGCTGAACAGGCCGTCCATGATGCAGCCGCGGAAAATGACAGCGGATCGCCGCGTCGGCGGCTCTGTGGAACGGGAGAGAGCGCGGTCGAGTCCCAGTCCCGCGGGACCAGCCCCCCGCCGACCCGCCGACCCGCCGATCCGCCGATCGCTCCCATTTGTCGCGGCGAGCATTCCGGCCAAGAACCCGACGCGCGTGGCGCCAAGCATTCGGGCAAGCGGAGTCGCCACCGGCCTCACCAGCCTTGCCAGGGCGAGCAGCGGCGCTCGCACCAAGGGTTCGGCCATCACCGTGAGCACGAGACGAACCGCGGCAGGCGTTGGACGCACTTCCGCAAAGCGGCGGCGGGCTTCCTCGAGGGCCGGGGCATAGCTCACGCCGGAGGGGCACACGGGCTCGCACGCCCGGCAGCCCAGGCAACGATCAACGTGATGGATGAGCGCCCGGTCGTGCGGCGGCAGCTCGCCGTGTTCGAGCGCCCGCAACAGCAGAATACGGCCGCGCGGGCTATCCGCCTCGTCTCCCGTAACGAGATATGTGGGGCAACTCTGGAGGCAGAACCCGCAGTGGACGCACGGGGCCAGACCGGCAAACGCGCCGGCGGTCATGCTGCGGCGCTGAGCGGAACGGCCAACACTCCCGCGGGATCGAACGATTGCCGCAGGCTCCCGACGAGCGGTGCGATGCCCTCTCGATAGGCACCGAAGATCCCGAGCTGGTCCCGGAGATCCGCAGGGGCCCGCTCTAACGTGACGGGCATTTCTCGCTGCGCCGCGGCGTGCCGGAAGAGCCGCAGCCGATCGAGGGGGGCCGAGCCGCTCCAGCGCAGCCCTCCGGCCCCGGGGCTGGCGGCGATCCACGTGTCGTCGAGATGGTGGGCCACGAGGTCCAGGGTGTCGTCAAGGGCGGTCGCGAGTGTTCCCACACGGAGGGTCACGGGCGACTGGATGCAGCCCGAGGCCAGGCGGGCCCAAAACGCGCGCGCCCGTTCAGCGCCCAACTCCTCCATGGCCTGCTCCACGGCGCCCGCGACCGACCGATGCGTCGCCTCCACGGCTTCAAAGCTCCCCAGCAGGCGTACGGCCAGCGTCCAGAGCGGGCGTCCCGCCGCGGCCGGCGATAGTACCTCGAGCGCCGCGGGCACAAGCCCCGAGTCCAGCACGGCCAGTGCCGCGTGCACGGTTCGGTCGCGGTCGGCGGAGAACAGGAACGTCCGATCGGCACGCGGCACGGCGCGGAGACGCAGGTGAATGGTGGTGATCAGGCCAAACGCCCCGAAGCTCCCCGTTGCGAGCTTGGCCAGATCGAATCCGGCGACGTTCTTGACGACCCGCCCGCCCACCCGAACGATCTTCCCCTCGCCGGTCACGAGCGTGAGTCCAAGCACCTGCTCGCGCACGCCTCCGAGTCCGGTCCGCAGGGGGCCGGCGGTGGCCGTGGCAATGATCGATCCAGTCGTTCGTCCGATTCCGGGCGGATCAATGGCAGCCCAGGCGCCAGCATCCGCCAGGGCCCTCCGCAGGTCATCCCACAACACGCCGGCTTCCACGGTCGCGACGAGGTCCCCCGGTGCCACCGCGACGATCCGCGAAAGGCCGGTGGTCGAGAGCACAAGGTCCGCGGCTGCTTCACCCGTCACCCACGTGTGCGCGCCAGCCAGCGAGACGCGCCAGCCCTCGCTCGCCGCTGTTTCCAGCACCAGCGCGCACGCTTCTTCGGAGCGCGGCGCCACGCGCGGCGTCCCGGCGGCGTCGGTGTCCACCACCGCATCCGGCCCGACCATGGCGCGGACGCGCCGCAGCAAACTCAGACTCGCGCCAGCCATGACGTCAACATCTGCTCGGTTTCGCTCACGAACGCGCTTGCCTCCTCCACATACGGGCGCGCGGCCTCGGCGGTCCACGGGCTCGTGAGAACGTCCCGGATGTCGAGGATGGCGAGCGCGCCGAACCTCCCCGGGAAGGCCTCGCGCACGCGGCGTTGCATCTCATCGGCCGGAATCGAGCGTTGCCAGGGCGGAGAATCGAACCAGACTCGGACCGTGGCCGCCGCCACCACCGCGGGGTACGCCGCCTGGAGCGCCCTGCCACCGTCCCCTGCCTTGAGCTGCTGGTGCGCTGATTCCAGCCGGCGCCGGGCGTCGGCGAGCTGATCTTCCAGCGTCGTGCGCCAGCGCGTCGGCACGGGACTCATGCAGCCGCCCCGCGTCGCGAACGCGACTGCCCCCGCCACTCGCTGCACTGGTGGATGGGGATCACCTTGCCCGGGTTCGCCCGCTCCTGTGGGTCGAACGCCCGGCGCACGGCGCGCATCGCGCCCAGCGTGTCGGGGCTGAAGATGAGCGACATGTAGCGCAGCTTGTCGCTTCCCACGCCGTGCTCGCCGGTGATGGTCCCGCCCGCGGCGATGCAGGCGCGCATGATCGCCTCCGACGCGTGCTCGACCCGGGCCAGA
This sequence comes from Gemmatimonadales bacterium, assembly GCA_035559715.1. Lineage (GTDB taxonomy): Bacteria > Gemmatimonadota > Gemmatimonadetes > Gemmatimonadales > GWC2-71-9 > JACQHC01. The sequence goes on along the minus strand of DATMAW010000005.1, from coordinate 39,725 downwards.
TCACCCGGTTTCCGTCGGTCGAACGTGAGGTTCGGATGGAGGTTGCCGTCGCCGGCATGGAACACGTTGCTCACTTCGAGCCCGTGCTCGCCGGCGATCGCACCGATCCGTTCCAGCACGTCGGGCAGCGCGCTCCGTGGTACCACCGCGTCTTGCACCAGGAGGTCGGCGTTGAGCCGGCCCAGCGCGCCAAATGCTTTCTTTCTTCCTTGCCACAAGCGTGCTCGCTCGGCCTCGTCCCCGGCCACGCGGACGCTGCCCGCGCCGCGCGTTCGCAACAACGCCTCGATGTCCCGACTCTCCGCGGCAACCGCCCCCTCGTCGGGGCCGTCCAGCTCCACAATCAGCACGGCGGCGGCGTGCTGGGGGTAGCCCGCGGCGTAGATGGAAGCCTCGACCACGCGAATGCAGTTGCGGTCCATCATTTCCAGAGCGGCCGGCTCGAAGCCAGCCGCAATGATCGCGGACACGGCCTCACCGGCGGCTCGGATTGAGGCGAAGTCCGCCAGCAGCGTCCGCACGGCGCGGGGGAGCGGCATCAGACGCACGGTGATGCGAGTGGCAATCCCGAACATCCCCTCGCTTCCCACGAACAACCCCACGAGGTCAGGTCCCCAGGGCTCTCCGCCGGGCGATCCTAGAGTGATCACTTGCCCGTCGGGCAACACCACCTCGAGTTCGAGTACGTGGGTCGTCGTGGTGCCGTACTTGAGACAGTGCGGTCCTCCGGCGTTTTCCGCCACGTTGCCGCCGATGGTGCACGCGGATTGGCTGGACGGATCGGGCGCGTAATGCAAGCCGTATGGTCGCGCGGCTTCGGACAATTTGACGTTCACCACGCCCGGCTCTACGGTGGCGCGCCGGTTGGGCGCATCGATCGAGAGAATGCGATTCAATCGTGTGCACACGACAAGCACTTGATTGTCGTCGGCCACCGCGCCGCCGGACAACCCGGTGCCCGCCCCTCTGGGGACGAACGGGATTCCGTAATGAGCCAAGACCCGCACCACGCGCACCAGTTCGGCGGCCGTTCCGGGCAACACGACGGCAGCCGCGCGCGAGGCTCTGGTGGGAAGACCGTCCGAGGCGTACGTCTCGAGCTCGGCCGGCGCACGCCGGACCCAGCGGGGCCCCACGATGGACGCGATGGCGTCGAGCGCCTGGGACGTGTGTGTCGTCGGTTCGGACGAGCGCATCGAATCGGAATATACGTGGCGGAAACGGGGCAAATGGAAGGAGGCTCGAATGACACGGTGGCGCAAGACCATGGAAGAGCCGCGCGGAGCACCGGCTTGCGGGAAACAAGAAGGACCGGCGAGCACGTTTCGCTCGCCGGTCCTTTGTTTTGCTGGTCGTTCCGTTCCTGTCCGCCGCCCGCCGCCCCGCGCTACGCCGCGTGCCAGAACGCCATCAATGCCCTGCCGTCGGGGCTTTCCCGCAGCTTTTCGAAGGCGCGCTCGCGGATCTGTCGGATTCGCTCGCGCGTCACGCCCATGAGCGCTCCGATCTTCTCCAGCGTCATGCCCTCCGACCCCTCCTCAAGCCCATAGTACAGGTAGAGGATCTTCCGCTCACGAGACGTCAGGTGCTTCCGGAACACGCGATCGATGAACTCCCGCATGAGGTTCCCGTCGGTGCGCTCCTCAATCTCGCCCCCCTCCTGTCCGGCGAACCGCTCCCCAATCGTGGCCGCGTCCCGATCCGTCCGGTCAATCGGCGCATCCAGCGAGACCTCGGAAGCCGTCATGCGACGGGCGCTTCGCACGTTCTCCTCGGAGTCCCGCAACGCCCGCGCGATCTCGGAATCAGTAGGCTCGCGTCCCAACTCCTGTGACAGGTACGTCTCCGTGCGGGACATGCGGATGAGCTGGCTGTTTTGATTCAAGGGGATGCGGACGCTGCGAGTCTGTTCGGCCAGCGCTTTGAGCACAGCCTGCCGCACCCACCACACCGCGTACGAGATGAACTTCACACCCTGGTCGGGATCGAACTTCTTCACGGCCTTGAGCAAGCCCTCGTTCCCGATTGCCACCAGCTCCGAAAGATCGAGGCCGTGCCCCTGGTATTTCTTCACGTAGGAGATCACGAACCGCAGGTTCGCCGTGACGAGCCGCTCGGCCGCCCGGGAGTCGCCGCGCCGCGCACGACGTGCTAATCGTCGTTCCTCTTCAGGATCCTGAATCAGGGGGAGCTTCTGGATGTCTTGCAGGTACTGGTCAAACGCGCCGGAGAGATTTGCCCGAAAGAAGGCCTTGGACTTGGTTCGCAGCCGCGTCATACACTCCCCTGCAAGTGGGTTGGGTCCCAGACAGACGGAGGTGCGGGCGTTTTCTCCTCACCCGCCACAATGACCGACGAAAAGCGGGCCGAATATAGGACCGACTTTTTCAACGGTCAAGCAAACTAAGTTTTCAACATCACAAATTGTTCACAGTCAGTGCATTCCAGAGTTTGTCCACTTTACCACATTCCGGACCTGGAATGTGGAATACTCTCTGCTCACGTAACGTCAGTCTTTGTAACAACTTGCGAGAACGTTCATATGTTTGGCGAACGCGGAAAACCTGTGGGTTACGGCGTTGAGCGTCGAGAGAAAGCGTCTCGCAGCACTGCTTCGTCCACCGGCACGGTCCAAACGCCGCCTTCCCCTCGCGCGGAAACACCAATCCGTTCGATCAGGGCAAGTCGGAGAACATGGTCACGCGCCTTCTTGTCGTGTCGCAGGGCGTCCAGTGCGCGGTCAATGTCGAAGTCGCGGTCGGGCGCCGTCGGAAGTCCAAACGCCTGTAGCGCTTCGGCGATCCGCTGGGCCGTTCCCGGCTGCGTGACCCCAAGCCGCTCGCCCAGTGCGGCTTCGGCCACCATTCCAATGGCGACCGCCTCGCCATGCATCAACTCATAACCGCTCACGGCCTCGAGAGCGTGCGCCACCGTGTGTCCGAAGTTCAGCCGCATGCGCGCTCCCCGCTCTCGTTCGTCCCCCGCGACGATGTCGGCTTTGATCTCCACGCTGCGGCGCACCAGGTTGAGCAGCGCGGCGGTGTCGTGCTGGAGGATCGCGTGGGCAGCGGCGCGAGTCGTTTCGAAGTAGCCCGCATCCGCGATCGCGCCATGTTTCAACGCTTCGGCAACGCCCGAGGCTCGGTGGAGGGGGGGGAGTGTGGTGAGGGTCTCCACGTCCGCGACGACGGCTCGCGGCTGGTGGAACGCCCCGACGAGGTTCTTGCCGTGCGCCGTGTCCACGCCGGTCTTGCCGCCGATGGACGAATCGATCATGGCGAGCAGCGTGGTGGGTACCTGCACACAGGGAATGCCGCGCATGTAGGTGGCGGCAACGAAACCGGCAACGTCGCCGACGACGCCTCCACCGAGGGCGATCACGGCGCCGTCTCGACCGAGGCCGGCCGCAAGGAGTCGGTCGGTGACCATACTCCAGGTTTCTCGCGTCTTGTTCCATTCCCCGGCGGGGAAGGTCACAAGAAAAGCGTCGTGGTGCTGCTTGACGCTCTCCAGGAGTCGCGCGCCATGCAGCGGCGCCACCGTGGAATCCGTCACCACGGCGTAGCGCGCGGCGGGGCAACGTGCGGTGAGCAGGGCGGGCAGCTCCGCGAGCAGCCCTGATCCAATCAAGATGTCGTACGAGTCAGAGCCGAGGGCAACGTGAACCACAGCGTGTGCGTTTGGAGGGGCGCTTATAGGCTTACCTCACCCGTGATGACCGTAACTGCTTCGCCTCCGACGCGCACCTGAACCGGTGTTGCCCCGTTGTCTGTGCGGACTTCTACGTGGATGATGCTGGGCCGCCCGATTTCCAGCCCCTGTTCCATCGTGACGCGGGCGATCCCGTCCTGCGGTTTCACGAGGGCATGCCGCACGAGGTAGGCGCCCAGCGCTCCGGCGGCGCTACCGGTTGCCGGATCTTCGATGACACCGAGTCCGGGCGCGAACATCCGGCAATGGACCGACGCCCCCGGCATCTCGGCGTCCATCGCGAAGCACATGGCGCAATCCGTGCCCAGCGATCGGAGCAGCTGCGTCAGGGCCGACCCGCTGCCGCCGCTGGGGAGCGCTTTGAGGTGCGCGAGACTGCGGATGGGAACCATGAGTTGCGGCAGGGCCGTCGACACCACCTGGGGCGGCGGTCCTGGTGCGACCGTTCGACCATCCCCGCCAAGCGCCGTGCCGAGCTGCGCGACATTGTCCACCGTTGGGCCGAACGCCGGATGTGCCTGCGTCATGACCGCACGGGTAACCTTCCCGGCTGCGATGCTCAGGTCCACGGGCAGCACACCGGCGCCCGTTTCCTGCGTGACGCGCATCTCGCCCGCCTGTGGCAGCTCGATCTCGCCCGTTTCCGCGAGCAGCCACCACGTGCCGATGGTGGGATGCCCCGCGAGCGGGATCTCGGCCGCAGGCGTGAAGAACCGCACGCGCCGCGTGGCCGTGGCCGACGGTGTTACGAACGTGGTCTCCGACAGATTCATTTCGCGGGCGAGCGACTGCATCGTGGTGGCGTCCAAACCGTTCGCGTGGGGAAAGACGGCGAGCGGATTGCCGGCCAGCGGCGTCCGCGTGAAGACATCGAGCTGATAAAACCGATAGCGAGCCATCTACCAGCGCGCCTCCGGACTGCCGGAGCGGTGATTGGTCAGGCGAGCGAGGGTGAACAACAAGTCGGACAGCCGGTTCAGGTAGGTGATGACGGAAGGCGGCACGTGCTCGAGCCGACCCAGGGCCACGACGCTTCGCTCGGCCCGGCGGCATACCGTGCGAGATACGTGGAGCAGCGCGCCCTTCATGGTGCCGCCTGGGAGGACGAACGCGGTCAACGCCGGTAGCTCGGCAGTGGCGCGGTCAATCGCGGCCTCGAGTTCCGCGACGCGGGATGCGGGCAGGTCGGTCTTGGCCAGCGCCTTGGCGACCTTGTCCGGCTGAGGCGCCGCCAGCTGGCCGCCAATCGCGAACAGATCTCGCTGTACGGCCTCCAGCAATTGGCGCTCGAATTCCACGGGCTCGCACGCCAGCACGGCTCCGAGCGCCGCGTTCAGTTCGTCTACGTCGCCGTAGGCCACGACGCGCGGGTGGTCCTTCGACACCCGACCGCCGCCGAACAGCGCTGTCTGGCCCGTGTCCCCGGTGCGAGTGTAAATCTTGCTCACGCGCCCCAAGCTAGTGCGTGATGGTTGATGGCGGAATGCGCCGCCGTGCCTGTCACGAGTCCATGGCTGGCGAGCCGATAAGGAGCTGGTGTGTCGCGACCTGGATCTCCCGAGCTTCCGCTTCGCGTGGCCGTCATCGGTGCCGGCCCCGCGGGATTTTTCGTCGCACAGTACCTCACGCAACAGACGGAGGTTGCCGTGGCCGTGGACCTGTACGAGCGGCTCCCGATGCCGTTCGGCCTGGTACGGTACGGCGTGGCGCCGGACCACGAAGAGATCAAGCGCGTCGCCCGCTCGTTCGACAAGACGGCGGCCAAGCCCAACGTACGCCTGTTTGCCAACGTGGAATTCGGCTCGCACGTGACGCTCGACGATCTTCGGCGCCATTACCATCAAGTGTGTTTCGCCACCGGGGCGCAGACCGACCGCCGGCTTGGCATCCCCGGGGAGGATCTGGCTGGGAGCCATGCGGCGACGGAGTTCGTGGCCTGGTACAACGGGCATCCCGACTACCGCCACTGCACGTTCGATCTCTCGTGCGATCGTGTCGCGGTCATCGGCGTGGGAAACGTTGCCGTTGACGTGGCCCGCATCCTCCTCCGCTCTCCCGCAGAGCTCGCCACCACGGACATCGCCGACCACGCGCTCGCCGCGCTGCGCAGCAGCCGCGTGCGGGAGGTTGTGATGCTCGGCCGGCGCGGACCCGTCCAGGCCGCGTTCACCAACGCCGAGTTGAAAGAACTGGGAGAACTCGCGGGCGTGGATGTGATCGTGCGCCCCGATGAGGTGGAGCTTGATCCCGCGAGCAAGGCGGAACTCGAGCGGGTCGACGATCGCACCCTGGAGCGAAGAATCGAGATCTTGCGAGAGTTCGCCGCTCGGGAGCCGCGCGGGCAGCCGCGGCGGCTCGTCCTGCGGTTCCTGATGTCCCCGCTGGAGCTGCGTGCCGGACCGAACGGGCATGTGGCGGCGATGCGGATTGGGCGAAACGTGTTGCTGCCCGACGAGCGCGGGGCGCTCCAGGCCCGTCCCACCGGAGCCACCGAGGACCTGCCCGTGGGATTGGTCTTCCGATCGGTTGGCTACCGCGGTATTCCACTGCCCGGCGTGCCGTTTGACGAGCGCAGCGGAACCGTGCCGAACCTCAGCGGGCGCGTGCTGGATCCCGCCAGTGGCCGGCCCATTCCCGGGCTATACGTCAGCGGGTGGCTGAAACGCGGCCCCTCCGGCGTGATCGGAACGAACAAACCGGACGCGGCGGAGACCGTGAAGCTGATGCTTGGGGACGCGGCCCAATCCGCCACGATCCAACCCGATGCGCCGGATTCCGAGGCGGTGGAACGTCTCATTCGGCGGCGGCAACCGGCGGTCGTGACCTACAGCGACTGGCGGCTCATCGACGACCTGGAGACCCGCCGTGGGAAGTCCGCCGGTCGCCCGCGCGTGAAGTTCACCAGCGCCGAGGACGCGCTCGCCGCGTTGCGGGCCCGCGGTTGAGAGGTCCCATCGCCTGCTAGCGTTGCGCTCTCCAGTTCCTGATCGATCAGGTCGGGACCCACCGCACGGGCAGCGGTTATTAGCTTACGGGCCACGAGAACAGCTTCACAGCATGGAGGTTCCCTGAAGCCGGGAGCGACTTGGCGCGCGGCGCTGGGAGGCGTTGCCGTGTGTCTTTGCGCGGCAAGCCGTGCGTTGGCGCAGCAGGAGACCCCGCCAGATGAGGCCGGTTTGGTGGTGCGGGAGCTGCGGTTCGAGGGCAACCGCTTCATTGACGATTACACGTTGCGCAACTCGATCGCGACCACGCAGTCCGCCTACCTCGCTCGCGTGCCGGTCGTGCGCCAGATCGGCGCCGGAGAAAAACGTTACCTCGACGAAGGCGAATTCCGGCGGGACGTCCTGCGCGTGCTCCTGCTGTACCGGATCCATGGCTTCCCTGAAGCGCACGTGGACACGGTGGTGCGGCGCACGGACGAGGGGGCGTTCATCCGTTTCTTCATCTCGGAAGGCCGTCCCATCCGCGTGCGCTCGATCAAGGTCCGGGGGGCCGAGGGAATCGTCCGGACCGGCGACTTGCTTCACGACCTGCCTCTCGCCGTGGGAGATCCGTTCAGCCGACCTCGGTTTCAAGCCGCCGCCGACACCGTGCGCTCCATGCTGCGCGAGCGCGGTTATCCCTTCGTGGAGGTGTTCCGCGGTTATGAGGTGGACGATCAGAACCTGGTAGCCGATCTCTCCTTCGATGTGCTGCCCGGCCCCAGGGCGACCGTGGACACGATCATCGTGGAGGGGGCGGATCGGATCGGGGCCGACGCCGTGACCCGAATGCTGGCTGTGGCCCCCGGGCGGCGCTATCGGCAAAGCGACCTGTACGCCAGCCAGCGAGACCTGTACGCGCTTGGCGTATTCAACTTCGTTGACGTCTCGCTCGTGGACACGGTGCCGTCGGGTCCGTCGGACACGACGGTTGCGGTTCGGGTGCAGGTGTCCGAAGCGCGATTCCGCCGCCTTCGGGCCGGCGCAGGGTATGGCACCGTGGACTGCTTCCGCGCGCTCGCTGCCTGGACGCACAGCAACGCGTTCGGCGGCGGCCGATCGCTCGACGTCTCGGCTCGAGCCTCGAAACTCGGGACCGGCAAGCCGTTGGACGCCGGCTTCGAGCGCAACGTGTGTGGCGAGGTCGGCAGGGATCGCGACACCAACCGGCTGAAGCTGAACTACAACCTATCGGTCACGCTGCGCGAGCCGCACCTGTTCGACCGGCGCACCAGAGCAGCGGTGTCGCTCTCGGCGGAACGTCACAGCGAGCTCAGGGCCTTCGTGCGCGAAGTCGTGGGGGGCAACGTGGCCGTCACGCGGCAGACCCGGTGGGACATCCCCGTCACGCTCACCTATGCGCTGTCGTACGGGTCCACCGTGGCCGAGCCCGCCAAGTTCTGCGTGTACTTCAACGTCTGTCGGATCCAGGACACTGAGTTCTTCATCCAGCCTCTCACGCAGTCCATGGTGACGCTGGGCCTGGTGCGGGATCGGACCAACTCGGTGTTGGACCCCAGCCGCGGCTCTCTGCTCACCGTGGACGTGCGGTACTCCTCCCGTGGCATGGGGTCCAGCGATCTGAGTCAGTTCACCAAGGGGGTGGTGGAGTTCGCGTCCTATCACCCGCTCGGCCGGCGCACCACGGTGTCGTGGCGGGTACGAGCGGGAGCGCTCATGGCGCCGCAGGTGCCGCTTCGCCGGGATTCGCTGGGGTTGGTGAGCGACACGGTGAAGTTCGCGCCCCCGGCGGAGCGGTTCTACGCGGGCGGACCCACCACCGTGCGCGGGTTTGGGCAAAACACGCTGGGGCCGGTGGTGTACGTCGTGGATTCGCTGAGCGGGGATACGTTGACGTCCCCGACCGGCGGCAACCAGATGATCATCGCCAACGCGGAGCTTCGGTTTCCGTTCTTCACGCTGTTGGGCCGGGCATTCGGGGGTGCCCTGTTCGTGGACGCCGGTCAGGTATTCGAGCGCGGCCGGGACCCGGTGACCCTGGCCGATGTTCGCATCACGCCGGGATTCGGCTTGCGCCTCGGAAGCCCGCTCGGGCCCCTCCGGCTGGACGTGGCGTACAATCCCCACGCCCCGACACGGGGCACGCTGTATCTCCAGGGCGATCGCTCGCTCGAGGTAGTGGCGCGGGACTTTGCCCCGGTTCGGCGAGCCGGGCGGCTCAAGTTCCATTTCGCCGTGGGGCAGGCCTTCTGAACGCCAGGCGATGGGTCGTGCCGGCCGGACTCGGCGCGGTCGCGTTGGCCGGCACGGCCTTCGGCGTTGCGGCTGCGGCCCTTCGAACCGGGGCGGGACGTTCGGTGCTGGTGCGCGCGGCGCTCGAGTGGGCCAACCGCGCGATTGATGGCCGCGTTACCGTCGGGACGGTGGAGGGCTCGCTGCTCGGCGGTCTCGACGCTCGCGAGGTTCAGATCCGGGATCTCGAGGGGCAATTGCTTGCGCGGTTCGCGCGGCTCCAGGTGCGCTATGGCCTGCGCGACCTGCTCGAGCGCCGGGTCGTACTGGGCCAGCTCATCATCACGGCGCCGTCGGTGAACCTCATCGCCTCGTCCGACGGTTCCTTCAACTACGAGCGGGTGTTGCGACTCAACGGCCCCGGCGGCGGTGGCCCGACGCCGCTCGTGGCATTTCGTGACGTGGTGATTACCGATGGTACCGTGGTGATTCAATCACCCCCGGATTCGACCGCCGGCCCCGGGACAATCCGCGAACGGAGGATCGAGGGGCTCAACGCGCGTCTCTCCTACGCGCGGATCTCTTCGCCCATTCCGGCGGATCGGCCCCTGCACTTCGAGATCGAGAACCTCACCGCGGAGTTCTCGGACCCGGCGCTGCGGCTGGCAGGCGCGCGCGGCGTCATTGACATCGCGGGTGATTCCCTGTTGCTCGACCTTGACGAGGTCCGTCTGCCCCAGTCTCGGGCCGCCGTGTCGGGAACGCTGGGTTGGGAGGCGGGTCCGCTCCGGTATCGGCTCGACGTGCGCGCGCGCCGTGTGATGCTGGAGGACCTGCGCTGGATTGAAGAGCGATTCCCGGCGGCCCTTGCCGCCGAAGGCGAGGCCACGATCCGCTCGCGAGATGACGACGTGTTGGCGTTCACCGGCCGTGACGTGACCCTGGTGGGCGCCGATGGAAAAGGTGGGCGAATGCGCGGGCGCATCGCGCTCATCTTGGGCCCGGGGGATCGCTGGACGCTGGACAGCACCGACGTCCGGCTCGACGATTTCGATCTCGAGTACTGGCGCCCAATGCTGGACACCCTGCCCGTGGCCGGGCGGGTTACGGGCTGGTTCCGCGGCGCGGGCCCCCGGGACTCGCTCCAGGTCGCGCTGCAGTGGGCGTTCCGCGATTCGTTGGTCCCGGAGTGGCCGCTGTCCACGATCCAGGCCGACGGCCGGGTGGCCATTGGCGTGCCGGGTGAGTTCGTGTTCCACGATTTCGTGGTGCGGAGCGCGAGCCTCGACATGGGCACGGTGCGTCGGCTCGTTCCGCTCACGCTCGCAGGCCGGCTCGACGGCGCCGGCACGCTCAATGGGCCCTGGCGCGAAGCCGAGTTCAGCGGCACGCTGAGACATGCCGACGCGCCGTTGCCGCCAAGCTCGGTGCGCGGGGTGCTCCGTGTGGACGCGCGGCGGGATACCGTGGGACTGTGGGCGGACTGGGCGGCTGACTCGTTGTCGCTCGATGGACTCCGATCGAGCTACCCTCAACTCCGCCTTTCCGGGTCGTTCGCTGGCGACGTTCGCCTGAGCGGGTATCTCGATTCCCTCGCGCTCCAGGCCGACCTCGCCGGGCCTTCCGGCACCGTGCATGCCGCTGGGGAGCTCGTCCTCCTCGCCCCGCCCTGGGGTGCTAGGAGGTTCGAGGCACGGTTCAACGACCTTGACCTGCGAGGCTTCGATTCCTCGTGGCCGCCGACCTCCCTCCATGGGCGGCTGGCGGCGACGGCCTGGCTCGACTCGGGACTCGCTCCCCGCGCCGAGCTCTCCGTCCGGCTGGAGTCGTCGCGCGTCGCGGGCGCGACCGTGGATTCCGTGTGGGCGCGCCTCGGGACGGCGGACAGTGTCGTCCGCGTGGACACGGGGATTGTCTGGGGCCCGGGGTTCGTCGTTCGGAGCGGCGGGAAACTTGGCCTGGGGGGATCGCATGGCGGCTCACTCGACGTTCTGCTGCGATCTGACAGTGCCGCGTCCCTCGAACCCTTCGTGCGATGGCTGCGGATTGGCGGCGCGGACTCCGTGCCGGATTCCGTAGCCGGTGGTGGGATCGAATTGTCCCTCACGGTCTCGGGCTCGCTCGAGCGGACGTCGCCGCGGTGGCGCGGTCGCTTGGCGCGCCTCCGCTGGGGAGACTGGTCTGCGCGCGGGGTGACCGCGTCGGGTTCCCTCGACTCGGGGGCCGCCTCCGTCCGGTTCGATCTCGCAGCGGACTCCGTTAGCTGGAGGGGCTTCGACTTCTCGGGCATCGAAGGGAGGTTGGGGGGGTCCGGGGATTCTCTTGCGTGGTTCGCGCGGGCTCGCTTGGGAGCCGACGGCTCGTGGCTGGCCGGCGGCCGCTGGCGCCGCGAGCCGACGCGCCAACTCGCGGTCATAGACTCGATGGGCGTTCTGTTGCCGAGTGACGCGTGGTTCCTGTCTCGCGGGGCCACTGTCGAGTTCCGCGATGAGGCAGCCGACGTGAGCGGGCTGGAGCTGCGGAGCGCCGGTGGGCGTTCGTCGGTCACGGTGGCCGGCCGCTTCCCGCGGACCGCGCCCGGGGCGCTGCGCATCGGGGTCGAGGGTCTGCCGTTGGAGGACGTCTGGGCGTTGCTTCAGTTGGAGGGCACGGCCGGTGGCGAGTTGAGCGGCTCGATCGAGCTGGCCGGCTTGGCTGAGGCGCCGGAGATCCGCGGGACCATCGGGCTCACCAACGGCGTGTTCGGGGAGTTCCGTTCGCCGTACGTCGCAGGGACGGTCGAATACGCGAACCGGTTACTCGGAGGTGAGTTCGGGTTGTGGCGTGGTGGCCAGCAGATCCTCGAGCTGAGCGTGCAGTTGCCGCTGGATCTCGCGCTGAAACCGGTCGACGATCGGCGATTGCCGGGGCCCTTGAGCGTTCGCGCGGTGGCCGACGGCGTGGATTTGGCGTTCATCGAGACCATGATCCCGCTGGCGCGACAAACGAGCGGGCGGCTTTACGCCGACGTGAGCATTGGTGGCACCTGGGCGCGGCCCCAGCTCGGGGGAACGGTGAGGGTCACCGACGGTGCCGCCACGTTCCCGGCGCTGGGCGTGCGGCACGAGCGCCTGAACGGCGCGCTCGTCCTCTCCGGCGACACGATTCGGGTTGACTACCTGTCCCTGCGAAGCGGCGATGGCACGCTCGCGGTGTCCGGGTACGTGCGGCTCGAGGAGCTGACGCGCCCTCGGCTGGCGCTCCAGCTCGCGGCGGATCGTTTTCGGGCCATCGCGGCTCGCGACGTCGTCGCTGCGACGGTGAGCGGGGACTTCGCGCTCCAGGGGCCGGTGTTCGGTGCCACGCTCACGGGCCGTGGCACGATCGTGCAAGGCATCCTGTACTTCACGGACCTGATCACCAAGGAAATCGTGGATCTGGAGGACCCGCGGTACGAGGCGGACTTGACCGACCTGCTGTATCGGTCGGGGCTGGAGCGGCACGCGCTGCGCGAGGAGTTTCAGAACCGGTTCCTCGATCGGCTGCGCATCGAGAACCTGACCCTGGAAATGGGATCGGAGGTCTGGATGCGCTCGAGCGAAGCCAACTTCCAGCTCGCCGGACGCGTTCTGGTGGGGAAGGAAGGCGATCGCTACCGGCTGGACGGGACGCTGGAAACGCCGCGCGGGACGTACCGCCTGCCGCTCACCACCGGTGTGTTTCGCGAATTCGCCGTGACCCGAGGGCAGCTGCAGTACTTTGGCACGCCGGACTTGAACGCGACGCTGGACATCGAGGCCCGGCATGTCGTGCGGCGGCCCAGCGAGAACGTCACGGTGACCGTGCACATCGGCGGCACGATGTACGCCCCGAGTCTGCGGTTCACGAGCGACATTCGGCCGCCCATTTCCGAAACGGAAATCATCTCGTACTTGTTGTTTGGCACATCGAGTTTCGAGGCGCTCGCCGCCGGGCAGGGGCAGCGGGAACTGCTCAGCTCCACGGCCTCTCGCGTCCTCGCTGGACAACTCGAGCGGTCGCTGATCGGTGATTTCGGGCTGCCCCTCGACTACCTCCAAATCCGGCCCGGCGAGGCGTCGCCGTTGTCGGGCATCGAGGTGGCAGTGGGCAAGCATCTCTCGCTTCTTGGCGTGTCCACGTTTCTCACGTTGAGCCCGCGCGTGTGCCAGAATCGGTCCGTGCTGGATCCGGGAGAGCTGGGCGTGAGCATCGAGTTCCGCCTGAGCCGGCAGTGGCTGTTGGCGGGGAGCAGGGATCCGGTGGGCGCGTGCGCGGTGGGCTCACAGGTTCTCGGAGGATCGCGCTACCAGCTCGGCGTGGATCTGCTGTGGGAACGAGGGCGTTAATGGCCCGCGCGCTGCTCGTTACCAACCCCGCAGCGGCTCGGATGAATCCGGGCGCGATCCGTCGGGTGTGCGGGGTCCTGCAACGGGGCGGGTTGGACGTCGACGTCGCCGGGACCACGCGGCCCGGGGACGCGGCGGATATTGCCAGGCGGGGCGCCGATGATGGCGTGGACCTCATCGCGGTTTATGGCGGAGACGGCACCGCCATGCAGGTGGTCCGCGGCGTGGTGGATCGGGACATTCCCATCGGCCTGATTCCGGGCGGGACGGGCAACATTCTCGCCGGGAACCTCCGCATCCCGATGTCTCCCGAGCGCGCCGCTGAGGTCGTGGCGCGTGGCGTGACGCGCCGGATCGACCTCGGCCGTGTGGAGCGATCAGACGGGGCGCACTACTTCGCGGTCAATTGCGGCGCGGGCTTCGATGCCGAGTTGATGGCTGCCACGTCGGGCGCCGCCAAGCGGCGCTGGGGCATGGTGGCCTATGTCACGGAAGCCCTGCGAGGCCTTCCGGACATCACGTCGGTCGCCCATCGCGTCACCGTAGACGGGCGCGTGATCGAGGCCAACGCGGCCACAGTCATGGTCGCCAACTGCCCCGAGCTGATCCCGCCGTATCTTCGACTGCGGCACGATATCCAGATGGACGATGGGCAGCTCGACGTGATCATCCTCGAGGCCACGGGCGTCGTGAGCAGCGTGGCGGTGTTCACGCGGCTGGTGCTCGGCATGGCGCCGGGAGACGGCCTGCAATTCGCGAGTGGACGGCGAATCTCGGTGGAAGCGGCGGTGGCGAGGCCCGTCCAATTGGATGGCGAGCCCACCGGCGCGACCCCGTTCGAGGCCGAGGTGGTTCCGGGAGCCGTCCGCGTGTTCGTTCCGGCGGCCTGAGACCGGCTGGGTAGTGGGTCTGGCGCAGGCGTGTAGCTTCAATCGGAACGTTGTCGGAGGAGCTGGCCATGCCCCACGAAGTGGATGCCATGATCTGTCGCGCGTGTGGCAACGAGGAGCGCGCGTCGGAAGGCTATCCTTGCGCCGAGTGCGGCACGTTCATCTGCGTGATCTGTTCGATGCGTGGCGTCACGCTGTGCAAGGCGTGCGCCCAGAAGGCCGGCCAATCCACGCCGCCGCCGCCCTCCGCCTGACCCTCCCGCCGCCAGCGCCCAGCCCATGAGCGTACGGCCATCCATCACGGCCGTCGAGGGAATCCTTGTCGGCCACGTCACGCATTCGGCTGCGGGCACGGGGTGCACGGTCATCCTGGCGCCGCCCGGAGGGATGGTCGCCGCGGCGTACGTGCGCGGTCGTGCCACGGGGACGCGTGAGTTGGACGCGGTCTCGGTCGAGCACTTAGTTCCCGCGATCAATGCGATCCTGCTCACCGGAGGATCCGCGTTCGGCCTGGGTGCCGCGGACGGCGTGATGCGCTGGTTGGCGGAGCGGGGCCGGGGGTTCAACGTGAAGGTTGGTGTCGTCCCCATCGTGCCCGCGGCGGTGGTTTTCGATCTGTCTCCCGTGGGCTCGCCGGGCGTGTGGCCCGGCCCCGCCGACGGATATCGCGCCTGCGAGGTTGCGAGCCCGGACGTGGCAGAAGGCTCCGTGGGTGCGGGGACCGGAGCGACGGTTGGCAAGGTGCTGGGTGCCGGCGGAGCCATGAAGGGTGGAGTTGGCACGTGGGCCGAGACGACCGGCGGGGTGACGGTCGGCGCGCTTGCGGTGGTCAACGCTTTCGGCGACGTGCGCGATGCGACGGGTGCGATCGTGGCCGGTGCGCGGCGAGACGGCGGGTTCGTGGACGCTCGCGCGTACCTGGCGTCCGGCGGCGTGCCGGGTGGCGCGTTCGCTCAGGCCGGGGTGAACACGACGCTCGTCGTTGTCGCCACGGATGCCGCGATGGACAAGGTGGCGCTGCGCGAAGTTGCCCGCATGGCCGCGGACGCGTTGGGCCAGCGGATCTCGCCCGTGGGCACCCAGTACGACGGCGACGTCGTCTTCGCGGCGTCGTGCGGGGGGCGCGAGGCGCGGCCCGTCATGGTAGAACTGCTGGCCCAGGCGGTCACGGCAACCGCCGTGGAACGCGCGGTGCGGCTGGCGAAAGGGACCAACGATGTGCCCGGGTTAGCCGGCTAGCGCGGAAGCTATTCGCCGATGGTAACTTCCTGTCAGAGTCTGTGGAACGCTCGTTGCTCCGGAGCTGCTGATTGCCGACCGCTGACTGCTGATTGCTGACTGCAACTCATGACCAAGTTGGTTCTCTTCGACATCGATGGCACGCTTCTGTGGACCGACGGAGCCGGGCGGAGAGCCATTCGACAGGCGTTGCTGGACGAGATGGGGACCGCCGGGCCGATTGACGGCTACCGCTTCGACGGCAAGACCGATCCGCAGATCGTGCGCGAGCTGATGACCGCGGCCGGCCATGCGCACGCAACGAGCGAGCGACACATCGAACGGGTGTGTCGTCGCTACGTGAGCCTCCTCGCGGAGGAACTGGAGCGGCACGAGGGCGCCACACGGTTGTGCGAAGGCGTGCCGGCGCTGCTGGATCGGCTGGAGTCGCGACGGGATGCCGTGCTTGGCCTGCTCACCGGGAATCTCGCAGCCGGGGCGGCGTTGAAGCTGCGCGCGGCCGGGCTCGACCCCGCGCGATTCCGCGTGGGGGCCTTTGGTTCGGACTCGGCGGATCGAGCCGCGCTTCCGCCCATCGCGGTCGATCGCGCGCGGCCGCTTCTGGGTCGCCTCGTGAGTGGTGACGACGTGGTCATCATCGGTGACACGCCCGCAGACGTGAGCTGCGGTCGCTCGATCCATGCCCGCGCGATCGGTGTCGCGACCGGTTCGTATTCCACGCAGGCGCTGCGCGATGCCGGGGCCTACTCGGCGTTCGACTCGTTCGCCGATGTCGCGGCAGTGCTCGAGGCGATCTATGCATGATCACGCCGAAGCTCCTGCTTCCCCTCCGCATTCCTGAGCTCGGGCCCGCTCTGGGGAAGCTCGTTGCGGGGACGGGGCGGCGTCCCGGCGGGCTTTCGCTCGAGTCGTTGCGCGTGCAACTGGTCACTACCATCATCGAGGCAGCCGGTGACGCCCGGCGACTTGCGGGCCAGGAGAACCGGCCGGCAGCGGTGGCTGCGCTTGGCCGGGACGTGTGGCTCGGCGCGTGGGAGGGAGCCGTGCAGGCGATCGGCGACCTCGTGATCACGCGCGCGAGTGAACGGCTGGCCGCCGAGGCCGTTCGCGTGCGCCTCCCGCGCCGCCGCCGGCGACGGCTCGCTCTCGGTGCGGCGGAGCGGCGCGCGGCCGCTGCCCGCCTGGGCGTTGCCGGCGCGCGTCTGGTGCCGGCTCTGGACCGGTTGGAGGAATTGTCCTCCGGTGCCCTGGAGGCGACTCCGGCCGAGCGCGAAGCGCTCGAGGCATGGCAGGAGGCGCTCAGGGCTTCCGCCCGGCGGTTGGAGGAGGCCTGGCTCGCGTTGGAGGACGCCGTGGAGCGCGAGACGGCTCATTGGGATCGAGTGGTGGAAGCCGTGGCTGCGTGGCGTCGCCCGACGTGGCCGGTGGTGGTCTTCACGGTGGCGGCGCTCGCCGTCGCGGTGTGGCTCGGCCTGATTCTCGGCGGGTTCGTCCTGGCGCCCCGATGGCTCCTCCCATTGTTGCAACGGCTCCCCGCTCTGTGATCCCTTTGGGCGTCGGGATCGACATCGTGGACGTCTCCCGCGTGGAGCGCATGCTGGAGAGCCTGGGACCGCGCGTCATGGACCGATTGCTGACCGACGCCGAACGCACGTATTGCCTTTCCATGGCAGTCCCGGCTCGACACATCGCGGTCCGCATCGCGGCAAAGGAGGCCGCGTTCAAGGCGTTTCAGCCGGAAGAGTCGCGCATTGCCATCGGCTGGAGAGAAATCGAAGTCGAGCGAAACGACGAAGGGCGACCGTCCCTTCGGTTCACCGGTCGCGCCCAGGAGCGGGCCGAATCACTCGGCGTGCGGCGCGTGATGGTATCGCTTTCCCATTCGGACCTGCAGGCCGCGGCCGTCGTGATGTTGCTCGGGGGAGCGTGAGGTTGGCGTTCACCCGTCAGCCCTTTACACTTCGGCTCCCGTAAATCGGCAGGTATGGCCTTCGTGCTGTCCCGCGCGCGCGTGCGCACGGCGTTCACCTTCGTCGCCTGCTCGTTCCTTGCCACCGTTCCGCTCCCTGCCCAGTCCGATCAGGACGCGGCGCGCAGGATCGCGGACATCGCGGCCGTGGCCATGGACGAGTACGCCCTCGGCGTGGCCGACGGTCAGATCGTCAACCGGCCCGAGTATGAGGAAGCCCGTCTCTTTCTCACCGAGGCGAGGCGCGCGGCAGGCGCCCTCTCGCCGGATGTAGCCGCGGCGACGACCACCGCGCTGGACGCCATCATCGCCGGCGTCGAGGCGCGCCGGGACCCGTCCGCGCTCAGGGCGCTGGTGGACTCGATGCGGGTCAGTCTGTCCGCGGCGGTTGGGATCGCGCTCGATCCCGCGCCGCGAGAGGTGCCCTCGCTCGAGGCGGGCGAGAAGATCTATCGAGAGCAGTGCGCGGCCTGTCATGGGGCCACGGGTCGGGGCGACGGGCCCCGGGCGGTCGGCCTGGAGCCGCCGCCCGCGGACTTCACCGTCCCAGCGCTGCGTGCCAGCAGCCCGCTCGACTTCTTCCGCAAGATCAACGTTGGCGTTGCCGGGACGGCGATGCCCGGGTTCCAGGGAATCCTGGACGAGAACGCCCGCTGGGCGGTGGCGCTGTACGCGTCCTCGCTCCGCGCGGGCGAACGGGAGCGCGCCACCGGTGAGGCTGCATTGCGGCGCGCGTGCCCGGAATGTCTGCCGTTCGTGAGCAGCTTCATTAGGACCTCCGGATTGACTGACGACTCGCTGGCGAGCCTGCTCGCAGGCCGGGTTGGTGCCGGGCCGGACGACCCGGTTACGCGTGCCGCGGTCGCCTTCTCGCGCATTGCCGGTGCCGCTGAGGAGCTGGGCCGGGACCGCCGGCTCGAGGTTGTGCGAGTGGTGTCCGAGGCGCGAGAGGGGCTCGCCGCGGCGCGCGCCATTGCGGCGGCAGGCGATCGCGAGACAGCGGGACGGCGGGCACTTGACGCGTATCTCGTGTTCGAACGCATTGAAGCGTCGGTGCGGGCCCGTGATCCCGATGCCGCCGGAGAAGTGGAGGCTTCGTTCGCGGCCGTCCGCGCCACCATCGCGAGTGGAAGCCCGTCGGCCGTGGACTCCTCGGTCCAGCGCGCCGAACGTGCATTGGACCGCGCCGCTCAGGCCATGGCCGCGGAGACCGCCCCCGGGCTCCTGTTCGCCCAGTCGCTGGTCATCATCCTGCGGGAAGGCTTCGAAGCGATCCTAGTGGTCGGCGCGCTCATGGCTTTCTTGTCGCGAGCGGGCGCTCCGGAGCGCCGCCGTGACATCGGACTCGGCGTCCTGTGGGCCGTGCTGGCGAGCCTGCTCACGGCGGCGGCGTTCGCCACCCTGTTTCGCAGCGCGGCGGGCTCACAGGAGGCACTCGAGGGCGCCACCATGCTGGTCGCCGCGCTCGTGCTCTTCTGGGTCTCTTATTGGCTGGTGTCGAAAGTGGAAGTCAAGAAGTGGCAGGCGTTCGTGGCCACACGGATGGACAAGGCCCTGACGAGCGGACGTGCCCTGGCGCTGGCGGCCGTGGCGTTCCTGGCGGTGTACCGGGAGGGTTTCGAGACCGTCCTGTTCTACGCCGCGCTGTTCGCCACGGCCGACGGAACGGCCCGAGCGGCGGCGAGCATCGGCGCAGGGCTCGTGGTCGGTAGCCTGCTGCTGGGGATTGTGTACTACCTGATGCAGCGGTACGGTGGCCGACTACCCCTCAAGCCGTTCTTCGCAGTGACGAGCGCGCTGCTCTACCTCATGGCCTTCACCTTCGCGGGACAGGGAGTGGCGGAATTGCAGGAAGCGGGCTACCTACCCATGACTCCACTGGAATGGCTGCCGCGCGTGCCCGCGCTCGGCATCTTTCCCACCATCCAGACGTTCCTGGCGCAGTCGCTCCTCGCGGCCGCGCTCGCGCTGGCCCTGGTCTGGGTGTTCTGGCTGGAGCCGAGGCAGTCTCGCGGTGTCACCGCTTAAGAACGGCAACGTCGGTCGGAATGGCGAAGTCGTCTTTACGAGACCATCGAGCCATCAACACGACACCAAGCGTAACGATCGCCAGGCTTACGACTTGCGCGAGCGTGAACGGGCCGAAGAACCGATCATCCTTCGCCCTCACGAACTCGATGATGAACCGCTCCGCTCCCGCCAGCGCGAGGTAAAGGCCGAATAGCCAGCCCGTGGCGTGTTCGTGCGTCCTCAGCCGCCACAACAACCAAAAAGCCAGCAGCATCAATCCAGTCTCGTAGAGTTGCGTGGGATGGACCGCGAGGACATCGCCGGGCGCTGTGCCGGGTGGGAACGTGAGCCCGAAATCGCGCGACAGGTTGGCGACCGTCGAGGGAGGCCAGCCGGCCGGGAACTTCATCCCCCAGGGCAGGTTCGTGGGAACGCCGTAATCGTCCTGCACCAGGAAACACCCCACTCGACCCACCGCGTAGCCCACCGCGAGCGCCGGAGCGCCGATCTCCATGGTGAACCGCATCGGCACCCTGCGACGCCACCCGTTCAGCAGAACGGCCGCGACGCCTCCGATGAAACCGCCGTACCACACCAAGCCCCCGCGCGAGAACAGACTCGAGGCGTCGCGGTACAGCAGGGCATAGTACAGTTTCCCGCCGATGATTCCGCCGATCACGGCCGCCACGACGATGTCCGCCGCGTAATCCTCGCCGTGGCCGCGCCGTCTCAGCTCCCGTTGGATCACCCATCCGCCAACGAGAAAGGCCACCATCATCATGATGCCGTACCCCGTGACCGTGAACGGCCCGAGGCGAATGACGAGAGGGTACACCGTCACGTGCGCGCGGGCCCCGTCTGCGCCCGTCGTTCCGCCGGTTGGAGGCCGGGCCACGGGAGCATGGGGTCGGCCTCCAGGAACAAGTCGCTCTGCTCGCCCCTGGATAACCTGAACCATCCGGCGCGGGCGATCATGGCGGCGTTATCCGCGTTGAGGCGAGGTGCCGCCACGGCAACGTGGGCGCGGCCCGAAAGCGCGGACGCCAGCGCGTGCCGTAGCGCCTGAGAGCACGCCACGCCACCGCCTGCCACCACCGTCGGATGCCCCGTCAATTGTTGAGCGGCTACGGTCTTTTGCACCAGCACTTCGATGACCGCGGACTGGAACGAGGTGGCGAGATCGCGTTGCTCCAACTCCCCCACGTTGGGCATGCGGCGCACCTGATGGAGAACGGCGGTCTTGAGGCCGCTGAACGAGAAATCCAGACCGTCGTTGAGCATTGGCCGCGGGAAGCTGTAGCGATCGGTTCCCTCACGCGCCAGGCGCTCGATGTGCGGGCCGCCGGGGAAAGGCAGGCCGATCATGCTCGCCACCTTGTCGAAGGCTTCTCCCGCGGCGTCGTCCCGGGTCTCGCCGAGCACGCGGTACTTTCCCCACTCTGGAACATCGAGCAGCACCGTGTGGCCGCCCGAGACGATCAACGCGACGAACGGTGGCGTGAGGTCCGGATCTTCCAGCGCCGGGGCGAAGACGTGGCCCTCGAGGTGATGTACGCCGATGAGCGATCGGCCGCCGGCAGCCGCGAGCGCCTTCGCGTAGCTCACGCCGACCAGGAGCGCGCCCACCAGCCCGGGCCCGGCGGTGACGGCGACGGCATCCACCGCGTCGAGTGGAAGGCCCGCCTCGTCCAGCGCGTGGCGGACCACCGGGTCCAGCGCGCGGAGATGCGCCCGGCTGGCCAGTTCCGGCACCACGCCGCCGAACACGCGATGCACGTCCTGCGACAGGATGACGAGACTGGCAAGCTCGGGCCGCCCGCGCTCGTTGACCAGCACGGCGGCGGACGTCTCGTCACATGACGTCTCGATACCCAGCAAGACGTCGGTCACGGCGACGGGATCGTGTCCGGGGGAGCGCGCCGCAACGACACGTGAATGCGCCGGGGCTCGACGCCATGAACGGTGACGCGAGCCTGCTCGGTCGTTACGAGATCGGCGGCGGACAGATCCAGTACCACAGTTGATCCCGCCGCCGTATCGGGGATGATGCGCGTGATGCGAGGTGGCGAGCCGAGCAGTTTGAAGATCTCCCGTGCCCTTCCGGTGTATATGGCCCGGACCTGCGGCAGGGGGCCGGCGATCTCCGCGCCCGCCGGCGGGTCGATCACCAGCGTGACCGGGACCATCTGTGTCGTGGGCTCCTGGGCCTTCACCAGCGCCCACACCAGCACTGCGAGCGCGAGCGCGGTCACTTTGCTGGGCCAGTCGGCCAGGAACCGACGGCCCCAGCTCATCCGCCGTCTCGGTCGGCAGGCTCCGCGGGCTCCCCGGCGAGCAGTCGTTTGATCAGCGCCTGCTGCGCCGGATGATCCCACTCCGTGGCTCCGATGACCTTCTTCACGATCACGCCGTGCCGGTCAATCACGAAACTCTCCGGCACGCCGGTGGTCTGATACAGCCGCTCGATCCGGCCGGACTGATCGTGCCACACGGGGAAGGTGAGATTCCGCTCCGCGATCCACTCCCGTACGGCATCGGGTGCGGCGTCGTCAATGCTCACCGCGATGACCCGCAATCCCTGGGGGCCGAGTTGGTCGTACAGCCGCTGCATCGAGGGCATTTCCTTCTCGCACGGCAGGCACCACGTGGCCCAGACGTTGAGCAGGATCACCTCGCCGCGATGCGAGGCGAGCGAGGCCTGCTCCCCGGTCTGCAGGTCCACGGCCGTGAAGTCCGGCGCCTCCGCGCCCACACTCACGGACGCGAGGTCGCCGGTGAAGGCCACGCCCGTGGCAAGCAGCGCCGCCAGGCCGCCGATGATCCCACCAACCGCCAACCATTGTGCTCGTGTCGACATGTGATTCACCTGACCCGCGCTGCCGTTACACCTGCGCGTGCGCCAGCCGGCGCAGCTCCTTGATCGCCGCCGCCGGGTCCTCGGTGCCGAACACCGCGGACCCGGCCACGAACGTATCGGCGCCCGCTCTGGCCGCCGCGCCGATCGTGTCCCGGCCGATCCCTCCGTCCACCTCGAGATGGGCCGCGGACCCGCGGGCGTCGAGCAGCGCCCTTAGGCGCCGGATCTTGTCCGTGACACTGGAAATATATGCCTGACCGGGAAACCCGGGATTGACGGTCATGACCAGCACGAGGTCCAGGTCCGTGATCAGGTCTTCGACGGCGGAGAGTGGTGTCCCCGGATTCAGCGCGACTCCCGCGCGCATGCCACGTTCTCTGATCGCTGAGAGGTGGCGCTGGGCATGGATCGTGGCCTCCGGATGGAACGTGAGCACGTTCGCTCCGGCTTCGGCGAACGGCTCGATGTACCGCTCAGGCTCCACGACCATCAAGTGGACGTCGAGTGGGAGCTTGGTGACGCGCCGCAGCGCGGTCACCATTGCCGGCCCGAACGTGAGGTTGGGGACGAAGCGACCATCCATCACGTCCACGTGGATCCAGTCGGCGCCGCCGGCTTCCGCAGCCGCGATCTGGTCCTTCAGCCGAATCAAGTCGGCGCTCAGAATGCTCGGCGCAATCCGCACTCGCCCGTTCATGGCCCCCCTCGTCTCGCCAACACAACGTGCACCGCCGTCCCGGCCGCGGCCAGCGTACCGGGAGCCGGGCGCTGCTCGATCACGGTCCCCGGCCGCGCCGCGCTGGCGGTGCGCTGAAAATAGGTCCCCAGGGCCAAACCGGACTCCTGGAGCACCTTCTGCGCCTCGTCGAGCACGAGGCCCGTGAGATCGGGCACGGTGATCGTCGGCGCCCCGGCGCTCACCACGAGCGTGACGCCGCGCCCCGTTGCGAGGGCCGTTCCCGCGGGCGGGCGCGTGTTCACCACCACGCCTTTCGGCGCCGCCGTCTGCGCGGTGTCCACGTCCGACACGCGCAGCCCCGCTGCCTCGATCACCAGGCGGGCGACGGGTTCATTGTGGCCCGCCACGTCCGGGACCGGGATTCGCGGCGGCCCGGTGCTCACCGACAGCGCCACGCTCGTTCCCTGCGGTACCAGCACGTCCGGCGGCGGGTCCTGCCACACTACCGTGCCCGCGGCGTAAGTGGCGTGGCGAATCCGCTCACTCTCCTCCAGCTTGAGCTGCGCCTGCGTGAGCGCCTCGCGCGCGGCATCCAGCGTGAGGCCGACGACGCGCGGCACGCGCTGGCTCGCCGAGAAGATCGGAGCGGGGAACAGCACCACCGCTGCAACGGCGTAGCCGGTGAGCGCCGCTGCGAGAAAGACGGCCACCGCCACCAGCGCGCTTCGGCCGCGCACCAGGCGCGCCAGCGGACGCGTGATCGCGCCCCAGTTGATCCCCGGGGGAAGGTGGCGGCGGACTCGCATCAGGCTCGACGCAGCACGGCCAGGTAGCCGCCATCGGCCCCGCTGTCGGGCGGGAACACGAACACGTCCGGTTGATCCCTGCGGTATTCCGGGTGCGCTCGAAGAAACCGGTTCACCTGCGCCTCGTTCTCCTCCCGTTCCAGGGAACAGGTCGTGTACACCACCGTGCCGCCCGGTGCCGGCACTGGTGCTACCGCGTCCAACAGTCTTGCCTGCACTCCGGCGAGCTGCTCCAACCGCCGGGGCGTGATCCTCCAGCGCGCGTCTGGGTGCTGGGCGATCGTCCCGGTGGCCGAACAGGGCGCGTCGAGCCACACCACGTCCACCGCTCCGGGTCGCAGGGGGGAGTGCCGCGCATCCGCCACCATCACCAGAACTTCCGAGGCCGTGCGGCGCAGCGTTTCGCGCAGGCGCGCAAGCCGGACGCGCGAGCGATCGGACGCGACGACCGCGTGTGTCCGCGCCAGGGCAACCGTTTTCCCGCCGGGCGCGGCACATGCGTCCCACACTCGGCTTCCCGGTGTCAGGCTCACCGAGCCCACGAGCTGCGCCTGCCCGATACCCTGAACCACGAACGCCCCCTCACGATACCCCGGCACGGACTGGGGGGTGCGAGCCCGAACCAGCAAGCCGGATGTCCCGGCAGGCAGTTCCACCTCGAGGGCGGCGGCCTTCGCGGCCGCCACCAGATCGTCTCGCGTCCACCGCACGGGCTGGAGATGAAGCGGTGGTCGCCGCCCGTGGTGCTCCAGCAGGCGCTCGGTGGCCCCGCGACCAAACGCGCCGAGCCATCGTGCGACCAACCAATCGGGATGCGAATACCGTTCCGCCAGCAGCTGGGCGACGGTGCGACCTCCCCGGGTGGGGTCCGGGGCCGCGTCGAGCCGCGGCTTGGGCTTGGCCCGTGCGAGCCCGCGCAGCACCGCGTTTACGAATGCCCCGCTCTTGGCGCCGTGGCACGCCTTGGCCAGATCCACCGCCGTTCCAACCGCGGCATGCGGCGGCACCCGGTCCAGCGCCAGGAGCTGGTAGGCGCCGATGCGGAGCACGTCACGCAGGTTCGCCGGGGTTGAGCGCCAGCGATCGGTCACGAATCGGCGAACGTGCGCGTCCAGAGAGCGGCGGTGACGAAGGACGCCGGCGGCGATCTCGTGGGCGAGGCGCGCGTCACGTTCGTTCAACCCTGAGAGCGCGCGATCCCGCGCGGCGTCGAACAGCTGGCCGGAGCGGGTGGCTCGCAGGATGTCGAGGGCCGCTCTGCGCGCCGCGGTTCCCGGCGCGCCCACCTCAGCCCAGGAGTCCGGTCGTGGGGCTCGACGGAACGGCCACCTCTCGTCTCGCCATGCGGCCGGCGAGAAACGCGGCCCGTCCGGCATCAACCGCCAGCCGCATGGCGCGCGCCATCAAGACCGGGTCGCGGGCTTCCGCCAGCGCGGTGTTCATCAGGATTCCGTCAACGCCCTGCTCCATGGTGACGCACGCGTCAGATGCGGTGCCGACGCCGGCGTCCACGATGACGGGGACCGAGAGCCGTCGCTTGATCAGTCGGACGGTGTAGGGGTTCAACAGGCCCAGGCCGCTGCCGATGGGGGAGGCCAGGGGCATGACCGCCGCGCAGCCCGCATCCTCCAGCCGGAGCGCGGTGACGAGGTCGTCGTTGGTGTACGCCAGCACCTGGAACCCTTCCTTCACCAGCGTGCGCGCCGCCGCGAGCAATCCCTCCGTGTCGGGCAGCAGCGTCTCGGGGTCGCCGATCACTTCCAGCTTGATGAACTCGTTGAAGCCGGCCTCGCGAGCAAGCCGTGCGTACCGCACGGCATCGTCGGCCGAGTAGCACCCGGCGGTGTTGGCCAGCAGGAAGAAGCGTCTGGGGTCCAGATGATAGAGGATGCCCTGTTCGTTGCGCCGATCAAGGTCCACCCGGCGAACGGCCACGGTGACGATCTCCGCCCCGGACGCCTCGATCGCCTCGACCATGGTGGCGTGATCCCGATACTTGCCGGTGCCCACCATGAGGCGCGACCGAAACGTTCGCCCGGCGATCGCGAACGGTGGATCTACCGGCGCGGCGACTGCGGTCGTCATTAACCCCCGCCCACGAAGTGTACGACTTCCACCGCATCGCCGTCGGCGAGTGCCGTGGACCCAAGCTCGCCGCGCCGCACGATCCTTCGGTTGTGCTCCACGACCACGAGGCGCGGGTCGAGATCCAGCGCTTGCAGCAACCCCAACAGCGACGTCTCGTTGGCCAGCTGCTTCGCCTGGCCGTTCACCATGATGCGAATCTGGCTCACGTATCAAAAGATAACAGCATCGCCCGCACGGCCGAACTCGGATCGGCGGCGCGCCACAGGGCCGACACCGCCGCGACTCCCCACGCTCCTGCCGCCCGACACAGCCGGGCGCGCTCGGGCGTGATCCCGCCGATCGCGATCACGCGCGCCGGAAGCGATCGTTCGATGGCCCGAATCCCCAGCGGCGCCCGTCCCGGATGCGACGCGGTCTCGAAGATGGGGCCCAGCATCACGTAATCGGCGCCCTCATCCATGGCGGCGCGCGCGGCAGCCGACGTATGGACGGAACGGCCAATCAGCGCGGTGGGTTCAAGCAGCTCGCGCGCCGCGGAGATGGACAGCCCCTCCTCGGGCAGGTGCACCCCCGCGGCACGGCACAGTCGCGCCACGTCCACGCGATCGTTCACGAGAACCGCGCTCTCGCCCGCGGCGCTCATCAGCGCCCGCGTGAGCGCGATGAGCTTCCTGGCGTCCCAGCCGGGGGCGCGCGCGTGGAAGGCCACGTCCCGCGACACGGCGAGCGCGGCGGCCGTCCGGCCAAGCTGCGGCAGGGCGGCCACGGCAGCGTCCGTAACCGCGTGCACGCGGGGAACCGTCTTGGCGGGCTCGGCGGTCCCGCTACTCGAATCGATCGCCAGCACGTACCCCGCGGCCCCGAATCCATTCGCTCGCGGCCATGCGCGTCCGCCCCGACGGCTGCACGTCCAGGAACTGGAGCGCCCCGCCACCTGCGGCCACGATCAATGCCGGGTCCGTTGCCAGAATCGCGCCGGGTTGAACGTCGCCCGGCATGGCGTCAGCCAGCAACGGTCCGAAGAGCTTGACCTCCCGCCCGTCGAGCGTCGTCCACGCTCCCGGCTTGGGATCGAGCGCGCGCACGAATCGCGCGATCCACTCCCTCGGGCGCGCCCAGTCAATGCGGGCGAAATCGCGCGTGATCTTGGGAGCGTACGTGGCGGCGGCGTGATCCTGCGGTTCGGCTCGCGCGGTCCCGCTCGCGATGAGAGTGAGGGCCTCCACCAGCGCCAGCGCTCCAAGCTCGGCAAGCCGGGCGGTCAACTCACCACCCGTCTCATCGGCGGCGATGGCCGTGGGGACCCGAAGCAGCACGGGGCCCGTGTCGAGCCCTTCGTCCATCTGCATGATGGACACGCCCGTTTCGGCGTCGCCCGCGAGAATCGCGTGCGTGATGGGCGCCGCTCCACGGTATCTGGGAAGCAACGAGGCGTGGACGTTCACCATGCCGTGGGTGGGGAGCGAGAGCAGCTCCGCCTTCAGCAGGTGACCGTAGGCCACCACGACGCCGAGGTCGGGGCGCATCGCCCGCAGCTCATCGAGAAAGGCAGGGTCGTTTGGTTGCTCGGGTTGGAGAACCGGAATCCCGTACTCCAGCGCGGCGAGCTTCACGGGGGGTGGAATGACTTCGGAGCGAGATCGCCCGTGCGGGCGATCGGGCTGGGTGACGACGGCGGCGACGTCGAACCCCTCGCCTTCCAGCGCGCGCAGTGAGGGAACCGCGAAATCAGGGGTGCCGAAGAAGACGATCCGCACCTACGCCTCGGCCGCCGCAGGCACCTCCTTGAGGTGTCCGACCTTGCCCTTGCGCAGCTTCTCCCACCTGCGGAGCAGCAGTCGTCGCTTGAGCGGGCTCAGGTGATCGAGAAACAGGATGCCGTCAAGGTGATCGATCTCGTGTTGTACCGCCCGGGCCGCGAGGTCCACAGCCTCGTGTCGCTCTCGCGTCCCCTCGGCGGACGTCGTCTCCACCACAACCCGGCTGGCCCGCTTCACGTCGGCGAAGATGTCGGGGATGGACAGGCATCCCTCCTCGGCGACGATCGAACCACTGCTCTCGACGATCACCGGATTGATCAGCACGATCGGCTGGCCGTCGCCGGCGTCCACCACCGCGACGCGCTGCAGCTCGCCGATCTGGTTTGCCGCGAGCCCGATTCCCTTGTCCGCCCGCATCGTATCGAACAGATCCTGGACCAGATCGAGGACGCGCTGGTCCACCCGCTCCACCGGCCTGGCCGGCTGGCGCAGCACCGGCGAGCCCAACAGGTGAATCGGGCGGACGCTCACGCCGCCTCGCCCCCGCCCTCGGCCTTCTTGGAGGCCGTGATTTCGGCGATGCGATCGCGCTGCACGATGAGCCGTGACTCCCCGCTCTTGAGCGTCACGCGGTCATCCTTGAGGTGGACCACCTCGCCCACGATGCCGCCCGTCGTGATCACTTCGTCACCGCGTTTCAGTTGGGCAAGCCGCTCTTTGTGCTTGCGCTCCTGCTGGACCTTGGGCCGGATGATGAGGAAGTAGAGAATGGCCGTGATGGCCACCATCTGAAACGAGAAAACGATCAGGCCCGGCCCGGCGCCGCCTTCGGCGGGCGCGAAGAGGGAGAGCAGTAGCGACGGTCTCACGTAGCTCCTCGTGTGTTGTACTGCGCAAGCCACTCGCGGTGCCAGCCCGCGAAGGTGCCGCCCCGGATGTGCGACCTGGCTTGCTCGGTGAGCCGGATCAAGAAGCGGACGTTGTGGAGCGACAGCAAGCGGAGTCCGAGGAGTTCTTCGGCGGCGAACAGGTGCCGCAGGTATCCCCGGCTGAACGTCCGACAGGTCTCGCAGTCACACGTCTCGTCCAGCGGTCGGGTATCCCGGCGGAGCGCAGCGTTCCGGATGTTCAGCGGCCCCTCCGGCGTGTACGCCGATCCGTTGCGCCCGTTGCGCGTGGGGGCGACGCAGTCGAACAGGTCGCAGCCCCGCGCGATCGCCGCCAGCAGGTCTTCGGGAAACCCGACGCCCATAAGATAACGCGGGACGTTCGCGGGCAGCGACGGTCCGAGCGCCTCCAGGATCTCGTACATCACGGGCCGCGGCTCGCCCACGGCGAGGCCGCCGATGGCAAGTCCGGTCCACTCGCCGAGGCTCGCGATGTCTCGCGCCGCCTGACGTCTCAGATCCGTGAACGTGGCGCCCTGGACGATGGGCCAAAGTCGTTGCCGGTCCGGCGCGTCGGCCGACAGCTCGGCGTGCCGGCGTCGCGCCCGCCCGAGCCACCGGGTGGTCCGGGCCAGGGCGTCTTCGGCGGCGGCGCGGGA
Organism: Gemmatimonadales bacterium; assembly: GCA_035559715.1. Lineage (GTDB taxonomy): Bacteria > Gemmatimonadota > Gemmatimonadetes > Gemmatimonadales > GWC2-71-9 > JACQHC01. Next base: position 10,647 of record DATMAW010000005.1, on the reverse strand, counting down.
TGCGGTGCCGGGGATAACGTGGTCGAGCGCCATCGCAACGTCGGGGCCGAGCCGCCATTGGATCTCGACGACCCGCTCAGGTGTGAGGCGGCGCACCGCCCCATCCACGGGAGACTGAAACTCCACGCCGTCATCGTCCACGCGGCGAAAGCCCTCGAGCGAAAAAACCTGGAAGCCGCCGGAATCCGTGAGGACGGGGCCGGGCCACGCCATGAAGTTGTGCAGGCCGCCGAGGTCGGCCACGATTTCCTCGCCGGGCCGGACATGCAGGTGATACGCGTTGGCGAGGACCATGCTCGTGCCAATGGCCCGCAGGTCCCGTGGTGAGAGGGCGCGCACGGTGCCTTGCGTTCCCACCGGCATGAAGGCGGGCGTCGGGACGGTTCCGTGGGGCAGCGCGAGCGTCCCGGCCCGCGCTGTTCCATCGGTGGCCTCCAGCGAGAAGGTGAACGTCACACCACGGCCATGGCGTCGCCGTACGAATAGAACCGGTACTCTCGCGCGACCGCTTCGCCGTAGGCAGCCAGCGTACGCTCCAGGCCCGCAAACGCGGCGACCAGCATCAGCAGCGTGGATCTCGGCAGATGGAAGTTGGTAAGCAATGCGTCCACGATCTTGAAGTCGTACGGAGGGCGAATGAAGAGGTCGGTCCAGCCGCTGCCGGGCCGGACCGGGCGAGGCTCGGCCGCCGCCTCGAGCACGCGGGCCGCCGTGGTCCCGATCGCCCATACCCGCGCCGCGTTTGCCTTGGCGCGATTCACCGCCGCCGCCGCCTCGGGTGGCAGCTCGTACCACTCGGCATGCATCCGGTGTTGGGCAGGGTCGTCGGTCTCCACCGGCTTGAACGTGCCCGGACCAACATGGAGGACGATCTCGGCGATCGTACCGCCGCGCGCGGTGATCTCCTTCACGATTTCCGGCGTGAAATGAAGCCCGGCCGTTGGGGCGGCCACGCTGCCGTTCACCCGTGCGAACATGGTCTGATATCGCTCGCGGTCCGAGTCGTCCGGCTGGCGCGTGATGTACGGCGGCAACGGGACGGTCCCGTGCCGCTGCATGAGCGTGTGGACGTCGAGCGGTCCCTGGAAGCGTACGCGACGCAGCCCGCCGCCCAGCACGGCTTCGATCGTTGCGGTGCTACCTCCGTCAAACCGGATCGCCCGCCCAGCCTTCAGCTTCCCACCCGGATGCGCCATGGCGATCCAGGTGCCCTCGCGTTCCGGGTGCACCAGAAGTAGTTCGGCCGGCCGCCCATTGTCGCGCCGTCCAATCAGCCGTGCGGGGATCACGCGGCTCGCGTTCACCACGAGCACGTCCCCGGGTGCCACGAGGGTCGGGAAATCCCGGAAGTGGCGGTGTTCGATGCGTCCCGTGTCCCGATGCAGCACCAGCAGCCGACTCGCACTGCGTTCCGGAAGGGGGCGCTGCGCGATCAGGTGTGCGGGGAGCGGATAGTCGAAGTCCGAAACGGTGTAGGCTCGCACGAATCAGAGCAGGGTTCCCTGCGGCCCCGGCGGACGCGCGTACCCGAAGTGCTTGTACGCCGCCGGCGTGGCCTGCCGGCCGCGCGGCGTCCGATCGAGGAATCCCTGCTGCATGAGATAGGGCTCGTACACTTCCTCCAGCGTCCCTGGGTCCTCGCCCACGGCGGCCGCGATCGTCGTGAGCCCCACGGGGCCGCCGTCGAACTTCTCGATGATCATCCGGAGAATGCGGGCGTCCATGTCGTCGAGCCCGTATTCGTCCACGTTGAGGCGGGCGAGGGCGTCCGCGGCCACCTGGGCCGTGACGACGCCGCCGGCTTTCACCTGGGCGTAGTCGCGCACGCGCCGCAACAGCCGATTGGCCACCCGCGGCGTTCCCCGGCTGCGGCGCGCGATCTCGGAGGCGCCGCCTTCCTCGATCGGGACGGATAGGATCCCGGCCGATCGGATCACGATGCGTTGCAGGTCGTCGGGCGGATAGTAGCCCAACCGTTCCACCAGCCCGAACCGCGCGCGCATGGGCGGCGTGAGCATGCCGTAACGCGTGGACGCGCCGACGAGCGTGAACGGTTCGAGCTTCATCGGGATCGTCTGGGCGTTCGGCCCCTCGGCAATCCGCACGTCCACGCGATAGTCCTCCATGGCCGGATAGAGGAACTCCTCGAGCTGCGGCCTGAGGCGGTGGATCTCGTCAATGAACAGCACGTCGCCGGGCTTGAGCGTGGTGAGCATGCCCACGAGGTCGCCGGGACGCTCGAGCACGGGGCCGCTCGTGGTGCGAATCCCGACGCCCAGCTCCCGCGCCACGAGCATCGCGAGCGTGGTCTTGCCGAGTCCCGGCGGTCCGAAGAACAGCGCGTGATCGAGCGGCTCGCCACGCTGCTTGGCCGCGTCAATCGCGATCTGCAAGCTCTCCTTGACCTGAGCTTGACCCACGAACTCGTCCAGCCGGGACGGACGGAGGCTCGCGTCCGCCGAGGTCTCGTCGGGCAGAACGTTCGGCGTCGTGACCTGGGTGCGGCTCACGACTTGGCCGACGCGCGCCACCGCACCGGCCGCGTGTCTTCCTCAATCACGTGCTTGCGGCGGCAGCTATAACAGCGGTCCTCCACCATGGTCGCGCGATCGTCCACCAGGCGGCGGTTCGTGGACCCGCAGGCCGTGCATTCCCATTCGGCGGTCTTCATGCGCTCGCGGTCACGGGGTGAAAGTGTGGTGGCGTGCCGACTGTCATGGGGCGCGCGTTAGAACCTGCAGCGCGCGGCGGATCAGTTTCTCCGGCTCGTTGGCTCCATCGTCCGCCAGGGCGCCGCGCACTGCGCGGTCGGCCTCCGCGGCAGGGTAGCCCAGGGCAACGAGGGCGCGCACCGCTTGCTCGGCCACCGGAGGCCGCCCCGCCGCGACGTCGGAGCGCGTGAGGTCGGCGAGCTTGTCTTTCAGCTCCACCACCACCCGCTCCGCCGTTTTCTTGCCGACGCCGGGCACCGTGCACAGCGTTGCCACGTCATGATCGCGAATGGCCGAAACCACGCGAGCCCCGCCGCCCAGCGCGGAGATCAAAGCGAGCGCGAGGCGCGGGCCAACGCCCGTGGCGCTGAGCAGGCGCTGGAACACGGCGCGCTCCGCGGGATCGTCGAACCCGTATAGGGCCCACCCGTCTTCCCGCACCACGAGCGTGGTGACCAGCTCCACGCCCTGCCCGTCGCGCGGCAGTCGCTCCAGCACGCCGAGCGGCACGGACACGTCGTAGCTCACGCCGCTCGCGGTAGCGACCGTCACGCGATCGCCGCTCGTTGCCGTGACCGTTCCCCGCACAGCGGCGATCACTTGTCATCCCCCCCGCGATGCCGCTCTGCCATCATGCCGCCGCGTGATGAGAAACGTGAGCGCGATTGCCACGCCGTCCGCCGCGTCGCTCGGCGCGGGCGGGGTTTCAAGCCGCAGGAGCTTCTGCACCATGTACGCCACTTGAGGCTTGGCCGCCGCTCCTCGACCCACGATGCATTTCTTCACGGTCGCCGGCGCAAACTCGGTGACCTCCACGTTCGCCCGGGCGGCCGCGAGCAAGACCACGGCGCGCGCCTGGCCCAGCGCGAGCGCCGCGCGGGCGTTCTTGCCGAAGAACGGGGTCTCGACCGCCAGCGCCGTCGGTGCGTGGCGGGCGATCAACTCGGTCACGCTCTGAAACAAGGTATCCAGCCTGGAGCCGATCGTGTCGTTGGCGCTGGTGCGAATCACGCCGCACTCAAGTAAACGGCCGGGCCGGCCCGGTGCGGGCTCGACGACCCCGTAGCCTGTGACGGCGGTGCCGGGGTCAATGCCCAGCACCCGCGCGATCACGCGCTCGCCGCGGCCAGGGTTTCAGCGTCAATGTCGAAGTTGCTGAACACCTTTGCCACGTCGTCGTGCTCTTCCAGGGCGTCCATCAGCTTGATCAGCTTGTGCGCATCGGCCCCCTGGACGGTGACCGTGCTCTTGGGCTTCATGGCGATCTCGGACTCGCGCGGCTCGATGTTGCGGGAGCGCAAGCCATCCACCACGGCGTGGAGCGACGCGGGATCCGTCGTGATCACGTATTGGTCGCCGTCCCGCACGGCGTCTTCGGCGCCCGCGTCGAGCGCGGCCTCCAGCACGGCGTCTTCGTCGAAGCGCGCGGCGTCCACGTAGATCAGCCCCTTCTTGTCGAACATCCACGCCACCGAATTCGGTGCGCCCAGGTTGCCGCCCTGGCGCGAGAAGATGTGGCGAATCTCGGCCACGGTGCGATTGAGGTTGTCGGTGGTGACCTGAAGCATGATGGCGGCGCCGCCGGGGCCGTAGCCCTCGTAGATCGCCTCTTCATAGGTCACGCCCTCAAGTTCGCCGGTGCCTTTCTTGATGGCGCGCTCGATGTTTTCGGAGGGCATGTTGCCCGCGCGGGCGGCGTCAATGGCCGCGCGGAGGCGGGCGTTGCCGGCCGGGTCGCCGCCGCCTTGCCGCGCGGCGACGGTGATCTCCTTGATGAGCTTGGTGAAGGCCGCGCCGCGCTTCTGGTCGGTCGCCGCTTTCTTCCGCTTGATCTGTTTCCATTTGCTGTGGCCGGCCATCGGGTCCCTCCGACGTCGCCCCCAAATATACCATCCGCTGATACGTCGCTCGAAGGTCGGGGGCAGGCGCAGGGCATTGGTCAGGTCACCCTCAACGCGACCGCCGCGGCCGGAACGGGATCGGACCGCCGGGAGACGACGCGAAATTGTGGGGTGGTCTACCCACTCACCAACGGCGCGAGTAGAGGAAGCGCTCGCGGGGGCCAGGGGCGAACGCTGCTGGCGTGCTTCTGGGGTGAGCGTGCGGTGTACGGGTGGTCGCTCTCGGCGGGCACCGTGCGGCCCGTCCGCCTGGCCGCGGTGTGGCTCGCGATCCTGCAACAAGTGCCTCGCTCCTCAAGCTCGCATCCCGGCCTCACCCGGTTTGCGAGCCGGCCCAGCGCTGGCGAGCCGCCTACTTGTCCGGATCCAGCATGTCCTCAAACCGCATCCACTTCTGATAGAAATAGATGTCCACGAACCCCGTGGGCCCGTTGCGGTTCTTGGCGATCAGTAGCTCCGTGGCGCCCTCCACGCCCCCGTAGGGCCGGTACATCTCCTCGCGGTAGATCGCGAGCACGACGTCCGCGTGTTGTTTCACCGCACCCAGCACACCAAAGTCGTCGAGCGTTGGCCGTGGATCGTCACGCTGCGCGACATGCTGGGGCAGTTGGGCCACCGTGAGGCACGCCACGCGCCGGTCCAGCGCAAGCGCCTTGAGCGCGCGCAAGTTCGCCGCACCGCTCTCGTCCGGCGTGGCGGACTGAGAAGGCGGAGGCAATGCCTGGAGATAGTCCACGATCAAGAGCGCCGGGTCTCCCGGCCAGGCGGGCTCCAGCGCCTCGTCGGGCGACGAGCCGGTCAGCGGGAAGAACGTGAGCGGTAGGTCCCGGATGCGGACGGCCGCGGCACCAACGGCCGCGCGGGCCTCGTCTCCCAGGCCGCCGGATCGAATGTCGTTGAGCGGCGTGCGACTCTCGATGGCCAGCGCCCGCTCCAGCAGACGATCCTCTTCCATCTCCCCGGAACAAAACGCCACGCGCCGCCCGGTTCCCGCGGCGCGTAGCGCCATCGCCAGCGCGAGCGACGACTTGCCGGAGCCAACGTCGCCCCCCAACACGATCAGATCCCTTCGCCGCAGGCCGCCGCCCAGAATGCGGTCTACCGACGGGAACCCCGTAGGTACCGTGTCCGGGGGCATGGCTCCGCGCTCCAGCGCGTCCACCTGACGTATGAGATTGGTGAGCGATTGACGGGCCGTGCGTGGCCGTCGCGTCATACCCGCGCTCCAGGCGGAACACGCCGCCCCAGCTCACGCACGTCCGCGGCGCCCGCGGCGAGCGCGTCGGCGACCTCCGGCCCGATGGCTTCACGGGCGGGTGCCACGAGCTGCTGTAGGGCCACGGCCACGGCGGCGGCCGTCCCGCTCCCCAGCTCTCGCAGCGCCGACGCGAGCCCGCGGCGGATCGGCCCGGGCAGCGTGAGACTCGCCAGTCGCCGTTCGGCGCCAGCCAGGCGGCGCCGCCGCGCGCCGGGGCTCAATGGGTCGGGCGGGAGCAGCCCCGCGCACAGACGCACCACGATCCACACGGCGAACACGGCGTTCTGACGGGGTCCCCGCGCCGTCCGCTCGAGCACCTCGAGCAGCCGGAGGTCCACCGGGTCGAGGACTTCGTTCATGCGGCAACCTCCTGCAGGGCAGCCGCCACCGGCTCGACCGGGATCCCGCCCAGACAACGGTGATGCCCCAACGGGCAGGAGACGCTGCCGAACGGACTGCAGGGCCGGCAGGCAAGGTCGCGCTCGATCACACGAACGGACGCCGATTCCGCGACGAACCCCAGGGCGCGCACGGTGGGCCCGAACAGCGCCACGGCCGGCGTCCCAACCGCGATGCCGAGATGCAGGAGGCCAGAATCGTGCGCCACGAGCGCTCGTGCGCGCTCGAGGACGGCCGCCGTGACGCGGAGCGGCAACCCGAATGCCGGGATCACGCCGGGCACGTCGAGCAATGCCTGCTCTTCAGCCGCGCCGAGGGCAACCACCTGATTTCCATCCGCGAGCAGTCGGCGCGCCAGGTCGCGCCACCGCGCCGCTGGCCAGCGCTTGCTGGCCCACGCGGCGCCGGGAGCGAGCGCGATGGACTCGGCGGGGGCGAGCTGCGCGGCCCGATCACGGTCGGCGGCTGTGAGATAGATGCGAGGGCGCTGATCGCCCGGCTCGATCCCCAGCCACCGGGCGGCCGCGAAATAGCGGCGCGTGACGTCGAGCGGTTGGCGCGGCGCCCGCCCGAACCAGATGAGGCAAAACCGCTCCCCCCGGGCCGAGTCGGCCGTCGCCCAGCGTCCCGGCAGGGCCGCTCGCAGCCGGCGGGATCGCAGCGAGCGCTGGAGGTCGAGCCCGATGTCGAACGACTCCGCTCGCACCCTCTGCGCCAGTGACGCCATGGATTCCCCGGGATCCAACGCGACCACGCGATCCACAGCCGGATGGGTGTGTAGCAGGTCCGCGTAGCGGCGGCGCGTGACGAACGTGATCCGCGCGTCCGGGTGGCGACGCCGCACGGCCTCAGGCAGGGGCGTGGCGAGCACAACGTCGCCTAGCGACGAGAATCGCACGATCAACACCCGGAGATTCGACGACATCGACGGGGAATGTAGGAGCCGCCCGTCGCGGCTGCCAGCGAGCTATTTTCTCGTTCATGGCGCGGCCGCGCACCGTTCTCTGGGTGGACGACGAAGTCGAATCGCTCGAGGCCCACGTGCTGTTCCTGCGCGAGCAGGGGTACGACGTGGAGCGGGCGGCGCACGGCGACGACGCGCTGGCGCTGCTGCGGAAGCAGCCGTATGGCGTCGTTCTGCTGGATGAGCAACTGCCCGGCCGGCGCGGCCTCGAGCTGGTGGATGAGATCCGCTCCATTGACCCCGCCGTTCCGGTGGTCATGGTCACCAAGAGCGAGGAGCCCGACACCATGCGCGAGGCGATTGGGATCCAGCTCGAGGACTATCTCGTCAAGCCCGTCAATCCGCATCAGGTGCTGAGTGTCGTAACGCGGCTGCTCGAAGGGCCGCGGATCCGGGAGCAGCGCGTGGCGCGCGACTTCGTGACCCGGTTCCGCGAGCTGGAACAACGGCGATCGGACCGCAAGGGCTGGCGCGAGTGGATCGAGCTGACCGCCGAACTGGCGACGTGGGAGGTTCGGCTCTCTCAGAGCGACCAGGGCGGCCTGCGAGAGGCGCTGGACACGCTACAGAAGAGCCTCCACGCGGACTTTGCCGCGTTCATTCAAAAGGAGTATCCCCGCTGGGTGGCCACACCCGGCGCCGATCGCCCGCCGCTGTCGGTGGACGTGGTAGGGGAGTTCGTGGCGCCGCTGGCGCGCTCCCACCCGGCGGCGCTGTTCGTCGTGGTGGATTGCCTCAGGCTCGATCAGTGGGAGCTGCTCAAAGCCGGCATCATCGAGTTGTTCGATGTCGAGGTGTCCTACTACTACAGCATTCTCCCAACCGCCACGCCATACTCGCGAAACGCGATCTTCAGCGGCCTCTTCCCGGCCGAGATCGCGCAGCGCCATCCGGCGTGGTGGCAGGATCGTGACGAGGAGAGTCTGAACGCGCACGAAGCGGAGTTGCTCACGAAGCAACTCGCGCAGAGCGTGCGCTACGAGAAGCTCTCCACCGCCGCCGACGGAGAGGAGATGCTGCGGCGCCTGCCGGGCTACCTGGCGCAGGGTGGGGTCACGGCCCTGGTGTTCAATTTTGTGGATCAGCTCACGCACGGGCGCGGCGAACATGCGATCCTCTACGAGGTGGCGCGCGATGCGGCGGCGTTGCGCGCCATCACACGGACCTGGTTTCAGGATTCGGCATTGATGCGCGCCCTGAAGGAAGCCGCGCGGCGCGAAGTGCCGGTCTTGCTGACCACAGACCACGGCTCGATCCACTGCAATACCCCGGCGACCGTGTTCGCCAAGCGGGACGCCACCGCGAACCTGCGCTACAAGTTTGGTGAAGATCTTCGGGCGGAGCGACCGGCTGCCGCCATCATGGTGGAAGACATGACCTCGTGGGGCCTGCCGCGCGGCCGGCTCGGCGTGCGGCTGCTGATGGCCGTCGGGGACCACTTCTTCGTCTATCCCACCAAGCTCCGCGAGTACCAGACGCGGTACCGGGGCGCGTTCCTCCACGGCGGCGTGACACCCGAGGAGATGATCGTGCCGGTGGCGCTGCTCACGCCCCGGCGCACGCACTGATGCCGTCCCGCGCCGCGCGATTGCTGGGGTTCGTGCGCCCGTATCGCACCGCCGTCGCGGCGGGCGCGTCCCTGTCCCTGGTCGCCTCGGTCTTGGACGGGCTCAGCTTCGCGCTCCTGATCCCATTCCTGCGCCTGCTGTTCGGCATTGACACGCCCGAGGCTCCCGGCAGCGGCCGGCTAGAGCGCTGGCTGGACCACGCGCTCGGCGGGTTGTTCGATCCCGGTGACCCCGCAGCGGCTCTCCGGAACCTGGTGCTGCTCATCGTGAGCGTAGTGGCCGTGAAGAACGCCGCGCTGTATGCGGCGGGGCTGCTCCGGGTTCGAGCGCAGGAGGGTGTGGCGCGCGACCTCAGGCTGGCGCTTCACTCGCACCTTCAGCGCCTGGGCCTGGATTTCTTCACCCGCACGCGCGGCGGGCAGATCGCCACGCGCCTGACCAGCGATCCCGACCAGGCCAAGCTGGTGATCGGCCAGGTGCTCTGGTCGGTGGCGCAGAGCGGGACGGTCGTGCTCGTGTACGTCGCGTTGCTGTTCGCCATCAGCGCGCGCCTCACGCTCATCACCCTTGTGATCGCCCCCGCCATTGCCGCGCTGCTCCACCCCCTGCTCACCCGGGTGCGGGTGCGCCTGCGCGACGTGGCACACGAGCGCGGTGAGTTGACGGCGCTCGCGGTTGAGACGGCCGAAGCGGCGCGCGCGGTAAAGGCTCACGGTGGCGCCGGGGCCGAGCAGGAGCGCGCCGCCCGGACGACGCGGCGGTATGGGGATTCCATCATGCGTGTGGAGCGGCTGTCCCTCCTCGCGCATCCGGTGAGCGAGACGCTCGGCGCCGCCGCGGTGCTGGCCATTGTGACGACCGGCTCCGTCACGGCGCTGGCGGGCTCGCTTCGGCCCGAAGCGCTCATCGCCTTTCTCGCCGTGACGCTGCGCCTGCTGCCGCCGGTGAAGGCATTGTCTCACGTCCCCGCGCTCGCCGAGCAGGCGCTCGTGGCCGCCGAGCGCGTGTTCGACCTGCTCGACCGCGCGCCCACCGACGTTGATCCGCCGGGCAGTCCTGACTTCCCCGGATTCCAGCGCGAGATCGAACTGCGGCACGCGTGGGTGGCGCACGATCCCGAGCGGTGGGTATTGCGCGACATCAACCTGCGGATTCAGCGGGGAGAGATCGTGGCGATCGTCGGGCCCTCAGGGGCCGGGAAGTCTACGCTGCTCGATCTCCTGCCGCGGTTCGTCGAGCCGGCACGAGGAGACGTCCTGATAGACGGAGTGAGCGTGCGGCGATACGACCGCCGGAGCCTGCGCCGCGCGCTGGGGATCGTGAGCCAGCACACGGTGCTGTTTCACGATAGCGTGATGCACAACATCGCCTACGGCGACCGAGCGGGAGCGAGTCGCGAGGAGGTCGAGGCGGCAGCGCGCGCGGCGAACGCGCACGAGTTCATCCTGCGCCTGCCTCAGGGGTACGACACCGTGCTCGGCGAGCGTGGGTTACGGCTCTCCGGAGGGGAACGCCAGCGCGTCGCGATCGCGCGCGCGCTGCTGCGGGACCCGGAAATCCTGCTGCTCGACGAAGCGACGTCCTCCCTCGATGCGGAATCCGAGCGGCTGATTCACGACGCCATCCGCCGACTCGCAGGGGGGCGCACGGTGCTCGTGGTGGCCCACCGGGCGTCCACGGTGGCCTACGCCGATCGAGTCCTTCGGCTGGAGCGCGGCAGACTGGTCGAGCCGGACGCCGCGCGGGCGCCTCGAGCGGCGCGCGAGTCCGTGGCCTGAAAGGCGAACCGGCTAGGCCGCCGGCGTCAGGATGAATTGGTTCTTCTTTCCGCTGCGAATCCAGTAAT
>DATMAW010000004.1:0-5953 GCA_035559715.1 Gemmatimonadales bacterium | reverse complement strand
GCGCTGGCGTTCCTGCGCCAGCAGGCTCCGTATGAAAACGCCGTCCGCCCGGACCTCATCCTGCTCGGCCTCCGTCTGCGCGGGAAGGGCGGGCTCGAGGTGCTCGAGGACATCAAGGCGGATGACGCCTCGAAGGACATTCCCGTCGTGGTCCTCACCGACACGCTCAGCGAGGCGTTGGTCTTGCGGAACCACGGCCTGCGCGGCGCCGGGTTCGCGCCGAAGTCCGGCGAGCTGATCCATTTCCTCGGGCACCTGCGCGCGGAGCTGGACAACATCCCTGCTGTCCGGCGCACGACCGCACGAGACCCCGCTGCGGACAACCCCAGAACCGAGCCATGAGCCGATCCAAGGCCGCAGCGGAGACGATCACGGCTCTGAGGACCGAGTGCCGGCGTCTGGAGCAGCGCCTGGCGGAGAGCGAGGCGCAAGTCCGGGCCTTGTGGGAAGGCGCACCGGTCGGGCTGTACCGATCGAAGCCCGATGGAACCTTGCTGGACGTCAACCGGGCGCTCGTGATCCTGCTGGGCTACCCGGACGACAAAACGTTACTGAGCGTGAATGCTGCCACCCTGTATCACGACGCTGGCGGGCGCGAAACGTGGCAGGCTCTGCTCGAACAACAGGATGTTGCGTTTGCGGTTGAGAGCCGCAAGCGCCGGTACGATGGTACGATCATCTGGGTGGAGGAAACAGCACGGGTCGTTCGGGACGCCGCCGGGCGCATCGCGTATTACGAGGGGTCCATGCTGGACATCACCGAACGAAAGCGAGCGGAAGACGCGCTGCGGGCCAGCGAGGCACGGTACCGCAGCGTGGTCGAAGGCTCGATCCAGGGTATCATGGTTCACCGCGATGGGAAGGTCGTGTTCGCCAACGGCGCCCTTGCCCGCATGGCCGGGTACGACGACGCGACTCAAGTGGTTGGCCGGCCCATGTGGGAGTTCATCGCGCCGGAAGAACGCGAGCGGATCGCGGGGCATATCCGGGCCCGCTCGCGCGGCGAGCCCACCCCCTCCCGCTATCAGTTCGAAGGACTCCGGCGAGACGGCAGGAGACGCTGGCTCGACTGCTTCGTGTCGCCGGTCGAGTGGGACGGCGCCCCCGCGGTACTGGCGAGCGTGATTGACATCACGGAGCGCCGCGACCTGGAGCAGCAACTGGCCCAGGCGCAGAAAATGGAAGCTATTGGGCGGCTGGCGGGCGGCGTGGCGCACGATTTCAACAACATCCTCACGGCGATCACGGGATACACGGAGCTGCTGCGGGAGAATCTGGCCCCCGACCATCCCGGCCACGCGGATCTTGATGAGATCCGTCACACAGCAGACCGTGCGGCCGGGCTAACGCAACAATTGCTCGCGTTCAGTCGCCGCCAGGTGCTGGAGCCACGGGTTCTGGACCCGAACGACGTGGTCCTCGGCACGCGCAAGCTGCTGGGGCGGCTGATCGGGGAAGACATCGCGCTCGAGACCAAGCTCGCCGCCCGGGGCCGCGTGCGCGTGGACCCCAATCAATTGGGCCAGGTGACCATGAACCTGGCCGTCAACGCCCGCGACGCCATGCCGAACGGCGGCCGCCTGGTGATCGAGACGGCGGACGTGGACGTGAACGAAGCGACGGCGCAGGCCCATCACCCCATGACGGCCGGTCCATACGTGCTGCTCAGCGTGACCGATACCGGGACCGGGATGACGGAGGAGGTGAAGTCGCGTGTGTTCGAGCCGTTCTTCACCACCAAACCCAAAGGCCGCGGCACCGGGCTCGGCCTGGCCACGGTCTACGGTATCGTAAAGCAAAGCGGAGGTTTTGTCTGGGTGGACAGCGAGCCCGGCCGCGGCACCCGGTTTCGCATTTACCTGCCCCGGGTGCCGGACACGGCCGAGTGGGCCGTACCGGGGGAAGTGACCGAAGCGCCGCGGGGGGGAGACGAGACCATCCTGCTCGTGGAAGACGAGCCCGCAGTGCGGCGCATCGCGCGACAGGTGCTGGAGGGCTTCGGCTACCGCGTGCTGGAGGCGGAAACGCCGTCCCGCGCGCTGGGCTTGTTGCGGGAACACGCCGCGGCGGTGCGGCTCCTGCTCACGGACATGGTCATGCCGGGGATGAGCGGTCCAGACCTGCACCGGCGCGCGGCGCAGGAGCGCCCGGGGCTCGCCGTGCTCTTCATGTCCGGCTATCCCGGTGAAGACGCGGCCGGGGCTCCCCTGGGCGTCGCGGGAGCGCCGTTCCTTGCCAAGCCGTTCACGGCCGACGGGCTGGCCCGCGCGGTCCGCCAGACGTTGGACGGAGGCGCCGCACCCCGTTCTTGAGCGACCCGCAGGCTTGCGAGCCGGCGTTCCACTCGCCACGCTCACGTAAGACGATCACCGACAGCCAGCCGTCCCCACCGCACAACCACACGCCGTTCGAGCCGATAAGGCGAACCCACGCCCGGAGCTAGGTTCGTCCCAGGTCCGATCACCGAGGATGCCGTCGTGAGCGCAGATGTTTCCTCGACTCCCAAACGCGTGTTCGTGGTAGACGACTCCCGGGTCATTCGCCAGCGGCTCCTCGCCACGCTGGCCGCGACGCCGGGCGTCAGCGTCGTGGGTTCCGCCGAGACCCCGGCCACGGCCGTGCGGCTCATCACCGAACTCCGGCCAGATGCCGTGGTGCTCGATCTCCGCCTGCGAGACGGCAGCGGGCTTACGGTGCTGGAACAGGTGAAGCGCCTCGAGCCGGCGCCGATGGTGGTCGTGCTGACCAACTACCCGCACGATGAGTACCGGCGCCAGTGCCTGGCGGCGGGCGCGGATGCCTTTCTCGACAAGTCGTCCGAGTTCGAGAAGGTGGCGAGCGCCATCAATGGGACGTACGGCCAGCCCGCCCTGCGCGCCTCCCAGGCAGAGGCCCCTCCGGAGCTGGATCTCCTGCTCGCAGTGGTCACGGATTACTTCCCCGGTCTCGTCTCACGCATCGGCCGGGACCTGCGCTATCGCTACGCCAGCGCGGGCTACCAGCGAATCATGGGCATTCCTCCAGACCGAATGATCGGCCGTGCGATGCCCGACGTGATCGGTGAGGACGCCTTTCGGCGCGCCGAGCCCTATGTGAAACGCGCGTTGGCCGGCGAGCGCGTGACATTCGAAAGCGAAGTCCGACTGGACTCTGAGCGATTGTCACACGGACAGGTGACGTTGATCCCCGAAACCGGCCCGGACGGGCAGGTGCAGGGGTTCATCCTCATCGGGCAGGACATCAGCGAACGCACCCAGACCGAGACGGCCCTGCGGCAAAAGACCGACGAGCTGGAGCGCTACTTCACGGATGCGCTCGATTTGCTGTGCATTGTGGATACCAACGGGTACTTCCACCGAGTGAACCCGCAGTGGGAGGCCACGCTGGGATACACGCTGGCCGACCTCAAAGGCCATCGCTTTTTCGACTTCATCCACCCGGACGATCAGGCCGCCACGCTCGAGGCCGTTTCGCGGCTCGCGTCTCAGGAGACCATCCTCTCTTTAGTGAACCGGTATCGCTGCAGCGACGGTTCGTATCGCTGGATCGAGTGGCGCTCACGCCCGAGCGGCAAGCTGATCTACGCCGCCGCGCGGGATATCACGGACCAGAAGCAGGCGGAGATGGCCCTTCAAGAAGCGCAGGACCGGCTGCGCCAGGCGGTGGTGGCAAGCAACGTGGGCTTCTGGGACTGGGATCCTCGAACGAACCGCGTCTGCTACTCCACGGAGTGGAAGAGCCAGATCGGCTACGAGGAGCACGAGATCTCCGACCGCTTCCATGAGTGGGAAAGCCGGGTGCATCCCGATGATCTGCCGGGGGCGCTGCAGAAGGTCCGGGACGCGCTGGAAGGGCGAGCCGCGGGGTATGAAGCCGAGTTTCGGGTTCGCCACAGAGACGGCTCGTATCGCCACATCCTGGCCCAGGGCTCGGTGCTGCGCGATGCGGCAGGACAGCCTATCCGCATGCGCGGCTCGCACGTGGACATCACCGAGCGGGTGGAGCTGGAGCGCCAGCTGCACCAGGCGCAGAAGATCGAGAGCGTGGGCCAGCTGGCCGCCGGGATCGCGCACGACTTCAACAACCTGCTCACGGCGATCAGCGGCTACTCCGCGCTGGCGCTGGCCGAGCTTCCACCCGACAGCCAAACGCGGGAAGACCTCGCGGAGGTGCTGCGCGCCGCCGACCGGGCGGCGGCACTCACCAAGCGCCTGCTGTTGTTCACTCGTCAGGACACCTACGAACCCAAGGTCGTGTGCCTCAACGAGGTGATCTCCGGCATGGAGCGGATGCTGCGCCGGGTGATCCAAGAGAACGTGAGGATCACATACAGCCTGGACCCGACCGTGGGCCGCGTCATGGCGGACCCGAGTCATATCGAGCAGGCGGTACTCAACCTGGCCGTCAACGCGCGCGACGCGATGCCGCAGGGCGGCCGGCTCACGATCGAAACGACGACGCTCGTGGTTGACACGCCGCTGGCCGGCGCCGGGCGCGTGAGCCCGGGTCAATACGCGCAGCTCGCCGTGAGCGACACGGGCGTGGGAATGACCCCGGAGGTGCAGGCCCGCATGTTCGAGCCCTTCTTCACCACCAAACCGGCCGGACAGGGCACCGGTCTGGGCCTCGCCACAGTGTACGGCGTGGTCAAGCAAGCGAAGGGTCACGTCTTGGCGTACAGCGAGGTGGGGCGCGGAACCACGTTCCGGCTGCTCTTGCCTCTCGTGAATCAGGCGCTCGCGGCTCCGGCGCCCGCCCCGTCGCCGGTCGCGAGCGGGACGGAGACCATCCTGCTGGTCGAGGACGACGACGGGCTCCGCGCCGTGGCCACGAGGGCGTTGAAGCGGGCGGGGTACACCGTGCTTACCAGCACCACCTCCGACGGCGCCCTGGCCATGACGGCGCCCCTGGAGACCTCGCTGGACCTGCTGATCACCGACGTGGTGATGCCCGGCATGAGCGGCGTGGAGCTGGCCGCGCTGCTGCGCCAACGCCAGCCGGGCGTGCGGGTGTTGTTTATGTCCGGCTATCCTGCCGCGGCGCTTGCCCAGCTTGGCCTTGACGTTCAGGGCGAGATCTATCTCCAGAAGCCGTTCAGCCCCAACGCTCTGCTCCGCGCCGTGCGGGGGACGCTGGATCGTGTCCCGCAGCAGGCGGCGTAGGCCGGGATTCATGGCGAGAATCCTGGTGATAGACGACGAGGCGCCTCTGCGGACCGTGCTGCGCCGGATCCTGGAGCGAGCCGGCCACGACGTGGTGGACGCGCCGGACGGGGGAGCGGGAGTGGAGCGGCAGATCACGCACCGCCCGCACGTTGTGCTGACCGACATTCACATGCCGGGGCCGGACGCTCGCGAGACCATTCGGGCGCTCCGCCGTCAGGATCCTCAGGTGAGAATCGTCGTGATCTCGGGCGATGGCACGACCGGGGAGACCCTGGACGACGTCGCCAATACCCTCGGGGCCGATCGCGGTCTCGCAAAGCCGTTCGAAGTGGAGGGAGTGCTGCGAACCGTCGCCGAGCTGCTGGACGGAACACAATGATGGCGGGCACGGCCTTCCTCCAGAAACCATTCGCCAGCATCGCACTGGCGAGTGTGCGCCTCGCCACGGGGGCGCTCAAGGACGGGCGGGTCCGGAACCGACTGCACGTCGTGTGCGACGGCGCCGAGGCGACGGATTTCCTGCACCGGCGGGGCACTCACGCGAGGCTCTCCGTCCGGACCTGATTCTCTTGGACCTCAACCTCCCCAAAAAGGACGGGCGGAAGTTCTCCAGGAGATCAAAGCCGACGCGGAACTCAAGTACATCCCGTCGTGATTCTCACCACGCCGCGGGCCGCGGCGGACGTCCTGCTGAGTTTTCAGCTCCAGGCGAACGCGTAGGACGTGGCCACGAGCCCGCCGGGGTTCACGCACGTCACGGCCTGAGACCTGCACTCACGGCTCGTCCG
>DATMAW010000003.1:0-25843 GCA_035559715.1 Gemmatimonadales bacterium | reverse complement strand
CCGCCGATCCGCCGGCAGGAAAACCTTGAACGCAGCCCCGCCCTCGCGCGCGTCATCCACCCAGATCACGCCTCCGGCGTCCTCCACGATGCTCTGCACGACCGCGAGGCCGAGCCCGGTTCCGTGACCCGGCGCCTTCGTAGTGAAGAACGGCTCGAACACGCGCTCTCGGTCTTCCAGCGGCACGCCGGGTCCCGAATCGGCGACATAGACCAGCACGCCGGGCGTGCCCGGCTCGAGTTCCCGCCGCCACGGGCGCCGCAGCTCCGTCGAGCGGCGGACGCCCGTGTCGCCGCGGACATGCGCGTCGCTGCGCCGTGCCGCTCCACGGGGTCGCGGCTCGTAGTCCCACCGCTCGACCCCGACGACGATGGTCCCTCCGGCGGCAGCGTCTGCCGCATTGAGGATAAGATTGACCAGCACTTGCTCCAGCGCGTGCGTGCGCCCTCGGACGAGCGGCACGTTGGACGCGAAGGCCGTCGAGACATCCACGTTGCGCAAGACACCCTGATGCTGGAGCAGCGAGACAGCGCCGCGCGCCACGGCCACCAGATCCACCGGGGCCGGCGCATCTTCCCGTGGTCTTGCGAAGTCAAGCAGCCCGCGCACGATCCGGTCGATACGTTCGATCTCGCGGCCCGCCCCCTCGAGCATCTCGGGATCCGCGCCGCGTCGGCGCAGCAACTCAAGATAGTTCGCCAGTGCCGCGAGCGGGTTCCCCACCTCGTGGGCAATGCCAGCCGCGAGTCGCCCCGTCGTTGCAAGCTTTTCGGAGCGGACGAGCTGACCTTGAACGTCCAGCAGGCGGTCCGTCATGCGGTTGAAGCGTTCGGCCAGCTCGTTGAACTCCTGCGTCTCCGCCGGCGGGGCACGTCGCTCGAGATCCCCGGCAGCCAGGCCATCGGCCGCGTCCATGAGCGCGCGCAGCGGTCGGTGCACCAGACGATCCAGCAGGTGCCGCGCAAACAAAAACACCACGGCCACGTCCGCTGCGATCAGCACCGTCAGGGCGAGTGCCGCGATGCCCGCTGGCAGCAGTGGCGCTACCAGCGCGGTGACCACCGCGAGTGACAGTGCCGCGGCAACCAGCAACGCGAAGTTGACCAGTAACTCCCGCCGCAGCGTCACCTTCGCCCTGCCACCCCCTCCGGAGGAGGGCGAAACAGACCCGACCGACGACGGCGGCGGCGAGATCATAGCCCCAAGATGGTCAAAAAAACGGGCGACAGGAAACCCTGTCGCCCGTGACGTGAGCGCTACGGGCTGGCCCGCTCAGTTGCAGTCCGGCACGCCATCCTGCGAGGCGGGCGCCACCGGAGTCGCGCCCGGTCCGTAGTAGATGGCGCACGTCGTGGTGGTCGCATTGTGCCACGCGGTGGCCGACCATCCAGAGGCCGTCCCGGTTACGATCGTCAGCGTCACGCCCGCCGACTCGTTGACGTTGAGCGCCCCCAGGGAGTTCGCGTACGTGAGGTTGTCCGCGAGATAACTCTCTTGCGCGCTCACCAGGTTGCGGAGATCCGACTTCATCGAGGCGATGTACGCCTTCTCCTTCGTGTTGGCGAACTTGGGGATCGCGATCGCCGCCAGGATCCCGATGATCACCACCACGATCAGCAGCTCGATGAGGGTAAATCCGCGCTTGTTTGTTCCGGTCGATCGTTGCACCGCGCGCTCCGTGATGCTGGTTGAGAAACGGGGCGGCAGGGCTCTGGCCCCACCGCCCCGGTTCCTCCGTTGGTCCTTCACCCTAGCACTGCGGCTCGCCCTCGTTGGCCGTGGCCAAACCGCCAACGGCGATCGAGCAGGTCACCGTCGTGCCATTGTGGTACGCAGTGGCCGTCCAGCCGGTGCCCGTGGCGCTGGTCAGCGTCACAGTCACGCCGGCGGACTGGTTGTACTGCAACGACCCCGTCGCGGACGCGTACGTGGTGTTGTCCGCGAAGTACGCTTCCTGCGCGTTAATCAGGTTGCGCAGGTCGGCCTTCATCGACGCGATGTAGGCCTTCTCCTTCGTGTTGGCGAACTTCGGAATGGCGATGGCCGCCAGAATACCGATGATCACCACCACGATGAGGAGTTCAATAAGCGTGAAGCCCTTGCGATTCATGCTGCTACCTCCCGCGGGTGTTGGATTGGGTACAGCCGAGGCACGGCCCGAACGGGTGGCAACAGCCGTGCCGGACCAATTGCTTCGCCACACAAATAACGAACCAACAACATATTACGGGCCACTGCCATGCGGAAGGTCCATAACCCGGCAGGGCCCGAGGTCTTTCTATTTGCAAGCCATGTCCGTAATTCGACCGTCGCGTCACTTACTTGACACCAATCATACATCGCGATGAGGAGTCGGAAACGATCGTCTCAATCTCACGAGCCAAGTTCGGGTTCAGGGTGGCGGAAAGCTCCGCCGACTGCACTAGCTCCCAGCATTCACCCCGGGAGAACTGCCCGCGACTCAGCCGGCCGAAGGCCGAGTCCAGCGCCGCTGAGGCGCTGACCGGCAGTCCCCTGCGCCAGAAGAGCCGCGCGTGCGCCAGATACCGCTGCCAGTCAGCAGCCCCGATGGAGTCGAGCGCCGTCACATAGGACTCAAGGGCCGGCACATTGAGCGGTTGCGCTTCGATCGCATTGCGCAACACCGCAAGGCTCGAATCTTTTTCGCCGAGAGCCAGGAGCACCTGTGACGTCACGCGCGCAACTTCGGGATGGTGGGGATCGGTCGCGGCGGCCATTCGGGCCAAGTCCCGAGCCAGCGTCACTCGACCGCTCCCCAACGCGAGCCTGGCCGCCCGCACGGGCACGAACGAGTACCCGTCGTAGATCGCGTTGGCGGCCATGTACTGGGCGATCGCTCCCTGCACGTCCCCGGTCTGCTCCCGCGCCCGTGCCAGCCGCACATGAGCCGCGAAGCTCTCGGGGTGACTGATGAACCCTTCCACCACCACCGTTCGCGTATCGCGCCAGAACGGAACCCTCGTGACGGTGCGCACGGCGTATGAAACCACCAACAAAACAGAAAGGCCTGCCGCGCCCAACCTGAGTTGCCGCTGCCCGCCCGAGGCCACAAGCCAGCCCAGCACCATCGCCGGCGCCAGCACCGACAGGTAGAGCGCGCGTTCCGCGAGGACCACGCCTGACACGAAAACGAGATTCGAGGTTGGCGCGTACGCCAGTCCCGCGGCGAGCAAGCCGAACGAAACGGCTGGCGCCCGCCGCACCACCAGAACGCCCAGCGCCATTATCGCCACCGTTACGGCTCCACCCAGGGCGGCAATCCAGGTCCAGGACTCGCGGATGGGAATGGTCTGGGGCCCGTACTCGGGGGCCAGATCCCAGGGCCACACGAGCAGCCGCAACACATCGAGCTGGACGGGCAGCACGGCGGCCAGGCGCTGCGTGGTGGTGAGGTCTCTCAGCGGAGCCACGGCCGCGGCTGCCACGAAGTCTCCGCTTACAGCCTGCCAGAGATACAAGTAGGCGATCGTGGCTGCCGCCACCGAGAGGTACAAGTCCGCGGCAGAGCGGCGTGGCGCCTGACCGGGACGAGATCGCTCCAGCACGTGGTCCAGGCCCAGGAGCGCAATTGCCACGACGCCGTGCTCCTTGGACAGCTGCGCGGCCACTGCGGCGAGCACGGTGAGGCCCAGCCACCAGCGGCGCGAGCCATGGAAAGCACTCCGGTAGCGCCGCGCCGCGAGGATGGCGAGGAGCAGCCATCCCGCCGCCAGCAATTCGGCCCGGCCGACGACGTTAGCCACCGCTTCGACGTGGACTGGATGGACGGCAAATACCAGTCCCGCCACAAGCGTCCCAACGGGGGGCAGCCAGGCGGCGGCAACCAGGACAACGAGTCCGGTGACGGCGCCATGCAGCAGCACATTCACCAGGTGAAACCACCAGGGCCGCCCGCCAGAGAGGGCCCAGTCAACTCCGTAGCTCAACACGGTCAGGGGGCGATACAAGCCAGCAGACAGGCCGTCCTCGGGAGGCCAGTAGGGTGAAAAGGCCGCGGCCAGCGCCGCGCCCGGAGAGTGCGCCGCAGGATTCCGCGCAATGACGGGGTGGTCGTCGAGCGCCCAGTCATTGCGCAGTGAATCAACGTGAATGACGCAGGCCAGGGCGCCTGCGAGAAAGACAGCCCGCGGCGTGCTCAGCCAGGACATTGGAGGCGGTAGAGGGCGGCTCCGCCCGTCACCTGAAACAACGGGATGAGGGGGGAGTCGGTTCGGGACAGGAGGCCGGCGACGGGCGGCGCAGTCTGGGCAGCGGGGCCGGTAAGGGCGACATGGGTGACGCCGGCCCGGCAGTAGAACGCTAACGCGCTGTCGGCACCCGCCGGCTCCGTGCCCCGCCCCCGCCAGCGGAACACGTAGCTCGGCACGGTCCGACGTCCTGCGTAGAGATAGATGAGCGCCTCGTCCTCCGCGGCAATCACCGCGCTCTCGGGTGTTTCGCCGGAAACCGCGCCGATCAGGATCCGAAACGACTGGCTGATGCCCTCAGCGGTCAGCTCGAAGCCGCGCTTGGCGAGAGACGCCACCTGTGCGTGCCCAAAGCCAGTTGCGACGAGGCCAGCCACCAGGAGCACCGCCACGCGTGCCGCGCGGCCGTGCCGCCACAGCTCCCGGCAGCCGCGGGCAAGCAGCAGGGCAAACCACGGCACGGTGACCCACATGAACCGGTGAGGTTGGTACGGCCACAGGGACGCGATCAAGACATAGAGGCCAAGCGACGTGATGAGGGCCGCAGCGTCGCGAAACGAGGCGGACGCCCCCACGATCACGGCGGCCAGCAAGGCGGCTGCGCCAGCATACCACGCGGGTTCTGGCAGGCGCGGCAACGCAAGCCGCCCCAGGGCGCCGAGCGCTCGGAGGTCGAGCCCCTCGAGCATGGCACTGAGCCCGGCCTGGCGGATCTCGTACAGGTAGGTCCCGTAATTCGGCGCGAGCGCCGCATCGGCCACGGTGCCATGAAGGACGATCCATAACGCCCAGGGAGCAACGAGCGCTGCGGCAACTGCGGCGGCAACCGCAGCGGCGCGCCACTCGCGTCGCGCAACATGCGCCAGCACGACCCCGGCAATGAACGCGACACCGATGCTGCGGGCCAAGGTCGCAAGCCCGGAGAGCGCTCCCGCTGCAGCCGCCGTGCGTGCCGTCGCGGGGACACGATCGGCAAGCAGTATGGCAGCCGCCGCGAGGGCCAAGAACAGCGGCTCGGACAGCCGCATGCCCACGATCGTCAAAATGGGGAACGCCGTGAAACCCAGCGTGACGACCGCCGCCGCTAGCCGGGGTGGGAGCAGACGGCGCGCGTAAGATGCCACCACCCAGGCCGCAACTCCGAGCGCCGCCGCGTCGAACAACTCGAACAGCGCGGCGTTCTGGGGGAAGGCAGGCCAGAGACGCCACAGCAGGCTGAGGGCGGCGGGATACAGGAACGGATAGTGGACGATCGGAAGGGGATCGGGCAAATGAATGTTGCGATAGCCATGACCCTGGGCGAGCGCTTTGGCTCCCACGACGTAGATCCCGTCGTCGTAGAACACGCCGACCAGCGCATCGCTTTGAGCCCACAGTGCCGCCACGAATCCCACAAGCCCGGCGATCTTGGGCCACAGGTTCACATCGCGCTCGTTCAACGGGCGCACCCGCTATGCTCGGCTCGTTGCACAAGTTCGTGAAGCCTGGGAGCGCTGGGCGCCAGCTCGCGCACCCGCTCAATTGAGCGCACGGCCTCGGGGCAATACGCCGCCCGCAGCGCCGCGTCGGCGGTGAGAAACCAGTACTGCCACACTCGAGGAAACCGCCACGCCACTCGGCGGCGCCACGTCATGGCCTCGAGCGGGCGGCCCCTCGCCAGCGCGATCTCTGCCCGCGTCGCCAGGTGCCGGACGTCGCTCGAGTCGACGGCCGCCATCCTGCGGGCCACGATGTCTGCCGAGTCCACAAGACCCGCCCGCACGTACGCCACGGCGGCGCGGGCGCCGGCCTCCAGTCTCAGCGAGTCGAGCAGGAACGCCGCCCGGAAGTGCTGCGCCGCTTCCCGCCACCGACCCTCTTCCTCGAAGCGGTAGGCCAGCGTCTCCCACACGAGGGGATGCAGCGAGTACACCAGCAACGCGCGACGGAGCAGGACCTCGCCGCGGCCGCGGTCGCCGGCGTCATACGCCAGGGCTCCGGCAACGAGGAAGCCGCGATACGAGCCCGGCGCGTCACGCACCAGCTGCGGGAAGAAGTGGTCATTGTCGCGCCACGTGGGAAGCCTGGTGGACGTGCGCACGAGGCCCGCCGCCACGGCGAGCGCGGCGAGCGCCACCCCAACATGCCGCCAGCTCGCCTCGCTCCACGCCACGAGCCAGCCAAGGACGAGCACGGCGCCTACGGATGGCAAGTACAGCGTGCGCTCGGCGAGCAGCACACCGGTGGGCACGATGAGGTTCGACACGATGAGCAGCGTGCCCCCGATCCACACGAGGCCCAGGCTGATCATGGGCGCGCGGCGCCGCGCCCGAATCGTCAGCCACGCAAGCGCCGCGAGCACCGCCAGGCCAGCCAGTCCACGCACGGTGAGGCGCGCGGCCGCCGGGAGAAAGTCGGGTGAGTAGTCCGCGGACAAGCGAGCCGGGAACCACAGGAGACGCGCGTACTCGAGCACTACCGGCGCCATCACGAGCACGCGACCAACGAATCCCTGACCCTCCAAGCCGGCCGCCGGATGGTCGCCGGCCAAATCCCCCACGACCATCGCCCGCACCCACAGCCACTCCAGCGCCAGCGCCACCGAGCCCATCCACAACACGGCGTGGCGGCGCAGCGTCGTGGCCGGCCGCTCGTCGTGGATGCCGGCCTCGAACCAGTCGACGAGAAGAAAGAGGCCCGGAATGGCGAACGCGGTTTCCTTGGCCGCGAGCCCTGCCCCGAGCGCCGCCAGCGCCCCGAGCGAGGCAGCCCATCGGCGCGGTCCTGTGTCCCCCTGTCGCGCGAGGCTCCCGTCCATCCGGTAACACAGCACGGCAGCGAGCGCCATACAGGCCGCGAGGACCTCGGCCCGCCCGACAACATTGGCCACGGCCTCTACGTGCACCGGATGGACGGCGAAAGCGAGCGCGGCCGCGCCGGCCCCCACCACGCCCAGCCCTATGCGCGCGAGCCGAAACACCAGGGCGGTGGTCACGGCGTGCAGCAACACATTGACCACGTGGAACCAGCCGGGATCGCCCTTACTCAGGGTCCAGTCCACGGCGAAGGACAGCTCGGTCAGGGGCCGGTAGAGCGCATACCCCCACCACGTGGTCGTGAGGATTTCCCGCCAGTTCGCGAGTGAATGGAGCAGCGTCTTGTTCCGAATGATGTGAACGTCGTCGTATACGAAGTCGTAGCCGGCCGTGACGGCGTACGCGCCCGCGGCGATCAGCGCCGCCGCCATCATGACCGTCCGATCGGCGCGGTGCTCGTTCACGACGCGGGCTTCTCGGCCGACGCCCGCACCTTGGTCAACACCGGGCGCCCATTGGGTCGATCCGGCGGCGGTGCGAAGCGCCAGACCTCCCACCCGGCGTACCGTTCCAGCAAGGGACCGTTCAGCTCGAACAGGTCTCGGGCGAACACGACCCCTCGACTCAGCCCGATGGCGTTGCGCCACGCCAGCTGACCGTACAGCGTGAAACCGGCCAGGTCTCGACGCAGCTCCACCTGGCAGACCTCCGGTGGGGTGTATCCGCGCCGGAACCGAACGGTGGGATCAGGCCAGGTCCGCTCGAGGGGGGGCGCGGCGGTGACCGTGTCCAACACGGCCTGCAGTCGCAGGACGGCCGTCTCGCCGCGCCACCCGGCGCTTTCGGCGGTCCGGAGCCACTGATACAGGTCGCACGTGTCGAGCCGTCGGTAGGCGCGCTCCACAAGGCCCGGGGGGATTCCGAGCGCCCACAGCCGAACGCCCACCCGGCTGCCGAAACTCTCCGGTACGAGCACCAACGCCTGCGTCACGCCCCGTCGCGCAAGTTCGCGCTCCGGGTGCAGCTTGAGCGTGGCGAGTCCGGCACGATAGGCGTCCCATCGGATCGGCAGAATCCCGACCAAGCCCCAGAGCACGGCGCCCGAGGCCGCCGTCCAAAGGGCTACATCCCACCGAAGCCACAGCGGCCTGGCCCGGCGAGCGAGCACGGAGGCCACGCGCCAGGCGCGCGCCGTCCCGATCACGAGCATCGGCGCGGCGGCGTAGTAGAAGCGCGGGCCGATGTAAAACCCTGAGTGCCAGTAGAAGAAGTACAGGAGCGGCGCCGCGAGGATCCCGGAAGCGACCACCAGCTCGCGCCACGAGCGTTGACGGCCCAGCAGCGCCCACAGAGCCAGTGGCAGTAGCGCGGGGATCGGCCATTCGTAGAGGTAGATGTGGAGCCGGCGAATCCCGATGGCCAGGTTGGACAGGCCGGTGAGCGGGGTGTAGGCCTGGCCCCACGGATCGCTGTGAAATCCCAGCCCGTGCTCGGCGCCATACACAGCCGTATACCCCAACGTGAGCGGGCTGCCGTAGATCCGCCAGTTGAGCCATCCCCACGCGGCGACGACGGGGAGTCCGCCTACCACTATCCAGGGCAGGGCGGCTGCGCGCCGGCTAACCGCAATCCAGATGAGCACGGGAACGGCCGCCGCCACAGCGTCCAGCGGTCGCGTGGCGGCACACAGGGCGAACATGAATCCCGCCGCCAAGAAGTGCCCGCGCTGTGGGTCACGCGCTGCGAAGACCAGCGCCCACGCGGCCAGGGCGAGCGTCGCGGCGCTGACATGATTCAGGTAGGTCCCAGACATGAAGAGCACCCAGGCCGACAGCGCCCAGAGCACCGCCGCGGCTACGCCGGTTCGCCAACCGAAGAGGCCCCGCGCCACGACGTACACCAGCACGAGGCTCACCCCGGCCTGGAGTGGGTTGACCAGCCACTCGGCACGGAGCAGCAGGCCGAGGGCGAGCAGCACGGTGTGTCCCGGTGGGTACTGGGAGACCCAGCCGGCGTCGGTGACCCAGGTATGTGTGATGAGAAACGCAGCCGCTGGCTCGGGCGGCGGAGCGGCCGTGCGCCCCGCGGCGAACACCCGGGCATGAAACAGCTGGGCCACTTCGTCTACCAGATGCGGGTTACCGGCCCAGACAACCCACATGACCATGACGGACGCGGCCGTGAGCAACAGAGCAAGGATCGAGACGACTGAACGCGGGCTGATGGCCCACGGGGTTTTCCGCGGGATTGGCACTCGGGTCGCGAGCCTGCCCGCCGCCAGGGCGCCTACGGCGACCGTGACGATGCCGATCCCCCACGATGCAAGGTGCGGCCCCCAAATGGGCCCCTGGTCGGGCGCCCCGCTCCACTGGGGCAATGGCAGGAGCGGCAGCACTAGCACCGCGGCGCCGAGAGTGACCCAGAGCCGGCGAGCCAGTCCTGAAACCGTCACCGGTGGCCGAATCTTGGCCGGAACAGATTGAATCGAAGGATGTGCCACAAAGCGGCCACGCCGTCTCGCCAGTCGATTTTCTTTCCTTCCGCATACGTGCGGCCGCTGTACGAGATGGGAACCTCCCAGATTCTGGCGCCCGCCTGCGCCAGGCGCGCGGTGAGTTCGACCTCGATGCCGAATCGGTCGGACACGAGCGGGAGCGACTTCATCAAGTCCGCCCGCACCATCTTGTAGCACGTTTCCATGTCGGTGAGGTTGAGGTCCGTGAGCATGTTGGAAAGCAACGTGAGGAACTTGTTGCCCACCGAGTGCCAGAAGTACAGCACGCGTCGCGGCCCGGCCTGGAAACGCGACCCGAACACCGCATCGGCCTTGCCGAGCCGGATGGGTTCGAGCAGCATGGGAAGGTCGCTGGGGTCGTACTCCAGATCGGCATCCTGAATCACAATGACGTGCCCTGTCGCGGCCTGGATGCCGGTGCGGACCGCCGCCCCCTTGCCGCGGTTCTCCGGGTGCTGAAGCAGGCGATCCACGACGCCCTCGCGTTGCAGCCGCTCGAGGATCAGGCCGGTGGTGTCCGTCGAGGCATCGTTGACGCACACAATCTCGATGTTGAGCGGCGCCTCGCGCAGCCGGCGCACGGCTCGCTCAACCGTCCCCTGCTCGTTGTAGGCCGGCATCACGGCGGAGACGCGGAGTTCGTTGAAGTCCGTGGGGATGGTCATGGACGGGGCGGCGGCTCCTGCGCCGATCCCGGCTCGCTCTCGTACTTGGCCAGTTTGCGATACAGCGTGGAGGGGTCGATCCCCAGCACTTCTGCAGCCCGGGTCTTGTTGCCGCCCTCGGCCTGGAGGACCCATGTGATGTAGGCCCGCTCGATCACCTCGAGCGTCGGGTTCTGGGGAACGCGCTCGGTCGCGAGCGGCTGCGCGGGCGGCGACACGATCCGCTCCGGAAGGGCCGAGGCGTCAATCTGCTGGCCGGGGGTGAGCACCACAGCTCGCTCCAGAGCGTTCTCCAGCTCCCGAACGTTGCCGGGCCAATCGTACGCCATGAGCGCGTCGAACGCGGCGGGGCTGAGTCGCTTGGGGGGCTCGCCGCGCGTGCCGGCGATTCGCTGAAGGAAGTTCTCCGCGAGCAGAGGAATGTCTTCCCGCCGCTCGCGCAGTGGCGGCAAATGGAGCGCAATCACGTTGAGCCGATAGTATAGGTCCGAGCGAAAGCGGCCCGCCCGGATTTCCTGGTCGAGGTCACGGTTGGTCGCGGCGATCACGCGAACGTCCACGGGCACGGCTTCCGTGGCACCCACCGGCATGATCTCTCGCTCCTGGAGCACGCGCAGCAGCTTCACCTGAGTCGAAGGCGGGATCTCGGCGATCTCGTCGAGAAAGAACGTCCCTGCCCGCGCGGCGGCAAAGAGTCCCTGCTTGTCCCGCACTGCGCCGGTGAACGAACCCCTGACGTGGCCGAACAGCTCAGACTCCAGCAGGCTCTCCGGCAACGCGCCGCAATTGATCGATAGGAACGGGCCGTCGCTCCGCTCGGACAGCTCATGAATGAACCGGGCAATGACCTCCTTCCCCGTTCCACTTTCGCCCTGAATGAGGACCGTGGACTCGGTTCGAGCCACCTGTCTCGCAAAGCGCAAAACCTCGGCAAATGATGGCGATCCGCCAATTGGTTGAGCCACAGCAGACCGGTCTCTGCGACGAATCTCGCTCTTCAGCTCTCGGTTCTCTGATCGCAGGGCCCGGTACTCCGCGGCCCGGCGGCAAATCGCCACGAGATCGTCGTTTGCGAATGGCTTCTGGATGTAGTAGAAGGCGCCCTGATTGACGGCCTGGATCGCGCTCTGAAGCTCGGCCTGGGCGGTCATCAGGATCACCGGCAATTCTGGATCGCGCTCGCGCGCGGCGCGCAGAATGTCGATGCCCGAGACCCTTGGCATTTTGATGTCGGACAACACGATGTCAGGCTTTTGCGCGGCAAGCGCCTCCAGTCCCGCCTGCCCCCCCTGAACCGCGACAACATCGAACCCGTTGTTCCTCAGGAGGATGCGCAGCGAATCCAGAATGCCCGACTCGTCATCCACCACGAGCAGGCGGGGCGCTCGCTCGATCACGGTCCACCTGCTTTCGCGGGTTGCCCCGCCGTGGGGGCGGTCAAGGGCTTGGCCCCTTTCGGCAGCAGCACCGTGAATGTCGTGCCACGGTCGTCACTCTTGTCCGCGAGCACGACGCCGCGATGCGCCTGCACTGCCCGGTGCACGATGGCGAGCCCAAGGCCCGATCCCCCGGCCCGACCGGTCACGAACGGCTGGAAGATCCGCTCCCGGATCTCCGGGGCGATCCCAGGCCCGTTGTCGCTGACCGAAACGAGGACGGAATCCTCGATGTGCACTCCCGTCGGGACATCCTGCGCCCTGGCGGGTCTGACCGCCACCACGACGCGCGCCCGGCTGCCAGCCGCCTGCACGGAGTTTAGCACGAGATTGAGGATGACTCGGTGGAGGAGGTCCGCATCTCCCTCAAGCGGCGCCGGCTCGCCCACGACCTCGACCTGAGCACCCGGCAAGCAGTCAGGATGCTCCCGGACGGTGTCCACTGCGGCGCGCGCCACCTGGAGAAGGTCGAGCGGCTCGTGTCGCGTGGCCCGAACCCGGGAGAAGTCGAGAAACTCGTTTAGCAGACGACTCAGCCGCTCGCTCTCGCGCACGACCAGCCCCGCGAGCACTTGCTCGTCGGCCGTGGCGCGCTTGGAGCGCGAGAGCTGCTCGACGCAGGAGCGAATCGAGGCCAGCGGGTTCCGAATTTCATGCGCGAGCGATGCGGACAGCTCCGCCACGGCCTCCAGTCGCTCCGTGCGAAGGTGCAGTTCTTCCAGACGCTTCTGGTCCGAGATGTCGGAGAAGATCGCCGTGACGCTGGGCGGGCTCCCGGGCTCGACCTGCAATGCCGTGGTCGTGAGCCCGATCGGGAAGGCCTGTCCGTTGTTCACGATCCTCCCTTCCGCGCGCACCGTCCGTTCTCCACGACGCTGCGTTGATACGATGGCCGCCCACAGCTCGGGCGAACGAGCCTTGAGGAACTCGACGATGGGCCGGCCCACCAGCGCGGTCATCTCGGTCCCCAGGAGTGCTTGAGCAGCGGGGTTGGCGTAGGCAAGGTTGCCGTCCCCGTCCACGGTGACGACACCGCTTCCGATGTTGCGCAGGATGTCCCCCGCCTCGAGCCGGAGTCTCGTCACTTCCCGCTGGAGCACCTCGCGCTCGGCACCGACCACCCCCACGCGGCTTGCGAGGTACCCGGTCGCCAGCGCCACGCCCACGAACACCAGGATTTGTAGACCAACCGTGACGGAGAGTTGCTCGGGATACCCCCACACGATGTCCGCCACGTACAGCAGGCCGCCGAGCAGCGTGACGAGGAGCCCGGACGCGACCGGCATGAGCACACCGCTCACCGCAATTACCAGGATGTACAGCGCCGAGAAGTTGCTCTCGGCCCCACCCGTGAAATGCACGATCACCGTCGCCAGGCCGAGGTCGAACAATGCCTGGGAGTAGAGGAAGGTGGCGCCCGGGCGGGCGTGCTGAACGTGGGTGTACCACGCCGAGAGGCCGGCGGCAAGCACGCTGACGACCGCAACGAATGCGAGCGTGACGATGACTTCGGGAGGCTGCGCCCGAAACGAAAACGCCGCCGCCATGAAAACGACGACGGGTACAACGGCGCGGCCCACATACACCCAGCGGAGCAGGCCCAGAGCGCGGGGGGCCGGGCCGCGATTGGGCCGCCTGGGTTCGCGGGGGCGCTCCCTGCCACCGATCAAAGGCATGCCCCAAGATCTTGACCGCTATGGCAAAATGCAATTGAACGCTGCAGATAATGCCGCGATAACATCTTGACACTGGCGATTCGGTGGCATCCAGTTTGGCCTATTGGTTGACTTTGCTGCCCATCCAGCTCAGCCAGGCGAGCGATGAGGGAAAGTGACTTAGCGACGGTAGTCCAGCGCCGGGGGACGATCCCCGAGCAGCGCGCGGTACGTGAAGTTCGGGCCGCGGTTCCGCTCGAACTCCTGCCGTGCCGCCGCGAGCACCGTAGGCGACTGGAACAGATCCACCGCGGAAAGCGCCAGCGTCTTCGCCGCGACGGCCATTCCCTTGATCCCAATGCTCGTGCCTCCTGCCGCGACCGCCTGCCAGGAGTGGCCCGGTGTCCCCGGGACGAACGTCGCCGCCGTAAACGACGCCGACGGAACCACCCAGCTCACGTCCCCCGCGTCCGAGGAAGCATTGGTAACCTGTCGGGCGAAGGGCTGCACGGTTTCCTGCGAGCCGAGCACGCGACCTGTCGGGGAGAAGGTGGCGATCAGCTTTTCGGCAAACGCCTGCTCCTCCGGCGTGTACTTCACGCCCCCCACGATTCGCAGGTTCGTATCCAGGACACGAGCGAGGGTCTCGTTCGGCAGCCTGCTGTACGTGCCTCCGGTGATCTCATGTTCCACGGTCGTGCCGGTACCGAGCGCGGCTCCTTCCGAGGCCTTCACGAGGCGTTCCCAGATGGCCTCGACCATGCGTCCGTCCGGGTGACGCACGTAGTAGTACACCTCCGCGTAGTCCGGCACGACGTTGGGCGCCTGGCCGCCGCTGGTGATGACGTAGTGGATGCGCGTCTCCGCCGGGACGTGCTCCCGCATGAGGTTCGCCATGTGGTTCATGGCCTCGACGCCGTCGAGCGCGGAGCGGCCGCGGTCCGGGGCCCCGGCAGCATGGGCGGAGACGCCTCGGAAGCGAAATTTGCCCGACTTGTTGGCGAGGTTGGTGGATGGGCCGGCATCGTTTTCGTCGCCCGGGTGCCAGGAAATCACCGCATCCACGTCTTTGAACAGGCCGGCCCGAACCATGTAGACCTTGCCGGAGCCGCCTTCTTCTGCGGGCGTGCCATACAAGCGGATCGTGCCCTGCCGTGCCGTTGCCGCGAGCCAGTCCTTCACGGCGATCGCCGCCGCCGTGGACGCCGTGCCGAACAGATGATGCCCGCAGCCGTGGCCTGCACCGTGCTCCACTAATGGCCGGCGCGTGGGCTCAGCAGCCTGCGACAACCCCGGGAGGGCGTCGAACTCGGCAAGGATGCCGATGATCGGGCGACCCTGACCGTACGATGCAACAAAGGCGGTTGGCATGCCGGCCACGCCTGACTCGATGGTAAACCCGGCGTCGCGCAGCTGGCTCTGGAGCAACCCGGAGCTTTTCTCCTCCTGATAGCCCACCTCGGCGTAGCTCCAGATCTTGAGCGCCACGTCGCTGTAGGTCCCAAGCCTGGCGTCAATGGACGCCGCCACGCGTTCCTTGGTCTGCGTCACCGCGGGCGCCGTGAACAGCGCGCTCACCGCCACCGCGAGAGCCACGGCCGTGGCGGCACGGGGCCCGTATTGATCGCTCATCGGGTACCGATTGCAGGGCAACAGTCTCGCTGGGACAGTCATCGCTCCCCTCCTGGTAACGCACCTGTCCGTTCGGCTCACCAGCGTGTTCCGCCAGCGGCGGGCAGGCGAGGCCAGTCCCGCTCCGTCTATTGTAGCGCTGCGAGCGCGCGGCCGAGCTTCGCCCTGGCCTCCTGGGCCACGGATCGGATAGCGTCGTTTCCCGAGAGATCCAGCGCCGCGACGGGGTCCATTGCCGCCACGACGGTGCGGCCGGGCTCGTCCGCGGCGTATACGATCACGTTGCAGGGCAGGAGCAGCCCAATATCCAGATCAGCCTTGAGGGCTTGGTGGGCCAGGGGGGGATTGCACGCGCCGAGAATGATGTAGGGCCGGAACTCCACGTCCAGCTTCTTCTTGAGCGTAGCCGTAACGTCGATCTCAGTTAGAACCCCGAATCCTTCTTTGGCCAGTTCACCCCGAATCTTCTCGACGGCCGCCTCGAAGGAGAGGGCCAGCGTGACGTTCATGCCGTATCGCGTGAAGGCGACCATGCGGCACTCCTCTGAAAGTTGTGAAGGATGGATCGAACCACGAGGCGAGGGCGCACCAAACGCGCGTTCCACGGCGCCGGTTGCCCCCGTCGGTGAGACTAGTCGGGCACGCGTAAAGGGCAGGTCAGACCTGAATGAGCCTGTGCTTAGGATCGTCTTGGGAAACGGGGCCACGTGTATAGAATAAACGTGAACCACGTCTCCGGGGACGCTCATGAGAACGCGTTTTCTGCCGCTTGCCGCTGTGACGCCGATCCTCTCGCTCCTGGCGTGCGCGCGAGGTGGGACGACCCCCGCCGCCCATGCCCCTCTTCCCGCCCCCGCGCGCCATGACGTCACGCCGCCTGAGCTCCGGGCAATGATGCAGGCCAAGGACTTCGTCTTGGTGAACGTTCATGTACCGTATGCCGGCGACATTCCCGGAACCGACCTCAGCATTCCGTTCGACCAGATCGCCGCGCAGCTGGATCGCCTGCCGGCCGACAAAACGGCCAAGGTCGTGCTGTACTGCCGCAGCGGAGCGATGAGCGAGACCGCAGCCGCAACGCTCCTCAGCCTGGGGTACACCAACGTGTTCCATCTGGTCGGAGGAATGCGGGCGTGGAGCGCGGCGGGGTATCCCCTCGACGTGCGCTAGCGCAGCCGCCAGCGCACACCGCCGTTGATCGTGCGGCCGGATAGCTCGGTCCACGCGTCCGTCGTCCACCGGCCTCCTTGGCCGGGCGCTGGCAGCACCAACGGGTGATAGCGCGACAGTCGCACGTCACCGAGGTTTTCCGCATTCACGAACACTCGCATGCGGCCCACGCGGTGCTCCACGAGGAAACCGAGAATGACGTACGGGGCACTCACGGCGCGATAGGGATTGTCGTCCAGCGCCTGTCGGCCGGTGTAGTACAGTTCCACGCCCGCCCGGCTCTGTCCCTGTCGCTCCCATGCCGCGACGATGCCGGCCGCATGACGCGGCGTGAGGGGCGTCTCGCGCCGGACGCCGGCGTCGGGGTCGTCCTCGGTGGAGCGCTGGTACACATAGGTCGCCGTGACCCGGATCGGCTCCATGTTGAGCCGCGCGAGCAGATCCACTCCGTGAGTGCGGGTGGGTGCCGCGGCGTTGATCAGCTCGAAACCGACCGTCGCGGGCCCTGACCGACGGGTCGCCACGGGGCGCCGCACGACGGCGCCGAACACCGCCGCACTCAGTTCCAGCTTGCCGACCATCCCGCCCACATCGAGCGACGCCGAGTTCGCGCGCTCGCTCTCGATCCCGGCCGGTGGCACCACGGGCGCGAGACCTGTGACTTCGGTCTCCTCGGTGAACGGCGTCGGAGCGAAGGACGCGGTGCCCGCAGAGGCTCGCAATGTCCACTCACGCGTGAGTCGCGCCAGGACGGAGAGGCGCGGGTTGGCAAACACGCCGTATTTCGAGTGCGCATCCACGCGGCCGCTCGCCAGCACCGCGAGCCGATCAGTGACTTGCACGTCCCCCTGGGCGAAGGCCGACGGCACGGTGTACGCGTAGTCGAAGCCCATTACGTCGTCCGCCCGGTAGGCGTCGGATTGCAGGGCTGCGCCGATCACCCAGCTGCCGCGCAAGGCATGTCCGCCGATCGTTGCCTCTGCGAACGCGGTACTGTGGCGATCGTCCTCGGGCCGGGGACCGAAGACGTGTCCGTGCCGCAGTTGCATGACGGAACCACGCACGTTGAGTGTCGGTCCGCTCCGCAGCGGAACGCGAGCAAGGGCACCGAGGTCGACTCGTCGCGTGGTGAGTTGCTCAGGGAACGGCGTTCCGTCGGGCGCCACTCGCCCCGGCAGCGTCCCACCCGAGCGATCTTCCAGCGTGGTGCCAGCCGTGAGAAAGAGCGAAACGCCGGATCGGCTCTCGTGGAAAAGGCGAGGACGAATGACCAGGCGCTCGAACCCCGGAAGATCCGCCCATCCGTCCGCGTCCACGTCCTGTGGCGATTGCCGATGCGCGCCCGCGAGCACGGTGTACCCCCAATCCTCACCGACCGGGGCAGAGGCCCAGAGCACGCCGTCTGTGCCTCCGCGAGTCGTTTGGTTCAGCAACAGCTCCACCTCGGACGCCACGCCCGGCCGTCGGGAGACGAGGTTCACCACGCCACCCAGCGCGGCGGGGCCGTACAGGGCCGAGGCTGCGCCCTTGATGACCTCCACCTGCGCGAGGTCCATGGGCGGGATCTGGAGCAGGCCGAGCGATCCGGTCTGCCCGCCGTAGAGGGGCAAGCCGTCAGTCAGGAGTTGGGTGTAGCGGCCGCGGAGTCCCTGAATTCGAACGGTCGCGCCGCCGAGCGAGGGCGAGGTGGTCTGCACGCGCAGCCCGCCGGTCTCGTTCATCAGCATGGCGACGTCGCCGGGGGTCATAAGGAGTTTCTCTTCGACCTCTTCGCGTGGCAGGACTTCCACGCGCGAGGGCTCGTCCTCGACACGGCGTTCACTCCGGGTCGCCGTCACGATGACCGCTTCGAGCTCCGTGGCCCGGGCCGTCGCTTCCACGACGAGCGTCGTGTCGCGCGGCGGATCGAGCGTCACGGCGAGCGTCTCGGGAGCGAAGCCGATGCGAGACACCGTGATCACGTGGGAGCCGCGCGCCAACCTGAGCCTGGCGACTCCGTCCGACCCGGTGGTCGCGCGAACCGAACCGGCCTCGACGCGCGCGCCACGAACCGGGTCATCGCCGTGGATTACCCTTAGTGTGACGAGGGCGGGCGCTTCCTGGGCGCGGATGATGGTTGCCGCGGCGGCCAGGAAAGCCAGCGCAGCCACGAATCGCATGGTGGGACTGTGAGTCGAGGAGCTGGTAGGCACGCGTCGGAGCTACCGTGCGGGCACCCCCACGCTCGCGATCGTCTCACCCTTGGTCATCGAGGGCACCGCCCGGATGTAGAGCACCAC
The DNA here is from genome assembly GCA_035559715.1 of Gemmatimonadales bacterium. GTDB lineage: Bacteria > Gemmatimonadota > Gemmatimonadetes > Gemmatimonadales > GWC2-71-9 > JACQHC01. The sequence goes on along the minus strand of DATMAW010000003.1, from coordinate 7,488 downwards.
GCCGGCCGCGGGCGCACGCGCCTCGAACAGCAACCGCCCCACGTAGTCCGTCACGTACCCCACCTTCATCCCCTCGGCCACATAGGTCCCGCGCTCCACCAGCGGGTAGAAGATGCCCGTCGCCTCACTTGTGATGTTGGCCAGCCGATCGAACCACACCGGCCGCTCCACGAACCGGACGGGACGGTCGATCATGCGGAGATACGCCATCACGCCGTACACGCCGTCAATCAGCGCCTGGATGTCCTCCGGCTCGGTGGTCCCGGCGCGGCCCGCTTCCACGGTGATCGAGGGCTTGCCGCGCGTGGTGGCCGTGTTCTCCAGGTAGCGCGACGCGGTGGGGTCGGTGGGGCGGTCGGTCGAGATGATGATGTGATCGAGCCCAAACGCGAGCACCATGCCGCGAGACACCGAGTCCTGCGCCGCGCGGCCGGTGCGCGTCCAGTAGCTGTACGGGCGCAGGTTTTCGTCGAGGTCCCCGCCGTGCAGGTCAATCAAGTGATCACTCTTCTCCACTACCTCCCGGGTGAGCAGGTAGGAGGCGCGGTCGGTCTGCGTGCCGTCCGGGGAGCCGGGGAAAAAGCGATTCATATTCTTCCCATCCACCGGATTCAGATGCGCGATCTTCTGTTCGAACGACGCGATGTTCACGAGCGGCACGATGATCACGGTGCCCGCGATCCTCGCCGGGTCGAGCAGGCCGATGAGCCGCTCGAGCGCGATCACCGATGCGTACTCCGTGCCGTGGGAGCCGGCCACGAGCGCCAGAACCTTGCCAGCCCTCGCCCCGCGCACAACCGCGACGGGGATGTCGTAGCCCGGGTCCCTCCCCGGCGGGACGGTGATGACTCCGAAGGACGTCTTGCCGGACTCTGCGACCACGTTGCCGACGGTCAGGCGGCCGGGCTCTTGCGCGGCGGCGGCCGCCGGGAACATTGCGACAATGCCGATCGTGTAACGGACTGTGCCTCGCTTCATAGTCCCCTCGCTCTCCTCGTCGCGTGTGAATTGCGGGATCTAAGTCAACCAGGCGGCAATTGGGCCGAGAGACAACAGAGGCAGGCGGTTCACGGAACCACCTGCCTCTCGTCGGCCGGCGCCGGCCTTCCTCGCCTACCCTTGCACCGCGTTGATCATGTCGAAGATCGGGAGGTACATGGCCACGATCATGCCGCCCACCACCACGCCGAGCACCACGATCATGACCGGCTCCATGAGGGAGAGCAGCGCCGAGACCGCCGCGTCCACCTCGTCGTCATAGAAGTCGGCGATCTTGGTAAGCATCTCGTCCAGGCCACCGGTAGCCTCACCGACCGCGATCATGGAGGTCACCATGGGCGGGAACACGCCGGACTTCTCCAGCGGACCGGAGATCGTCTCGCCGCCCGCGATGGACGCCCGTGAGCCCATGACCGCGTCATGAATCACGCGGTTGCCGGCGGTCTTGGCCGTGATCTCGAGGCCGTCGAGAATCGAAACGCCCGAGGAGATGAGCGTGCCGAGCGTGCGGGTGAAGCGCGACACGGCGGACTTGCGGAGCAGGTCGCCGAGCACGGGCATCTTGAGCATCAACTTGTCCAGCACGAGCTGGCCGCCCTCGGTGGCGTAGTACCGCCTGATGCCGAACACCGCGCCCGCGACCCCACCGCCGATGAGCCACCAGAAGCCTTGAAGGATCTCGCTCAGCATGATCACGACGCGCGTGGGGAGCGGCAGCTCCAATCCCACTGACGCGAACATGCTCTGGAACGTCGGGATCACGAAGATGAGCAGCACCACGATCGCGATACCGGCCACCGAGAAGATCACGGCCGGGTAGATCATGGCACCCTTCACCTTGCGCACGATCGCATCGTTCTTCTCCAGGAAGGTCGCCAGCCGCAGGAGAATGGTGTCGAGAATACCGCCCGCTTCGCCTGCCGCGACCATGTTCACGTACAGCTGCGAGAATGCATGGGGATGCTTGCCCAGCGCGTCGGCCAACGTGTGGCCGCTCTCCACGTCATACACGACTTCTTTGGTCGTCTCGGCCAGGTTCTTGTTCTCGGTCTGCTTGGCGAGGATGTCGAGCGCCTGCACCAGCGGCAGGCCCGAGTTAATCATCGTGGCGAACTGCCGCGTGAAAATCACGATGTCGCGCGTGGGCACCCGGCCCCTGCGCTTGCTCTTCTTCGCTTCGCGGATGCGGACCAGGACCAGCCGGTTTTTCCTGAGATGCGCGACCACATCGTCGCGCGAGGGGAGATCAATCGTTCCGGTCTGCTCCTGGCCGGTCGGGGTGCGGGCCGTGTACTCGAAAACGGGCATCGATGAGTTCCCCCTCGATTAACGTCGCGCGCCGCCGGCGGCGGGCCGGGAGCCCGGCGCGCCGGGTTTCCTCGTGTCCCCCTCTTCGCCGGGCACCGGCTCGCCCACCATGCGCAAGAACTCGTTCTGGTCGGGCGCCACGCGGAGCGCCTCCTCCAGCGCGATCTCGCGCCCCATGTACAGTCTGTACAAATCGTCGGCCAGCGTCTGCATGCCGTGCTTCTTGCCGGCCTGCATGGCCGAGTAGATCTGGTGCACCTTGTCGTCGCGAATGAGCGCGCGGATGGCGGGGGTGCAGACCATGATCTCGCACGCCATGACGCGGCCCTTGCCGCTCGCCTTCTGCAACAGGGTTTGCGTGATCACGCCTTCGAGCACGAACGCCAGCTGGGCCCGCACCTGCGACTGCTGGTGGCTGGGGAACACGTCGATCACACGGTTGATGGTCTCCGCGGCGGAGTTGGTGTGCAAGGTGGCGAACGCCAGGTGTCCGGTTTCGGCAATCGTCAACGCCGCCTGAATCGTCTCCAGGTCGCGCATCTCGCCCACCAGCACCACATCGGGGTCCTGCCGCAACGCGTATTTCAGCGCGGCACCGAAGCTCTTGGTGTCGGTTCCCACCTCGCGCTGGTTCACGATGCAGTTCTGATGCCGATGAATGAACTCGATCGGCTCCTCGATCGTGAGAATATGTCCTTTCATCTCCTTGTTGATCTTGTCGATCATCGCCGCGAGCGTGGTGGACTTTCCGGACCCCGTAGGCCCGGTCACGAGCACGAGGCCGCGCGGGCGCTCCGACAGCTTGGCGATGATGGGCGGCAGCCCCAGCTGGTCGAACGTCTTGACCGAGAACGGGATCTGCCGGATCACGATGGAGACGCAGCCGCGCTGCTTGAAGCAGTTGCCGCGGAAGCGCGCCAGGTTCTGGATGCCGAAGGAGAAGTCCAGCTCATCTTCCATTTCGAACTTCTTCTTCTGGTTCTCGGTGAGCACGGAGTAGGCGAGCTGGAGGGTGTCCTTCGGCGTCAGCACGTACTCGCTGCGCGAGTTCGTGATGTCGCCGTCCACCCGCATCTTGGGCCGCTCACCGGCCGTGATGTGCAGGTCAGAGGCATCTCGCTCGATCATCTCCTCGAGCAACATGCGCAGGTTGATTCCCTGCGCGCTTGACGCGGGGGCCGCACCGGCCGCCGGCTTGCTGCCTGTCTGTTCCATGGGTTAGCCCCCCGCGGTTTCCTTGACAACTTCTTCCAAAGTCGTGATGCCCTTCTTGATCTTCTCAATGCCGTCCATGCGCAGCGTCAACATTCCTTCCTTCACGGCCTGTTCCTGCATCTCTGCCGTGGAGGCCCCACGGAGGATCATGCGCCGCAACTCCGGCGAGAGCGCCATGACCTCGTAGAGCCCCGCGCGCCCTTTGTACCCGGTCCCGTTGCAGGTGTCGCAGCCCGCACCCTTGAAGAACGCAATGCCTTTCACGTCTTCCGGCCGCATCCCCAGGGCCGCCAACTCTTCCGGCGAATAGTGGTGCTCCTGTTTGCAGTCCTTGCAAATCCGCCGGACGAGCCGTTGCGCCACGATCAGATTCACAGCGCTCGCGACGTTGAACGGCTCGATGCCCATGTCCACCATGCGCGTGATCGTGGACGGCGCATCGTTGGTGTGCAACGTGGACAGCACCAGGTGACCTGTGAGGGCCGCCTTGATGGCGATGCCGCCGGTCTCGATGTCTCGGATCTCGCCCACCATGATGATGTTCGGGTCCTGCCGCAGAAACGCTTTCAGCGCCGCCGCGAACGTCATCCCGATCTCGTTGCGCACCAGGACCTGATTGATCCCGTGGATGTTGTATTCCACCGGGTCCTCGGCGGTCATGATGTTCACTTCGACGGTGTTGACCCGGGACAACGCGGAGTACAGCGTGGTGGTCTTGCCTGAGCCCGTGGGACCGGTGACCAGCACCATGCCATACGGGTTCAGGATGCTACGCATCAAGTCCTGCTCGGCCTTGGGCTCGAAGCCGAACTTGGCCAGGTCGAGCGTCAGGTTCCCCTTGTCGAGAATCCGCAGCACGATCTTCTCGCCGAAGATCACGGGCAGCGTGGAGACGCGGAAATCAATCACCCGCTTGCCCATCTTCAACTTGATCCGTCCGTCCTGCGGCACCCGTCGCTCAGCGATATTGAGCGCCGACATGATCTTGATGCGGCTGGTGAGCGCCGCCTTGAGCTTGATCGGCGGCTTCATGATCTCTTGCAGCGCTCCGTCAATGCGGTAGCGCACGCGGATCTCGTGCTCGAACGGCTCGATGTGGATATCGGACGCCCCGCGCTTGACGGCGTCCGTCAGAATCCCGTTGATCAGCTTTACGACCGGGGCGTCATCGGCAACCTGGACAGGGCCGGCCTCTTCCTCTTTCTCCTCGATGACCTCGAGTTCTTCCTCCTCCTCGATGTCCTTGAGGAGCGTTTGCAGCTGCGCGTCAGTCTGCTCGTAATGCCGCTCAATGGCCGTGCGCAGCGTGTATTCGCCCGCGATCACCGGGAAGATGTCGAACCGCGTAATGAACTTGAGGTCGTCCACCACACCCACGTTTGTGGGATCGGCCATTGCCACCGTGAGCGTGCGTCCCTCCCGTTTGAGCGGCAGGACCGTGTGCTTCACGGCCACGTCTCCGGGAATCAGCTTCACGATCTTGGGATCGACCTCGAAGCGTGACAGATCCACCGCCGGCATGCGGAACTGGCGGGCCAGCATCTTGGTGATCTCGGTCTCCTGAATGAAGCCGAGCTTGACCAGCGTGTAGCCCAACCGCATGCCGGTATTCTTCTGCTCTTGGAGTGCCGCCTGGAGTTGTTCGCGCGTGATCAGACCGTCACGCAGCAAGAGGTCACCAAGACGTTCAGCTGTGGCCGGAGCGGTCGTCGCCATGGCCCCTGGGGATGGAGTGTAACGCGAAGTCAGCGAAGCCCTTGAACGAATTGGGAAAGTACCGGCACCTGATAGGGTGTCAAGGGACGCGAACGCGACTCCTGAGACGTTCGATGGTCGCCGGTCCGATGCCGCGCACTCGTTGCAAGTCTTCGATTCTCGCGTAGCGGCCGTTGCGCGCCCGGTCTGCCACAATGGCGGCGGCGCGCGAGGGCCCGATGCCGGGAAGCTGGGCAAGCTCGAGCTCCGTCGCCGTGTTGAGGCTCACAGGGGTACCAGGGGTGGCGGAGCGTGGCTCCAGGACCGAGCGGGGTACGCCCCGGCTGGAGAATCTCGCGTACGGCTCGATCGCGGTCAGAAGGCCGGGACCCACTCCACTCACGCGATCCAAGGCCTCGAGTGAGCCAAACGGTCCGTTCGCCTCGCGATCGTCCACGATGCGTGCCGCGAGGGCCGGCCCGATGCGCGGCAGTCGGGCGATTTCGTCGGCCGGGGCGCGGTCCAGGTCCACACTGTCACCTCTCGCGAGGGGGCGCGCGAGGCGCAGCGCGCGGGCGGCCACCGAGTCCCGCTCCGGACGCACCTCGCGCGCGCGGTATGCCACGGCGCCTGGCGGGGCTCCGCGACGCGCCAACGGACCGAATCGCACGGCCAGCCCGAGGGCCGCCAGCGCCAGGAGTATGGCGACGGCGCGACGATCGTCTTTCCCCACGCACGAATGGATGTGCGCCACGGCCGCAACATGCGGGATCAAACTTTTGCGAACTGGACCAATTTGTCTCGTGATGATGCCGGGGCCGGCCCGCAGGTTGTGGGCCGTCTTCCGTTTCAGCGCACCAGCGCGATCGCCACTTCGCCCACGATCTCGAGACTCCTGGCGCTGACCTTGTCCAGCGTGTCCTCCGGGGTGTGCCAGTGGGGGTAGTCCAGGTCGATCACATCGATCGCGCGAAAACCCGCTTCGAGCAGCGGCAAGTGATCGTCCGTGATCGCCTGGCCGACCGTGGCGCGAAAGACGCGCGCGTGGCCCAGTTCCGCGGCTTTCGACCAGACGCGCTCGACCACCTCCGGTGCGCGCTGCGCGGAGTAGCCCTCCTGGTAGAACTGCGGGTCTTGATCGCCCACCATGTCGAACACGACGGCGAACAACGGCCGCGCGGCCCCCGCGTTCTGCGCGTAGTGGCGCGATCCCAACAGCACGTCCTTGCCGGCGCCGAAATCGCCGTAGTCCTCGCCATCCACGAACAGCAAGTCCACGCCCACCACGGGGGGGCGACGCTTGAGCGCATCCGCCACCCCGAGCAGGACGGCTACGCCTGAGCCGCCATCATTTGCTCCAGGCACCGGTCGGGTTCGATCCGCAGCCGCCCTCGCCTGGTCCGAGATCGGGCGCGTGTCCCAGTGCGCCACGAGCAGGATCCGCTCGCGCACCTCCGGCCTGAACCGCCCAATAAAGTTCCGCAGGCGCAGTGTGTCGCCACTGGTAGTGACGTGTGTGAAGACCTGCACTTCCACGGAGTCCGCCCGCGCGCGCAGCTGTCCCTCGATCCAGTCGCCGGCCCGCCGGTGTCCCTCGGTGTTGGGAATGCGCGGTCCGAAGGCCACCTGCTCGGCCACATACGCCAGGGCCGCCTCCCCATCGAACTCCCCGCGGCCGGACACCGTGCCGGCCGCGCACGCCGCCACGGCGAGGGCGAGACTGGCCGATGCCCTCACGGGAGCCGGCCGGTGACGAAGTTGACGTCCGCGAACACGGTAAACACGAGCTGCGAGAATCGACTCGAGAGATGGCGTTGGTCGGTCAGAATGTAGCTGAAACTCGCGCCGCCAACGACCGCGGGCGAAAACCCCGTGTCCAGCCGCACGTCCATCTGGCGCCGACGGCTGTCGGCGACCGGTGCGCATCCTGCTGTCCCGACCCGCACGAGACACACGCGAACGTCCGATCCGGTGGCGCCCAGCGTGGCCCGCACCGGCCCTTGCAGCCTCACGAGTTCTCGCGGGAGGCGAAATGAAACGGCCGCGTTCCCGCCCCAGTCCTCCCGCGTCGATCGGGTCTCACTCCCTGCGGCGAACTGCGTCGTTTCCGACCTGTTGTACTGCCCTCCGGTCGTGGCGCCGCCGCTCCACGTCAGCACCAACGACGGCGCCCACGTCCGCACGCGCTGCTCGGTGGAGAGAACGCCTGCGGCCGTTCCCTGTTCCTGTCGTGTGGCGCTCTCCAGCGCGCGGTACTGCAGGCGGGCGTCC
>DATMAW010000002.1:0-20844 GCA_035559715.1 Gemmatimonadales bacterium | reverse complement strand
CTACGTGGACCGGTTCAACCGCCGAACCGGCACGGCGCGCGAGGTGAATCCATACCCCTGGTTCTACTCGGGCGAGCCCGCGAAAGAGATTCGGGAACGGTGGCAGTGGACCTTCCCGATCATCTTCTCACCGGTGGACCCACGCACGTTGTACGTATCCTCGCAGCGCGTGTGGCGGACGCGCGATGGCGGTCAAACGTGGACGGCTCTTTCCGGGGACCTGACTCGGCATGATCCGTCAACCCTGGAAAAGTCCGGCGGTCCCATCACGGGTGACATGAACGGGCCCGAGGTGTATGCCACGGTCTTCGCCCTGGGACCGGGCAAGCGCGACATCAACATCATCTGGGCGGGGTCGGATGACGGTCTGGTGCACGTGACGCGGGACGGCGGGGCCACGTGGACCAACGTGACACCGCGCGAGATGCCGGACTTCGGCCGCGTGAGCCAGATCGACGCCTCGGCGTTCGACAACGCGACCGCGTACGTCTCCGTCAGGCGGCCGCTGCTCAACGACTTCGCGCCGTACGTCTTCAAGACGACCGACTTCGGACAGACGTGGACCAAGATCACCAACGGCATCCGGGCGGATGCGTACGTGCACGCTGTCCGAGAGGACCCCTACCGGCGTGGGCTGCTGTATGCCGCGACACAGCACGGCGTCTACATCAGCTACGACGATGGGGCCAACTGGCAGGCCCTGAACCCCGGGTTCCCGGATGTGCCGGTGCACGATCTCATCGTGGAGAAGAATGAGTTGGTGATCGGGACGCACGGCCGCGGATTCTGGGTGCTGGACAACATCGCCCCGCTGCGGCAGGCCTCTCCCGAACGGTTCGCGGCGGAGGCATTCCTGTTCACTCCACCCACGGCAGTTCGGTCGGGCCCCGGCGTGACGTTCAGCTGGTGGCTGAAGACCAAACCGCAGCGCGCATCGCTCGAGTTGCTCGACTCAGCGGGGACCGTGCTGCGGGCGTGGGAACCGGACACGGCCACGGGTGAACGCCCCGCGGCAGCGCCGGGTGAGGGTGGTGGCTTTGGTCCCGGCGGTCCGCCTCAATGGCTGCCGGTATCGCCCGGACTCAACCGCATCCACTGGAACCTTCGCACGCAGCCGTTCGTGACCTTCCCCGGCATGATCATGTGGGGCGCCCGGATCAATGCGCCCGCCGTCCCGCCGGGGCGTTACACGCTGCGGCTCACCGTGGATGGTCGCGCGCTCACGGCGCCGGTCGTCGTCGAGCGCCATCCCTGGATTACCGACGTGACGGACGCCGATCTGGTGGCGCAGTACGCGTTCTCCCGTCAGGTGCATGCCAAGGTGAACGAAGCCAACACCGCCGTGATCGAGATTCGGCGCGTGAAAGGCCAGCTCGACGATCGCCTGAAGCGATCCAACGACGGGCGCCTGCGTTCGGCTGGCGAAGCGCTGCGCGCCAACGTGTCGGCGGTCGAGGAGAGCATCTACCAGGTGCGCAACCAGAGCAATCAGGATCCGCTCAACTTCCCCATCAAGGTCAACAATCGGCTCGCCACGCTGATGTCCATGGCCGAGCGCGGCGACGGCCGGCCCACCAATAACATGCCGGAGATCTTCGGCATTCTGAGCGCGGAGTTGAAGGGATACACCGATCGCCTGTTGCAGATCTGGTCCCGGGACCTGGTCTCGGTCAACGCGGAACTGCGGCGGCTCAACTTGCCGCCCCTGGATCCAAAGTGCGTGAAGCTGGACGGGTGTCCGGTGATGTAGAACAACCGGAAACGGCTTACGGTCGTTTGCGGCCGAGCACGACGCCAAACGCTGCTTTGCGCCACACCACTTCGGTGCGGAATCCGGCGCTTCGGAGCATGGCGGTTTCCGCTTCGAGGGGGAAATAGCGATCCTCCTTCGCCCATGAGCGAAGGAACTCGCGCGCCCGCCGTGCCCCGTAGGTACGGGCCATGTGGTCGAGCCACGCGGCCACCAACTGCCGGCTGAGATCGGAGTCGGCGGCCATGAACGCGTCTCCGCTCGCGAGCACGCCGCCGGCACGCAGCGCACGGAAGCAGCGCCGGTAGAAACGCCGCTTACCGCGTTCGCTGCGGATGTGATGCAGCGCGAGCGTCGCCACGATCATGTCGCACCGGGGCAGAGGGGTGCGCGCGAAGCTCCCGTGGATCAACTGGATTCGGCGGGCGAATCGGTTCAGGCGTCGCGCCGCCATGTCGAGCATGCCGGCGTCGGCGTCGAGACCGATCAAGGTGGCGCGCGACCTCGCTGTGAGGCACCGGGCCGCCAGCGCTCCCGTGCCGATTCCGAGATCGACAATGACCGGAGCGCGCGCGCGAACGAGCCGGGCAGCGCCGGCCACGACCTCGAGGATCTCTTCGTAGTGCGGGATGAACGTGCGGATGCGGTGGTCGTACTGCGACAGGCTGATACCGAGGTGCCGGGCGACTGACATGGGTACCAACCTAGTCAGGCCACGATCGGCGCGCTGTCTTCCCCGCCTGGCCCCTGTGCCGTAAGCTAGAGCCGGATTCGCCACGCAGGGTGGCGCCGTGCGACTCCCGACTCCCTCCCGTTGCCTTTGCCCGGCCATGACGCTGCTCGCAGGCGTCGGCACAGCGTTCGGACCGGTTCACGCGGCACTCGGGCCGCTGCAGGAATCGCCGGCCCGGCAAGCGGCGGGCACGCAGCTGAACGGGCAGCCGTTGTTTTCCCGTCACGACGTTTTGCTGCTCACCATCGAAACGGACCTCCGAAGCGTGATTCGCGATCGCGACTCGACGAAGGCCCGGTGGCACGCGGCCACGCTGGGCTACACCGACGAGAGTGGCGCGTCCGTGACGCTGCCGGTCGAGCTAAAAACGCGCGGGCACTGGAGACTCGATCCCGATCACTGTGACTTCCCCCAGCTCCGAGTGGGTTTTCCCGCGGCGCAGCCGCCCAACTCGCCGTTCGCCGGCCAGGATAAACTGAAGCTCACCACGCCGTGCAAGCCCCGGCGCTCGGAATACGAGCAGTACGTGCTGCGCGAGTACCTGGTCTATCGCCTGTACCAGTTGCTTACGCCGCGGAGTTTTGGCGTCCGGCTCGCCCGCGTAACGTACCTCGATACGAACGGTCGCATGAAACCCATGACCGCGTATTCGTTCTTCAGTGAAGATCAGGACCGGCTGGCAGCACGTCACGGCGCGAGGTTGATCGAGGTTGAGGGTGGAAGATTTGACGACCTCGACTTCGACAACGCCGGGCTGGTGTCGCTGTTCCAGTACATGGTCGGCGGGACGGACTGGTCCATCTTCGGCCTGCACAACATCCGCCTGTTGCAGGATACGCTCAAGGGAATCGTGTACGGCGTACCCTACGACTTCGACTGGACCGGGATCGTGGATACGGAGTACGCCGTCCCCGACGCTCGTCTGGGTATCTCGACGGTGCGGCAGCGGCTATACCGCGGTCCGTGCCGCACCGAAGAGGAATGGGCGCCCGTGTTCGATCGCTTCCACGCGATCAAGGACTCGGCGTACGCCCTGTACGGCGCGTTCCCCGATCTGGATCCCCGATATGTCCGACGGACCCGGGACTACCTGGATGCGTTCTACCGCGTGATTGGAAGCCCGCAGTCCGTGCGCCGTGAGCTCATCGTGCCGTGCCGGGAGCGCGCCTGAGCGAGCCGCGGCCTACCGCGTAAGATCCACGGGCGTCACTGGCACGTCCCAATGCGCCAGGAGGATCTCAAATCGTCGCTGTTCCTCCCGCTCGAACTTTGCCCGGTCCGGGTACAGTTCCCGCAGGATGGGCTCGAGGTCCGGTTCCTCGTCGTGCGCGGCGGCGTTTTTGAAGACGATCGTCACACGGTAATCCCAGCGTCCGTCCTCGGTTCCGTGATATCTCGGAGTCACCGCAGTGACCCGGAGGATCCGGCCCATCTCGATCTGCTTCTTCAGGACCGGATAGTGGTTGCGCTTGAAAAGTTGCAGGAATTCATTGGCGAAGCCCCAGCGCGCTTTGTAATAGTAGTCCACCACGAACGGCGTGTCGGGGTCGCCACGAGGCGGGGCCTGGGCCGGAGCTCCCGTCGAGAGGAATGCTGAGAACAGGGCCACGCTGAAGGCGCGCGAGGCCCATCGTGCGAGGTGACGGCGTAATCTGATCATGGTGTGTCCCTCCCCTTCAAACCCGGTTTGCATAGGTGCGGTACGCGTATACGCGTTGAATCGGCGCAAGCCGGCCCGGCTGGCCGGCGATTCCGGCTTGCTCCGCCTGGCGCCGGCAGGTAATCTGGGCACGATTGGTCCTAACGGCATCCCTCCCACGGACTGCGCCATGAATCGCTTACAGCTTCTTGGATTACTGCTCACGGCTCTCGTTCCGACACCGGCGCTGGGACAGGCCCGCTTGGGGACGATTCACTTTCCAACGTCCGGATCGGCGGTCGCGCAGCCTCACTTCATCGAGGGCGTGCTGTACCTGCACTCGTTCGAGTACCGATCCGCAGCGCAAGCCTTCCGCAAGGCCCAGGAGACGGACGCCGGGTTCGCCATGGCCTACTGGGGTGAGGCCATGACCTACAACCATCCTATCTGGAATGAGCGCGACCGAAGCGGCGCGCTTGCCGCCCTCGCTCGTCTTGCCTCCACGCGCGAGGCGCGCCGGGGGAAAGCGCCCACGGAGCGGGAGAAGATGTACCTCGATGCGGTTGAGGTCCTGTACGAGGATGGGCCCAAGCCCGAGCGCGACACGGCGTATGCGGCGGCGATGGAGCGGCTGGTACGCGCATTCCCCGAGGATCACGAAGCCCGCTTGTTCTATGCACTGTCACTGCAGGGACTGAGTCAAGGTGTTCGATCCGTCCCGACCTACATGCGGGCCGCGGCGCTGGCGGAGGAGGCATTCCGCGACAATCCAGACCATCCAGGGGCGGCGCACTACCTGATCCACTCGTACGACGATCCCACGCACGCTCCGTTGGGACTGCGGGCGGCCCGCGCGTATTCGAGAATCGCACCTGACGCCCCGCACGCCCAACACATGACGACCCACATCTTCCTCGCCATGGGAATGTGGGACGAGGTCGTCTCACAGAACAGGATCGCCGCCGATCTCACCGACTGGGGCCCGGGGCACTACCCGTCCTGGCACCTCTACGGCCTGCTGCAACAGGGGAAGCACCAGGTGGCGCGGGCGCAGCTGGAGCGGGCGAAGGATCTCCCGGCGAACCGCCCGAGCGGGCAGCGACTCGCGTATCTCATCGGCATGCGCGCGCATTACGTGATCAACACCGAGCGGTGGGACGATCCCGCGATAAGCTGGACCATTGATGCATCCGGCGTCGGACCGGTCGGGCAGGCCATCGACGCGTTCGTAACGGGGTTGGCGGCGTTGAACCGCGGCGACCGTCCCGCTTCTCAGCGCGCACTCGAGCGGCTACGTGCGGTACCGGCCGAGGGAACCGCCGGCGTCGTGCCGCGAATTCTCACGAGCGAACTGGCGGGCGCCATGGCGGTTCGAGAGGGTCAGGTAGAGCGAGGGCTCGGCCTGTTGCTGGAAGCGGCGAGACTCGAGGACGGGATGCCGGTGGAGTTCGGCCCGCCCGACGTCGTGAAGCCCACCCATGAACTGCTGGGTGAGGCTCTCCTTACGCTGGGGCGCGCGCAGGAAGCTGAGCGCGAGTTCAGGCGAGCGCTCGAGATGGCGCCCCGGCGGGCGCTGTCACTCAGGGGCCTGGGCCGCGCGGCTGCGTCATCGGGGAATCGCGCGGCGGCGGCGCGTGCGTATGAGCTGTTACGGGAGATCTGGCACTCGGCCGACGGCGACGTGCCGGGGCTGGACGAGGCTCGGCGGTTTGTCGCGTCGCGCTGAGCTAGCGCGAACCGCTTTCGCCGGCGTCCCCGCTGTCGTTGATCGCGCGCCAGCCCCAGGATGATCGCGGGTCCACGGTGAGAATCCGCGTCTTGCCGTGCTTGTTTACGAAATCGGCAGGAGCCACCCAGAAGCGCCCGTTCCAGAGGAGTCCCTGGAGCTCGAACGACTGAAGCTCCTCGTCGGCGACATCTAGATCTACCTCGAGCAAGGCGTCACCACTCAACCCGTCCTCCTCTCCGAGCGCGCGGTCGGCCAGCCACACTCCGGTGATGCTCACGTCTTCGCCGGTCTTCGCGTCGCGTAGCCCGAAATCCCACTCTGAGTCGCGAAAGCCCTGCTCGACGATGGAGCGGGCCTCGCCAATTGTGGTGCGGTGAAACAGAATCATCGGCGTCCCCGCGAGCGTGCTGGCGCCTGCTCGTCTGTGCGTGCTCCAGGGGGGGAGGTTACTCCTGGGCACCGGGGGCCACAAGAGAAACTGTGGGTCTGCTTCATGGCCAACCGTTGCTCGCAACGAGCGGGGCGATGCGAGATACAACCGCAGCCTGCCGTGGGTGAGCATTGCGGACCACGAGCGTCGCGCTGCGGCGCGAGGCCGAGCAGGCCCTCGGCCCCGCCTTCGACGTCCGTGTGTTCCACGATGTGGTGTTGCGGAACGGCGCCATCCCGCTCGGCGTACTCGAATCACAGGTGAGGCGGTACATCGGCGCAGCACGCCGCTGATCCGCGTGCGCTCGCCACGCCGCGGGCTCCGCGGATTCGCTCCGGGGCGTATACTTGGGTTCCATGGTTCCGACGCGCGGGCTCGGGAACCTGGCTGGCGACGCCTGGGGTGGATTGGCCGCGATGCTGGTGGCGCTTCCCTCGGCCATTGCCTACGGGGTGACGATTTACGCGCCACTCGGTGGCACGTACGCCGCGTACGGTGCGCTGGCCGGGATGCTCGGCGCCACGGCCCTGGGGCTCGTGGCACCGGCGCTGGGCGGAACGAACCGTCTCATCACCGCACCATGTGCCCCCGCGGCTGCGGTCTTGTCGGCTCTGGCTGCCGATCTCCTCGCCGGCGGCGTCACGCCGGAATCGGCGCTCCTGCTTCTCGCCCTCATCGGTGCCATCACCGGTCTGCTGCAGGTGGTCTTTGGCCTGGTCGGCCTTGGACGGCTGATCAAGTATATGCCGTATCCCGTGGTGAGCGGCTACCTCAGTGGGGTGGGCTTGATCATCATCGCCACGCAGGTGCCGAAGTTGCTCGGTGCTCCCAAGGGCACGCACTTCTGGGCATCCCTCGGAGCGCCGAACGTGTGGGAATGGCGGGCGATTGCGGTGGGCGCCGCGACGATGGCCGTGATGGTCGTGGCGTCGCGACTGGTCAAGGTCGTGCCGGCGGCGATCCTCGGGCTCCTCGCCGGCCTGCTTACCTACGGCGCGATTGCCCTGGTGGATCGCGAGCTGCGCGTGCTCGAGAACAACCACTTCATCGTCGGTCCGTTGCAGGGTGCCGCCGGCGGATTCTCCGACGCGTTCGTCGGGCGACTGAGCGCGTTGAGGCATCTGGCGTCCGCCGACTACGTCGGTGTCATTGTGCCCGCACTGACGCTCGCCGTCCTGCTGTCCATTGATACGCTGAAGACCTGTGTGGTGCTCGATGCCATCACGCGCTCGCGGCACGACTCGAATCGCGAGCTGCTGGGGCAGGGGTGCGGGAATCTGGCCTCGGCCCTGATCGGCGGCGTTCCTGGCGCGGGCACCATGGGCGCCACGCTGGTGAACCTTTCCAGCGGCGCCACGACACGGCGATCCGGCGTCATCGAGGGCGCGCTTGCGCTCGTCGCCTTTCTCGCCCTGGGTCCGGTGATCGCGTGGGTACCGGTGGCGGCGCTTGCCGGCATCCTGATCGTGGTGGGGGCACGCATGATCGACCGGCGCAGCCTCCACTTTCTCCGCTCGCGCTCCACCGTGCTCGATTTCGCCGTGATCGCCGCCGTCGTGGTGACCGCGCTGTCAGTGAACCTGATTGCCGCAAGCGGCGTGGGCGTGGCGCTCGCGGTCGGGTTGTTCGTGCGCGAGCAGATCGGCGGCACGGTGGTGCGCCGGCAGGCGCTCGGCAACCAGCGGTTCTCCAAGCGCGTGCGCCTGCCTGAAGAAATGGAGGTGCTGCGCGAGCGGGGGGACCGAACCGTAATTCTCGAGCTTCAGGGGAGCCTGTTTTTCGGGACGGCGGACCAGCTCTCCAGCGCGCTGGAGGCGCACCTGGAGCGGCGGACGTATGTCATCCTGGACATGCGTCGCGTGCAGTCCGTGGACGTGACGGCTGCGCACGTGCTCGAGCTGGTCAAAGACACGCTGGCCGGGCACCAGGGGTTCCTCGTGTTCAGCGCAGTGCCGCACCGTCTGCCGACCGGACAGGATGTGCGTGCCTACTTCGGCGAAGTGGGGCTGGTGCGCGCCGAGAGCACGGTGCGCGTATTCGACGAGCTGGACGCGGCGCTCGAATGGGTCGAGGATCGGATCCTGGAGGAGGCCCGGCTCGAGCGAGAGGTGGAGCGGCCGCTGGAGCTGAAGGAGATCGGCTTGTTCGCCGGGCGAAAGGCCGAGACGTTGACGGCGCTCGAAGCGCTGTTGGACCGGCGGTCGTACCGGGCCGGCGAAGCGATCTTCAAGCTTGGCGATACCGGCGACGATCTTTTCCTCATCCGGCGTGGCTCGGTGCGCATCATGTTCCCGTTGAACGAACGCGAGCGGCACCATGTGAGCACGTTCGGTCGCGGCGACTTCTTCGGAGAGATGGCGTTCCTCGATCGCAACACCCGTTCCGCCGACGCCATCGCGTTCACGGACACGGACCTGTTCGTGCTTTCGCGCGCCAACTTCGACAGGTTCGCCGAGGAGCACAAACGGATGGCGCTCCAGCTGTTGGAGGCGCTTGCACGAGCGCTCGCCATCCGCCTGCGCTACGCCAACACGGAGTTGCGGGCGCTGCAGGCGTAGGGCACCGAGGGGCGCTAGGGCCGGGGCCGATCGTCGGGCTGGGCGCCCGCGTCAGCGGACGGCGCGCCCCGTTCCAGCCACTCCCGGAACCCCGGCGACGCCGCCGCCAGCCGCCATTCCTCCAGAATGGACCGCGCCATCGCGCGAATCGGGCCGGCGCCCTCAATGACCGCGCAGCGAGCTTCGAGCCAGGTCTCGAAGCCGTCGGGGTCCGGATCGTCGTGCACTGCCTCGGTGAGCAGCTCGCGCTTCAGCGACAGACCAATGGCATCGGGCGTGGTGTCCCGCTTCCGGCGGCGCCGTCGCCCGTCCGAGGCGTCGAGCGCGGCCAGCAAGTGGCGGCACACGTCCGCCGGTCTTAGCACGCTTGCACCGTCACCGACAACGCGTATCCCGATCCGTCGGGCCGCGCGAACCCACGCTCGCGGGCGGCAAGATCCAGTTCCACTGTCTCCAGGTCGTCGAGCAACATCTCGAGGGAGTCCGCCGGGGCGAGCACCGCGAATGCTTTGAGATACCGCCGGCAGGACGCGCACGTCTCCACGCGCCGCGACTCGAGGTGCCCCTCGGACGAAAGGAGGCCGAGTCGCTCGTGGTCTTGCTCGCCGCAGTACGCGCAGCGCAGCCACGAGCCGGTCCAGTCAGCCCCGCACCGCCCGCACCGCAGGTGGCGTTCCCGTTCGACGCCCCGCAGCTCGGCCCGAAGCGGCCAAGCGCCGCACACGGGGCAGTAGCCGTGCGGCCAGCTCCCGGTTTGGACATGGATTGATCGTCCGATTCCGGAGAGCACGACCGGGACCGCGAACTGCAGCACCGCCGTGCGGCCTGCCTCGTCATCGCTGCTTGCCGCCGCCGAGGCCGGTGTATCCCGCAGTGCGCCCTCGAGCATTGGAATAGCGGCGGACGGATCACGCCATTTCACGTCGGCAGCCGCGGCCAGGTCTGCGAGGAGGCGCTCCACCGCGCGCCGCTCAACATGGAGCGTGCCGCCGTGCAGGCGCGGCGCGTTTGCGTCACGTGCCGGGGACAGCGTCACACTAGGTGTACGCGCCCGCGCCCTGGCACGTTCCGCAGCCCGCCACAACGCAAACCACGGGGCCCAGGCGGGACTCGCCTGCTCCAGGCCGATCAGTCGCGCGTCGAGGTCGGGCCGAAGACCGGCGGCGGTCCGTCGCATGTGTCCAAGGTGGTGACGCATGGAGTCTCGTGGTACGGCATGGCGCCGGTGTGGAACTCCACCGTATCGCCGCGGTTCCCGATGTCGGCGCCCGGTCCGCCGCCACGAGTTCGGGCCGCCTCGGGGCTTGCACAACTCGCGAGCCAGCACGCGAGCAGCGTGACCGCTGGAGAGAGGAGCGTCGGCTGGGGGCGCATCACGGAAGGGCCACGCCGGATCCCACCGCACGCACCTGCTCGGACCCGAAGATGACTGCCATCCGGAGGAACAGACCACCGGCAAGCACGAGCGTGGCGGCCCTGACCGGCGTTCGTTGGTCGTGGGACCGGCGTGACTCCAGCACGAGCGGGAGGATCGCCCCGGCCCCCACGACACCGCCAAGGAGCACGGCGCCCCACCAGCCGAGGAACACACGCCCCACCGTTCCGAGCGACGCCACGAACAGCGTCAGCACAATGAGTTCAAGGACCAGGGCTGTGCGATCGAACTGAGAGAGCCATGCAATCGTGGCCGGATGCGCGTCATGCCTGCGCCGGGTGAGCAAAACGAGCGTCGCGGCGCCAGTGGATGCGGCGGAACACAGAAAGAGCGCGCCGAGCAAATTGGAATCCGCCCACACCGGACGGCTCGTGACGGAGAGCAGGACACCGGTGTAGCCTGCGAGGAAGAAGCCGAACGCGCTTCCGAGCGCGGCGACGATCATGCCCGGGGCGCCGCTCACCATGCCGGCCAACGGGCGCCACCTGATGCGACCGTCTTCGGCCAGCGCGCCGCCGGCCGCGAGCGTCGCGTGGGCGCCGAACAGCAGTAGTCCCCATGCCCCCACCGACATCGGCGACCACGGCTTCAGCAACGGGACGCCCGTGTTCGACGCGATCAACATGTGCCAGAATCTGAGGGGCTTGGTGAGATCGAGCGTGAGCAGCACGCCGCTCACCACGGCGCCCGCGAACGCCACGTAGTAGCCCAGCCGCACCACCGGGCGATCCTCCGGCCTGCCGCAGAGGTGGAGCAGGGACGCGATGAAGAAGCAGCCACCGGCGATCCCGCCAACGAAGAAGTAGGCGACGATGTACCAGCCCCAGTGCGGTGACGCCGTGTAGAACGTGTCAGGCATCGTGAACCTCGGCCCGCTTGTTCGCCCGGCGCGCCCGCAGTGTCACGAGTCCGACCAATCCCATCACGAGGGCCACGGCGACCGACAGCGCCGAGGAAGCCCGGAGATTTCGGGTGGGAAGTTGCGGATTGCGCGGCAGGCCGTAGACGCCCGGCTCGTCCACCAAGAGGTAGAAGGAATTGAGCCCGCCTAAGATCGCCTCGTCGGCTCCGTAGAGACGCGCTCGCGGTTCGCCGAGCGCGCGTAACTGCTCCACGCGGCGCCGGGCCCGCTCCTTCAATTCGCCGATCGGGCCGAATTGGATGGAATCCGTGGGACAGGCCTGGGCGCAGGCCGGCTCCAGTCCGGCCTTCAGGCGGTCGTAGCACAAGGTGCACTTCTGTGCCGTGTTGGAGGCCGGGTTGATGTCTATCACGCCGAACGGGCAGGCGGCGATGCACAGCCGGCAGCCGTTGCACGCGTCGGACTGAATCACGACGGTGTCGAATTCGGTTCGGATGATGGCGCCCGTCGGGCAGACCTCGAGGCACGGCGCCCGCACGCAATGCTTGCACACGTCGCTCATCATCAGCCAGCGGCCGGCCACACGATCGTCCGGGAACTGTTCGATGAACTTCACGTGGCGCCAGTTGATCCCGTCGAGGCGCTGCGTGTTGTCGTAGCTGTCGCCACTCATCTCCAGCACGCCGCCGTTTGTGGCCGGGAGTTGATTCCATGCCTTGCACGCGACCTCGCATGCCTTGCAGCCGATGCACACGGTCGTGTCGGTGTAAAAGCCCATGGCTTCAGGCATCAGGCGCGCTCCACGTTGCACACGAAGGCCTTGCCTTCGTGAATACTGACGTTGGGATCACCGACCAGGGCGGTGAGCTCGTTCACCACGTCGCCCGTGACCACGCCCTGCCAGCCCCAGTGCCACGGCATGCCGACTTGATGAACGGTCCGCCCGCTGATCACGAACGGACGCAGGCGGCGAGTCACCAGCGCTTTGGCCCGAATCGCGCCGCGTGGCGTGCTGATCCGCACCCAGTCGGTGTTCCGAATCCCCTTCTCGGCCGCGAGCTCGGGGGACAACTCGATGAATAACTCGGGCATGAGCTGCGCGAGCCAAGGATTCCAGCGGCTCATCGCGCCCGCCAGGTAGTGCTCGGTGAGGCGGTAGGTGGTGATGACGTAGGGGAATCGCTCGTCCCCCACGTCGACCAGTGCGTTGTCGTCGCGCCGCCAGTACTTGAGCACCGGACTGGTCTGCCGTCCGTAGAGCGGATTGTGGATCGGCGACTCGGCCGGCTCGTAGTGCGTGGGGAGCGGCCCGTCGAGCAACCCCGTGGGGTTGAACAACCAACCCACGCCGTCGGGTTTCATGATGAATGGACTGCGCCCTGAGTGCGCGTCGAGTCCGATGCCGTCCGGGTCGCCACGCGCGCTGGGTGGCTTGGCTGGCGGGAAGTCTGGCGAGTCATAGCCGGTCCACTTCGCGCCGTCCCACCACACCCACCGCTTGCGTTCGCTCCAGGGACGCCCATCGGGATCGGCCGAGGCCCGGTTGTACATCACCCGTCGATTGGCGGGCCACGCCCAACCCCAGTTGAGGTGCGCGCCCGGCCCGCCGGGTGGATCGGGTTCCTTGCGCTTGGCTAGGTTGCGATCCGGTGCGGGAAAGACGCCACAGTAGATCCACGACGCGCAGGTCGTGGAACCGTCGTCCGCCAGCTCGCCGAATCCCGTGAGGTGGCGCGAAGGGTCCTCCGTCCGGTAGCCGTTGATCTCCTTTAGCACCTTCTCCGCGTCCGGCTCGCCGGGAATGGCGTGCCCTTCGACGGGGTCGAAGTCCCACACGAGGTTCTTGAAGCCCTGATCGCGGGGGAGGTCGCTGTCCGCGTACAGGCGCTTGAGCCGAAGCGCCAGCTGATGGGTGAACCAGGGATCGGAGCGGCAATCGCCCGGCGGCGTTGCGGCCTGGAAGTGCCACTGGAGCAGCCGCTGCGTGTTGGTGAAGCTGCCCTCCGTTTCGGCCACCTGCGCCGACGGGAAGAAGAACACCTCGGTTTGGATGTCCTCCGGCTTCACGTCCCCGCCTTCGACCTCGGGCGCGCGATACCAGAAGGCCGCCGTCTCCGTGATGAAGTTGTCCTTCACCACGAGCCACTCCAGGTTACGCAGTCCCTTCCTCTCCAGGCTGGCATTGAGCGACGTGGCGGGGTTCTGCCCGATGCACAGCATCCCCTTCACGTGTCCCTCGGCCATCGCGACGAACATCGGAAGATGCGAGTGGTCTCCGGAGACCTTTGGGTGCCAGTCGTATCCGAAGTCGTTTGCCGCCGTGGCGGCAGCGCCGTACATGGACTTGAGATACGACACGAGGAACTTCGGCATGTTGGCCCAATAACCCGTGGCGCTCCCTTCCGTTGCCAGATAGTCACGCAGCGTGCCGTGTCGCTTGAGCGCTGACGGCGCCGGCATGTAGCCGTGAATGCTGTGATACAACGTCGGGACGTCCGTCGAGCCCTGAATGGACGCATGGCCGCGCAACGCCATGATCCCCCCGCCCGGCCGTCCGATGTTGCCGAGCAACAGTTGGAGCAACGCGCAGCATCCGATCATCTGGGGGCCGTAGGTGTGCTGCGTCCAGCCAACGGCATACGTCCACGCAGTAGTCCGGTCGCGACCGGAGTTCTGGAGGATCGCCTCCGCCACTTCGATGAACGTGTCCCGCGGGCACCCGGTCACGCGCTCGACCATCTCCGGCGTGTAGCGCTTGAAGTGATGCCGGACCAATTGAAAGACGGTTCGCGGGTGGCGCAACGTCTCGTCGCGCTGAGGCGGGGTGCGCCGCAGCGACCGGATGACGTCGATAAACGGGGCGTGAGGGGCAAGGGGCGAGGGAGAGCGATCTTCCGGTCGCGCGTATTGCCAGGTCGCGGTCTCGTACTGACCGAGAAAGGCGTCGAACGGCCAGTCCTTCTTGTTCCCCGTGTATTCCATGAGGCCTGAGAACACGCCGTCCAGGTCCTCCGCGTCTCGGTAGTCGGCGTTGATGATCGTGGCCGCGTTGGTGTAGTTGACCACGTACTCACGGAAGAACGGATCGCTGTTCCAGCGCTCGCTGTTGATGACGTAATTGATCAGTCCGCCGAGGAACGCGATGTCGGTGCCGGCGCGGACGGGCGCGTAGATGTCGGCCATCGCACTGGTGCGGGTGAAGCGAGGATCTACATGGATGATCTTGGCCCCGCGCTCCACCTTGGCCTTCATGGGCCAGCGGAACGCCACGGGGTGGCATTCGGCCATGTTGGAGCCCTCGATCACGATGCAATCGGAGTGCTCCATGTTGCGCGGGTAGAGCGTCGCGGCGCCGCGGCCGAGCCGAGTCCCCAGACCGGGGACGCTAGAGCTGTGTCATATCCTGGCCTGGTTCTCGATCGCGACGATGCCCAGGCCTCGCATGAGTTTCTGTTGGAGGTGATTCCACTCGTTGTCCAGCGTGGCACCACCGAGCGAGAAGATCGCCGTCGTGTGGTTGACCAGCGTGCCGTCGGACAGCCGCTCGACAAACGTCTCGTCGCGGGTCTTCTTCACCAGCTCGGCCACGCGATCCATGGCCCACTCAAGGCTCACGGCTTCCCATCGCGCGGCGCCCGGCTTGCGATGCAGCGCCTTCGTGACGCGATTGGGGTTCTTGTGCAGTTGATAGATCGCCGCGCCCTTGGGGCAGAGCGTGCCCTCGTTGTGCGGGCTTCTCGGGTCGCCCTCGATGTTCACGATGTCGTTGCCGATTGTGTGGACGATCGTGGCGCAGCCGACCGAGCAGTACGGGCAGAGGCTTGGCGTGGCCTTGGCTTCACGGATCCGCAACGTCTGGGCGCGAGCCACAGCCGGGGACAAGTCCAGCCCGAGGCCGACGAGTGAGCCGATGGCCCCTCCGGCACCCATGCTGGCCGTGCATTCCAGGAATTCGCGGCGAGACAGAGCCATGAGAGGGTGCTCCGTCACTTCATGGGGGTCCTCCGGCTATCTATGTTCAACCTCATTATGACGCAAGGCCACCGGCGTCTCGTTCTTTGATTCCAAGGCGAGCGACTGAGCCGTGCTCAGCGGCACCAACCGGCGATCGGCACCTGGCTGGTCGCCAACGGGGTCGTGGCCGTCGCCGCTGGCCTGTACCTGGCCGTGCTCGGCTGGCTCAACGACGGATTCCCAGCTGGCCTCGAGACCGCGGTCGTTGGCGCGGCCTTTGACGCGGGTTTCGTCGCAGGAGGGCGGAGGTTTCGGCTGGCGGCCAAGGTCCATCGGGAAGGCCGGCGGCATCGCCGGTGGATTCCGGCCCGCCCATCCTCGTGCTGTGGCTCGCGTTCGGGTTCGCCGCAACGTTGTCCACAGTGTTGGATCGAAGCCGAACCCACCCGAAGGTTGAGCCGCAACCCTCACGCAGCGGAGGCGGAATGAATCGAAGCGTTTGCTGGCCGCTGCTCCTCGCGCTGGCCGCGACGGGGCGCGTGCTCTCGGCGCAACAGCCGTTCGACGTCGTGATCAGCGGCGGACGCGTGATCGATCCGGCAGCCAATCTCGATGCCATTCGCAACGTGGGAATCGCGGGTGATCGAGTGGCCGTCGTGACGGACCGGCCGATTGGGGGTCGTCGGGTCATTGACGCCAGCGGCCTGGTCGTGGCACCCGGGTTCATTGACCTGCTGGCCGGCACTCCTGCGGAGGCCGAGGGTCAGATCTACAAGGTGTTCGACGGTGTCACCACGGTAGTGTCCATGCACGGGGGGCCGGTGAATGTGGAGCGCTGGTACGCCGAGCGGGCGGATTCCGGCGTGGTTCACCACTTCGGCACGACCGTGGGTCATCAGGCATTGCGTGAGGCGGCCGGCGTGACGGACCGCTACGCCGCCGCGACACCCGAGCAGCTCGACATGATGCTCGGCCTGGCTCGGGACGCGATCGCAATGGGCGCTGTTGGAATCGGCTTCGGTGTGGCCTACGTGCCGGGCGCGTCTCGGGAAGAGGTGCTGCGGCTATTCGAGGTTGCGTCGGCTGCCGGCGTGCCCTGTCACCTTCACATTCGGCACTTCGGTCCGGTGCCGCCGGACAACAGCAGCCTGGACGCGGTGGAGGAGGTGATCGCGGCCGCCGCTGTCACCGGGGCCGCGGCGCAGATCGTTCACATCGGGAGCATGGTGGCCTCGCCATCCGACATGCGCACGGCCCTGTGGATGATCGAAGAGGCTCGGAAGCGGGGCATTGACGTGATGGCCGACATTTACCCATACACCGCGGCGTCAACCGGCCTCTCCACGACCACGTTCGACCCCGGGTGGGAGGAACGGTTCGGCAGGATCGGGTATGGTGATCTCGAATTGGTGTCGAACGGCGAGCGGCTCACGGCGGACTCGTTCGCGCGTTACCGCGCGCAGGGTGGCGTTAACGTCATCATCCATTACATCCCCGAGGAGACGATCCGGATGGCGCTCACCCACCCGCTGGTGATGGTGGCGAGCGATGGTGTGATCTCGGGCGGTCGCGGTCATCCGCGCGGCGCGGGCACGTTCGCCCGGGTGCTGGGACGTTACACGCGGGAGCAGCAGGTGCTCACGCTTACGGAGGCGATTCGCAAGATGACGCTCATGCCCGCGCAACGCCTCGAGGCCTCGGTGCCGGGGATGGCGCGGAAGGGCAGGCTTTCCGCGGGCGCCGACGCCGACATCGCGGTGTTCGATCCCGCCACGGTCGCCGACCGCGCAACGTTCGATCAGCCGGCGCAGCGATCGGCAGGAATGCGGTACGTGCTCGTGGCCGGTCGAGTGGTGATTGACAACGGGAGGCTGGTGGAAGGGGCGAAACCCGGACGCCCGATTCGCCGGGGCGTCTAGCGCGCTTTGCTCACGGCCGCGTTTGCGTCCATCCCTGTGTGCCGCCCGGGAAACCACAGGCTCCGCCCTGTGCTCCAGGGGTCGCAGGGTGTCCACTCCCGTCGCCGAGCGTCGCACCCGCTCGTTTCACAGCGCGGCGTTGGTCAGGAGCTGAACGAAAAACCGCACCATATCCGCGTAACCCTCCACCGAGACACGCTCGTCAGTGCCGTGTGCGCGCTTGGTGTCCTCCGGTCCGAGCCGCAGCACGCCAACGCGATACACCTCGGAGGTCAGGCCGGTGAAATGCCTGGCGTCCGTCCCGCCAACGACTAACCACGGCACCACGAGAGCGGCGGGAGTCACCTGTCGCACCGTGCGTTGCAGCAGGCGGAAACTCTCCGACTCAGTGCTGGAAGCGGCGGTAGGCTCACGCGGCCCCGGCGGCACGTTGCGGATTTCCACCCGTGGGTCGTCAATGACACGCGCCACGTGTTCGGTAACCGAGCGAGAGTCGTCCCCGGGCAGAATGCGGAAGTTCACGATCGCCCTGGCCGACGACGGAAGCACATTCTCCTTCACGCCGGCCTGGAAGATCGTGGGCGCCGTCGTGGTCCGCAGCATGGCGTTCCCTTCCGGCGATCGTGCGAACATGCGCTCCACCAGCGGGCCGAGGAGCCAGCGGTTGGCCATGACCAGGCGTGGCAGGAATCCCATTTCCGGGCCCAGGTAGTCGAGCATCGCGCCGGTCACCTCGCGAATGCCGCCCGGGACCGGCCGCTTCTCCAGCTTGCCAATTGCCTCGCTCAAGATCCCGATCGCCGTCTGGGCGGGCGGCATGGACGAGTGACCGCCCTCGACGCGGACGCTCAGCTCGAGGGTCATGTAACCCTTCTCGGCTGTGCCGATGAGCGCCACCGGCCGGGTGATGCCC
This sequence comes from Gemmatimonadales bacterium, assembly GCA_035559715.1. GTDB lineage: Bacteria > Gemmatimonadota > Gemmatimonadetes > Gemmatimonadales > GWC2-71-9 > JACQHC01. The sequence goes on along the minus strand of DATMAW010000002.1, from coordinate 2,922 downwards.
GGAATCATGTCCTCCACTAGCGCGCCGCCTTCGTCCACGACGAACCACGGCTTCACGCCGCGGGAGCGCAGGGTTTCCGCCATGCGGACCGCTCCGCGCGGTCCACCGACTTCCTCGTCGTGGCCGAAGGCCAGGTACACCGTTCGCTTCGGCGCGAAGCCGCGACTGAGTAACGCCTCGACCGCCTCGAGAATGGCCACGAGGTTGCCCTTGTCGTCCATGGCGCCCCGGCCCCAGACGTATCCGTCGGCGATCGTTCCGGACCATGGTGGGTGAGTCCACTGGCCTTCCGTCCCGGGCTCGATGGGTACGACGTCCTGATGTGCCATCAGGACGAACGGAGCCAGCGATGTGTCGGATCCCGTCCAGCGGTACAGCACGCTGTACCCGTTCACGGTTTCGCGTGTCAGCGCCTGGTGCACGCGCGGGAACGTCGCCTGCAAGTAGGCATGGAGCCGCTCGAATTCGGCTCCGTCGAACGCCGCCGAGTCCTGAAACGAGACGGTCCGGAACTTCAGTGCGCCCGCCAGCCGTCCCGCGGCCCCCTGTACGTCAACGCTGATGCTGACGGGCTCCGACGCTACCTGCCGGGACCGGAAGCGGAGCGTGTTGACGCAGAGGACCGTGATCAAGGAGAGCAACAGGACGCCGAAGACAGCCAGGACGCGTTTCACGAGAGGAGATTCCGGCTAAGACGTGAGAGGTGATCGGGGCGCCGCGTACGTCCGGCGAGCGCCGGTCAAACTCCGGTTGCGAGATAGCGCTTCACCGCCGCCACCGTGCGATCAACTTCCTCGTGCAGGTTGTAGAAGTGCGGTGACAGACGCACTCCGGGGCGATCCTCGCCGCCCCGAACCGTGGCCACGATGCGGTCGCTCTCGTACAGCGCGGCGGCCAGCTTGCGGGCATCGAGACTCCCGGGCAAGAATGACACCACGGCGCCCGTTCGCGCCTGGTCCGCGTGGGTCCACAACCTCACGCCGTCAAGGCGAGACAACCCCTCGATGAGCGCCCGGCTCAACTCGAGGGATCGCCGCTCGATCACGTCGATCCCGATGCGAGTCTCGAATGCAACAGCCTCGCCGAAGGCGATCATCGCCGCCTCGTCCCGTTGCCCCATCGCCTCCATCGTGCGAGACGCCCCCACGCGGCCGCCGTACAGGCTGTACACGCTTGGGGAGATGTGATCTTGCGCGGCGCGACTCACGTACAGGAGGCCGGTTTCTTTGGGACCGCACGGCCACTTGTGCGCACTGCCGGTGTAGAAATCCGGCTGCATGTCGCCCAGGTTCACGGCGAACACGCCGAACGACTGCGCGCCATCCACGAGCGACAACGCACCCTGCTGGCGTGCCAGCGCGCAGATCTCTTTGGCCGGCAGGCGATCGCCCACGCTGTTCGTGACGTGCGTGAACGCCACGACGCGCGTGCGTGCCGTGATCGCGCGGGCGAACGCGGTCACGTAGTACTCGAAGCCGGGGTGCGGATTCACCTGCTCCACAACCCTCACGGTGAAGCCGAAGCGGGCCGCTCGTTCACGCCAGGCGACATTGTTGCTCGGATGATTGTCCGAGAAAATCACGACCTCGTCTCCTGGTCCGAGCTTGAGGCCGCTGGAAACCAGGTTGTTCGCCTCGCTCGTGTTGCGGGTGAGGACGATCTCCTCGGGCGTGACGTGGAGAAAGGACGCCAGCCGCTGTCGTGTGAGTTCTCGCTCGTCTTGCAACTTGGTCTTGGTTGCGGGGGACGGATCCCGATCCAGTTGCCGCGTGCGGTCGTGCAGGACGTCGAGCACCGGAACCGGCGCGGGGCACAGATTCGCCGCGTTCATGAACGCCAGATCTTCGGGTAAGACGAACTGGCGGCGGACGTCCCGCCAGAACGCCTCATCGGGGCTGGCGGGAGTTGAGCGAAGCGCGCGGCGGCGGTGGGCGGCGACGTCGAGCAGGGTCGCCGGATCGGACAGAACCGCCGCCGATCCGCCCAATGAAAGCAGGCGGGCGAATTCCCGGCGGTGCATCCCGTCGGGTCCGCCGGTGGATTGTGTCATCCGCGGCCCCTAAGCATTGTCGTTCACCTGATCGTGAAGCGTGGAAAGCTCAACGATCTTCAGCTTGCGGGTTCCCCCGGGCAGGCGAACAGTCACCGTCGCCCCGGGCTTCCCGTCGAGCAGGGCACGGCCGAGCGGCGAGGACACGGAGATGTGACCCTCGTCCATGTCCATGGCATCCGGGATCACCAGCTCGTACGTCTCGCGTTGTTTGGTTGCCGCGTCCAGTACGACGACGCGCGAGCCCAGGCCCACGCGGTCGCGCGGCACTTTGGTGAGGTCGATCTGTGACAGCTTGGAGAGGCGGGCGCGCAGGTGGCTGAGCCGCGCGTGCACGAACTGCTGCCGCTCGAGCGCGGCGTGGTAGTCGCCGTTCTCGCGCAGGTCGCCTTGTTGCAGGGCCTTCCTGAGCGCTTCCGGCAGCACGACGTTTAGCTCGTGGTTGAGCTGCTCGACCTCGGCGGTCAGCTTCTTCCTGATTTGTTCGATCACGCCGTAATCCTAAAGGCGAAGGGGGTACGACGTAAGAGGTGAGAGGTGCGAGAGCAGGGTCGTCCGAGGGGAACAGCGGTGAGGCGGTGCCTCCTTACCGATCCCCCCTGACACCTTCCACCGGGCCGCCTGCCCGTCTCAGCGCCCGACCCGGCCTCGCTCCGGTGTGCTCCCCGTCCCTCAGCACCCACTGACCGTTCACCATCACATGCGGGATTCCCACGGGGTACCGCAACGGATCCTCGAACGTGGCTCGATCGGCCACGCGGTCCGGATCGAACACCACGAGATCGGCAAAGGCGCCCGCCGCGATGACGCCGCGGCCGGCGAGTTGGACCCGGCGAGCCGGGGCCAGCGTCATCTTGTGAATGGCCGCCTCC
>DATMAW010000001.1:0-10297 GCA_035559715.1 Gemmatimonadales bacterium | reverse complement strand
TTCTTCGTCACCGGTCAGATCTATGTGGACCAGCGCGCCGGCGTCGCGATCCGAGCGGCTGCACAAGGCTTCATCGCGTTTGTGACCCTCGGCGTCGGCTGGTTCATTGGCTCATGGGCCGCGGGCGAGGTGGTCGAAGCGTTTCAGATCGCGGCTGCGGTGAGTGGCGTCATGCACGACTGGCGTACCATCTGGCTCGTGCCGGCAATCGGTGCGGGGGCTGTGCTTCTGCTGTTCGCCGCCGCGTTCCGGCCGGGTGTGGAGGTCCGACAACAAGCAACCGCCGCTCCGGCGGCGTAGGGCAGCCGGGCTCACCATGGTGACGTAACGGTGTGAGCGGGCTCCGTACTCAATCTCCTGGGATCTCGAGGAGCCGGTCATGTCACGCAAACGCATCAATCGCCGGTCGTTCGTCGCGGATTCGGCCAGAGCCGGTCTCGCGTTCACCATTGTCCCGCGGCACGTCCTGGGCCGAGGGTATCGAGCGCCGTCTGATACCCTGAACGTGGCGTGCGTGGGTGTGGGAGGGATGGGCCTGAGCGATGTGCGCGGTATGGCGGTGGAGAACATCTACGCGCTGTGCGACGTGGACGAGAAGCAGGCTGAGGACGCGTTCACGTCCTTTCCTAAGGCGAAGCGGTACAAAGACTTTCGCGAGATGCTCGCCAAGGACGGCGACGACATTGATGCCGTGACCGTCACCACGCCGGATCACACGCACGCGGTGATTGCGCTCGCCGCGCTCAAGCTGAAGAAGCCCGTGTACGTGCAGAAGCCGCTCACGCGAACGCTGCACGAGGTGCGCGTGCTGGTCGAGGCCGCAAAGCGAGCCGGTGTCGCGACCCAGATGGGAAACCAGGGGCACGCACGAGAGGGAACGCGCCTGATTCGAGAGTGGGTCGAAGCGGGCGCGATCGGAACCGTTCGCGAGGTGCACTTCTGGACCAATCGTCCCATTTGGCCACAGGCGATCGATCGCCCGCTGGAAGACTACCACGTGCCGCCGTGGCTTGACTGGGATCTCTGGCTCGGCCCCGCGCCGGCGCGCCCGTATCACCCCGCCTACGCGCCATTTCGCTGGCGTGGCTGGTGGGACTTCGGGACCGGGGCACTCGGTGACATGGCCTGCCACATCATGGACGCGGCGTTCTGGACGCTCGATCTGCGGTATCCGAGTCGCATCGAGGTCGAGCACACGCCGCTCTACAAGGAGACCGCACCCAAGGGATCGCGGATCACGTATCACTTCCCGGCGCGTGGCAACCGGGGGCCCGTGACCGTCGTGTGGCGGGACGGTGCGCTGTTCCCGCCTCGGCCGCCAGAGGTGCCGGACGATGCCGCGTGGCCGCCCGAAGAGGGCGGTGGGCAGCTCTGGATCGGGTCGGATGGGAAGCTTGTGGCGGGCACGTATGGCGATGATCCCAGGCTGCTCGACGAAACACGTCACCAGGAGATGACGGGCACGCCACAGGCAGTGAAGTACCCGAGGACGGAAGGTGTTTACGCCGAGTTCATCACCGCCGTCAAGGGCGGGCCGAAAGCGGGCTCGAATTTCGTGGACCACGCGGGCCCGCTCACCGAGATGGTGTTACTCGGCAATCTCGCGGTACGGACCGGCCGCAATCTGGAACTGAATCCGGAAACCGGGCAGGTGACGAACGTCCGGGTTCCGGAGGAGTTGATCAAGCCGGAGTATCGGACCGGGTGGAGTCTGGAATAAGTCGGCGCTATTTCGTCCCGATTTTCGCCACCAGGGCGGCGTACCGCGGATCGCCGCGCAGCGGCTTGTATCCCGGATCCAAATGCAGGTAAATGAGCCCTGCCGAGCGGGTCTGCAGCGCGCGCTCAAGGCACGCGAACGCCTGATCGAATGAGCCGAGCGCAGCGTAGCCCATGGCCATGATCTCGGCACGCACGTATTGATGCTTCGACTCTTCTTCCAGCCGCGCCATGATCTCCTCGGCCTCGTCGCGCCGGTCCAGCGCTGCGAGCGCCCGCACGATAAACGAATCGTACGCCCGGACGCTTGATTCGAGCGCCTGTCCCTTGCGATACCAGTCGAGGGCCCTGTCGGCCTGCCCCAACGCCAAATGGGCCGATCCGATGTCGAGGTAGGCCAGGAAGAAGTCCTCACCCAGCTCGATGATCTTCTCGCCCTGCGAGATCGTGGCCGAGTAATCCCCGGCGTACAACAGGAAGCGAGCCAGCCAGCGGCTGTAGCCGGGGTCGAGCGGATCGAGCGTGAGCGCTTTGCGGATCTCGCTGATGGCTTCGCCGAGCTGGCCCACCGCCGGGAGTACGCTCCCCAGGGCCCAGTGGGCCTCGGCGTAGTTGGGGCTCAGTGTCACTGCCCGGCGCAGCTGCTGGGCGGCGCCGGCGAAGTCCCATTCGTACCAGCCGAGCACTTTTCCCAGTGACGCGATCGCTTCTGCCAGCTCCGGATCAGATTGCAGCGCGCGGCTCGCCGCTGTTTTCGCGCGCGGGTACGCGTCGTCCGGTGCCACCCAGTCGTCCGCCAGTCGGCACCAGCAGTCCGCCATGCCCGCGTACGCTCGGGCATATCCCGGCTCCAGCAGCAACACGCGCTGGAAGAAGTCGAGACTCTTTTGAAGACTCGACTCGCTGAAGCGGTGATAGAAGAAACGCGCCTTCAGGTAGAGGTTGTAGGCCTCGAGGTTCTTGGTCGGGACGACCAGATGCTCGGCGTCGCTACCCAGGCGGAGCTTCAACGCCTCCACGATGGCGCGGGAGATCTCGTCCTGAATGGCGAACACGTCCTCGAGTTGCCGGTCGTACGTCTCGGACCAGAGGTGGTAACCGTTCTCCACGTTGATCAGCTGTGCCGTGATGCGGATCCGGTTGCCCACCTTCCGCACACTGCCTTCGAGCAACGATGCGACGCCCAGCTTGTCGCCCACGTCGCGGATGTCCGCCTGCTTGCCCTTGAAGGCGAAGCACGAGCTCCGAGATGCGACCTGCAACCCCGGCACCTTGGCCAGGGCATTGATGATCTCTTCGGTCATGCCGTCGGCGAAGTACTCGTTCTCCGGGTCCGCGCTCATGTTTGCGAGCGGGAGAACGGCGATGGACTTCTGGGCCGGGCCCGCGCGCGCGGGTTCGGGGGCGGCACGGACGCCTGCACCTCCGCTCTGTGCGATCGTGCGGAGCGCCTCGGCGAATTGCGCTGCCGTGGGGAAGCGATCCACCGGCGTGCGCGAGAGGGCACGTGTGACCGCGGCTTCCACCGGCTCCGGCACGTCCCGCACGGTGCGAACTCGAGGGATCGGTTCGATCAGCCGCTTCACGATGATGGCCTGGGCCGTGGGTCCGGTGAACGGCGGCTCGCCGGTCAGCATCTCGTACAGCACGCAGCCCAGGCTATAGAGATCGCTGCGCCCGTCGATCTCCCTTTCGCCGCTCGCCTGCTCGGGACTCATGTACGCCGGCGTGCCCACGGTCATCCCGGTCTGGGTGATGGACCCCTCGCCGCTCACGGCTTTCCCGATGCCGAAGTCGGCCACCATGGCCGCGCCCTCGTGGAGCAAGATGTTCTCCGGCTTGATGTCGCGGTGGACCACGTTGTGCCGGTGCGCGTAATCCAGGGCGGAGGCGACCTCGCGCGTGATCCGAAGTGCGTCTTCGAGGGGCAGCTGGCGCTCGCGATCCAGCCGTTCGCGCAGCGAGTTCCCTTCCATGTTGGGCATGACGTAGAACAACAGGCCGTCCGCCTCGCCGGAGTCGAAGACGGGCAGGATGTGCGGGTGCGTGAGACCTGCGGCCATCTTGATCTCGCGCAGGAACCGCTCGGCGCCGATCTCGGCGGAGATGTCCGGCCGCAGCACCTTCACCGCGACGCGCCGATCGTGGCGTAGGTCCTGGGCGAGGAACACTACCGCCATGCCGCCCTGGCCCAGTTCCCGCTCCAGGCGGTAGCGGCCGGTGAGGCCTGCTTGTACGCGGCTTTGGACGGTGATCACGGGCGGTAAGATGCCTGGCCGGTACGGTTCCAACCAGTCCGACCGACACCGCGTTTCCAATTCCCGATGGATGGCGATTCCTTGCGACCGGCCGCGCGTCGCTCGACCTTACCCGGTAACTAGGAGGACCATGTGCGTACGCCAGGGCTCTCGCTGATCCTGAGCATCGCCGCAGCCAATTCACTTGGGGCTCAGGTCACGTCCGCAGGCAACCCGCCACCGACGCTCGCCGACAGCCTCGCCACGTGGTACGCGCTCGGCATCAATGCGCACCACCTGTGCGCGGGACTCTGGGTGGTGGGACGCGACTACCGGCGCTCGCCCGAGGCCGTCGTGGCGGAGGACATCAGGCGCTTTCCCGCCTTTCGCTGGGAAGACGACTTCAGCTTCAGGGTGGATGAGTCGGCGGGGATCGCGACGGTGACGGATCCCAGGGTTGGGAGCCGCAGCGCCAAGTACACCGGGGATCAGGGCTGTGCCATCCTGCCCGTGGGTGCAAGTGATGTCTTCTTCGAGCCTGTTCCCGTGAAGCCCGCGTTACCTGACGCCGCTACGGTGGACTGGCCCATGGGCGATCGCAACGCCAGGGCGTCAATCCCGGGCGTGGACACGGCGGCGCTCGAGGCGACTCTCGACTGGGCCTTCAACGACGCTGGGCTCGCGCGGCCGCAGTACACACGTGGCGTCGTGGCGGTCTACAAGGGCAAGATCATCGCCGAACGGTATGCACCGGGATTCGGGCCCAACACACCGCAGATCTCGTGGTCCATGGGGAAGAGCATCGCCGCGACGCTGATCGGTGTGTTGATTCAGGACGGCGTGTTCACGCTGGATCAGCCCGCCCCGGTGCCCGAGTGGCAGGGGGCGAAGGACCCGCGGCGCAACGTTCGCCTTCGTGACCTGCTTCGCATGTCGAGCGGACTCGACTTCGACAACTTCGGCCTCGACCCGGCGAACTCGTATATCGCGGCGAACGAGCACTTCCGGATCTACTTCGATGCGGTCAACGTCTTCGCGCATTCGGTACACCAGCCGCTGCGGTTCGAGCCCGGCTCCGTGTGGCGCTATCGCAACTCGGACCCGCTCACGCTGATGTACGTAGCGCGGCGAGCGGTGGAGGCCAGGGGCGAGAGTTTCCTCACGTTTCCACAGCGTCGCTTGTTCGATCGTGTCGGCGCCCGGAGCTTCGTGCTGGAGACGGACGCGTGGAGCAACTTCATCATCACGGGCTACGACTACGGCAGCTCGCGCGACTGGGCGCGGTTGGGGCTGCTGTATCTGTGGAACGGCATGTGGCTGGGGCAGCGGATTCTGCCCGAGGGGTGGGCGCAATTCGTCTCGACGCCGGCGCCGGGCGATCCGTCCAAGGGGTACGGCGGGCTGTTCTGGCTCAACCAGGGTGGGGCGATGCCGCGCCTCCCGGCGGACGCCTACTGGGCCGCGGGGTACATGGGGCAGCGGACGATGATCATTCCCTCTCGTGATCTCGTGGTGGTGCGGCACGGGCCGAGTCCGGGCGGGGATGGGCCGTACATGGAGGAGCTGGTGAGCCGGATCCTGGGGGCGATTCGGCCGGAGCGGCCGTAGGCCGACTGATTCGTCGTTCTCGCTACGGCCTCCACTCCCCCCGCGCGACCGCAGGCAGGAAATCGTCCAGCCCCGCCGGTGGAAACTCCAGCGTGCGGCCCTGCTCCGCGCTCATGTACGCCGCCATCAAGATCTTCACGACCTCGAGCCCGTCTTCCCAGGTGAGCATCGGCTTCTCGTCGTTCAGGAACGCCTGGACGAAGTGCCGGTCCTCGGCGACATAGCCGTAGGCGGATGGTTCGTCCGTCACCAGGGGCATGAGCCCCATCTCCGCGTTTTGTTTTTCCACAAGATCCTCGCCCGCCTCCCCCTTCACCTCGCGACTGAAGAACAGCTTGAGACCGCTCTCGAGCGAGTTCCACGACATCGAGTACTCCGGACCCAGCAGCTCGGCGGACAGGCGCAATCCCGCTCCCACGTAGCTCCACGAGGTCGTGGCCTCTCCCAGCACACGCTCGCCGTCGGACGTCTCGAACTCGATCATCACGCTGGCGAAGTCCTCGGCAGGGCGTGCAGCATAGTCCACGTCGCTACCCATTGTCTGCTTGAGTCGCTCGACGTACACCGGTCTGGTCCACTTGAGACTCGCGATGTGACCCGTGACCTTCGTGGGCCTGAGCGTGCTCCGCTTGGCCCCCGGCTTGGTGAGCAAGAATCGCACGAGCTCCGCCGAATGGCACATCATGTCGTTCAGCACACCGCCACCCTGGAGACTTCCCTGCCAGAACCAGGGCATGTGCGGGCCGCTGTGCTCCTCGGCGGCACGCGCGAGATACGGCCGGCCGGTGAGCGAGGCGCCCCGCGCCCAGATGATTGACCGTCCCTGCGTTACTGCGGGAGCGAAGACCTGATTTTCGAGATACCCGTGGTTGAGTCCGACGCTGCGCACGAACCGCAGAATCTGTCTCGCCTCCCGCACGTTGCGAGCGAGCGGCTTCTCGCAGGCGATACCCTTGAGCTTGCGTTTGTGGCGCCGGACGGCGTCCACGATCTCTTCGACATTCGCCACACGTGCATGGTTTGGCCCGCACAACCAGATCGCGTCAATTGCGGGGTCGGCCACCATGTCGGTGATCGAGGCGTACGGCTTCGCGTCGCCTACGCCGAGGCGCTGCGCCAGGGCGGCGGCATGCGCTGCATGGGTGGGATTGGGACTCCACACGCCTCGAACGTCGGCGTCCCTCACGCCGATCCAGCCCTGGATATGAAACCGCGTGTTGAATCCCGACCCAATGAACCCCACACCGAGCCGGTCCGCCGACGCGGAGGGAGGGGCGGCCGCCGTTGATCTCGTCGCCTTTCGTCGCCCGCGCTCGCCAGCCGTGGCACGTTTCTTTGCCCTCCCTCCTGGCCTCCCCTTGCCGCTCCTCGCCCCTCCTCGCCCCCTATTCATAGCTCACACCCAGCTTCCGCAGTTGCGCATCGGCACATCCATTCCAATCCGGTACGGCGGTGTTGCCGATATACCGGAGATCCTCCACGCCCATCTTGCTGGACCAGAAACCACTCGCGGTGAGGTCGCGAAAACTGTTGAAGAAAGCGACACCGTGGCTGAGCTCGGGCCGGGCGCGCGCCGGCCACGCGATGTCATCCAACACGGCGCGTCGCTCACCATCCGTGCACGCGACGAAACTGGGCTTGCCGAACCGCTCGCGACACTCGGTGTCGAGCCACGCCAACCCGCCGCGCATCGCCGTTTGGCGCCCCGGGGAGTCGGTCATGATGAAATCCATGAACTCGGGGACGCCGGCCTGCGTCGCGCTCCCGGATCGCTCGTCCGCGGGGATGATGATGTCCACGAGCAGGCGGACGGCTTCCCACTCGGAAGGGGTGAAGAACCTGGGTTGATACTGCTGCCCGCGGCGGCGAAACGCGGCGAGCGCACGCGTGGCCTGCTCCACGTCGAGCGTGGTGAAGTCGAGGGCGGCCACCACAGGAACCGCCGCGGCAAGGATCTGAGTCGCCTCGCGGCGGTCCAAGTGGCGGGGGGAGCCCTTTGACAGGGACCCGTCAGATCGCACCGGCTCTCCGCTGCTCCACGATGTAGTCACTCGTCCTCCACGCCAGGGCGAGAATGGTCCACGTGGGGTTCTTGTCGGCCTGCGAAACAAACGGCCCGCCATCCACCACGAACAGGTTTTTCACGTCGTGCGCCTGGCAGTTCCGATTCAGCACGGACGTGCTCGGGTTGTCTCCCATGCGGGTGACGCCGAGTTCGTGAATGATGCGACCGCCAGGCGCGATGCCGTACCCCTGCTCGGCCGTAGGCATGGTGCCGAACGGCTGGCCGCCCATCTCAACGATGATCGCGCGAAACGTTTCCTGCATGTGCTTTACCTGGCGGTACTCGTAGTCGCTCCACTTCCAGTGGAAGCGCAGCACGGGAATGCCCCACTGATCCACGGTGTTGGCGTCCAGCTCGCAGTAGGAGTCCGCGTTCGGCACCATCTCACCGCGGCCGGCGAAGTTCACCACGGCGCCATAGTAGCGGCGATACAGGTCTTTCAGCTCCTTGCCGTATCCACCGCCACCCGGATAGCGATGGATGCCGCCCATGAATCCGGCGCCCGGCACGCGGCGGCCACCGGAGATCTCGATGTGGTAGCCGCGCGGGAAGTCGAGCCGCCTGTTGTCCAACCACCAGGGCATGTAGAGGTGCCCGCTGCCCGAGCCGTCTTCGTTGTGTGGCACGCCGTCCATCAGGGCCGGAATGAAGCCCTGGACGTCCGTCCCCGTGGTGTCCGTGAGGTACTTCCCGAGGACGCCGCTCGAGTTGGCGAGGCCATGAGGAAAGCGGGACGACTTCGAGTTGAAGAGGATGCGCGCGGACTCGCAGGCGGAGGCGGCGAGCACGACGATCCGCGCGCGAACGCGCTCTTCCCGTCCCGTGGCCTTGTCAATGTAGACCACGCCGGTGGCGAGTCCCGTTTGGTCCGTGGCGACCTCGCGGGCCATCGCGTTGGTGATCAGCGTGAGTCTGCCCGTTGCTTGGGCCGGGAAGATCAACACGTTAGGCGAGGAGAAATTCGAGTTGGTGGTGCAACCGCGGTTGCATTGCCCGCAGTAGTGGCACGCCGGCCGGCCATTGAGGGGGCGAGTGAGAATGGAGAGGCGGGCAGGGACGCAAGGAATCCGCAGCCGGTCGCAGGCGCGCTTGATCAAGAGCTCGTAGCAGCGCGGCCGGGGAGGCGGTTGGAAGATGCCATCGGGCTCGTTGGGCAGATCAATGTGACTGCCAAAGATCCCGATTAGCCGGTCAACGCGATCGTAGTACGGTTTGAGATCGTCGTAGCTGATGGGCCAGTCGTCGCCCAGGCCGTCGAGGCTCTTGCGCCGGAAGTCGTCGGGTCCCCAGCGCAGCGAAATCCGGCCCCAATGGTTGGTGCGCCCGCCGAGCATTCGCAGGCGAAACCAATCGAACTGCTGTCCCGGCGCCACGGTGTACGGTTCACCAGGCAAGGACCATCCACCAAGCCCCGCGTCGAACTCACCGAAATGGCGCGCATCCGTGGCAGCGCCGCGCCGCGGGGTTTCGTATGGCCAGGTGAACATCGCCGAGTCTCTGGCGTTGTCCCACATGGGGCCCGCCTCGAGCATGACGACATCCGCCCCGGCCTGTGTGAGGGCGTGCGCGGCCATGCCACCGCCCGCCCCGGAACCGACGATACAGACGTCGTAAAGCCTGGCCTGGACGGATGAGCGCCCGGTGTTCGGGAAGATGGTTCTGATCATTGCGCTCGACTCCGGTTGGTCCGCGACCTCAGGGCATGTCTCCGGCCATGGGCACTCGTGAAGATGGCGTACTGAGCACCGAGCCGCGAGTGAAGGGACTACGCCACGTGCCGATCGAGCACGGAGCGCACGGTGCTCAGCACGTCGTGTATCTCCGCCGGCTTTTCGAGGAACGCAACGATTCTCCCGGGGAACCCTGCCCATGAGACCGGGCGCTGGACATAGCCTGACATGTACACGACGCGGATGGTGGGATCGAGCCCAATGAGGTGATCAACCAGGGTGAGGCCGCTCATCTCCGGCATCATGACGTCCGTGATCAACACGTGCGGCCGTTCACCACCCTCGTACCGGCGAATGACGTCAATCGGGTCGTCGGACTGCTCGACGCGGTACCCTGCGCGCTCCAGAACCCGAACCACGGCGCGTGCCGCGTCGAGATCATCGTCCACCACCAGGACCGATTCGCCGCGGGCTCCGGCTTCTTTCGCGGTTGCGGCCGCCGGGACGGGAGCGCGGGTTGGGGCGGGCGGCTTGAGCGGCGGGCCCATTCGGTCAGCGGCCATCACGCGGTTGCGACCCGCCGCCTTTGCGGCGTACAGGCCTCTGTCGGCCGCCGCAATGAGCAGCTCCCACGATCCCATCCCGTCCTGGTAGGAGGCGACGCCGGCGCTCACGGTGACCGTGCCGAAGGAGAACTGATGCTGGGCCAGCTCACGTCGAACCCGCTCGGCGAACACGATCGCTTCCTCCATGCGCGCATCTGCAAGGATGGAGATGAACTCCTCACCGCCGAATCGGGCGGATAGATCCATGCGGCGCGTGGTCCGAGTCAGAACGCGGGCGAACACCTGCAACGCTTCGTCTCCGGCCTCGTGGCCGTGCTTGTCGTTCACCTGCTTGAAGTGATCGAGATCGAAGAGGACCACGGCGAGCGCCCGGCCGCGCACCGCTCCGGCGAACTGCGTGGTCAGGACCGTTTCGGCGTGCCGGCGGTGACA